>CAZKHA010000086.1:0-14321 GCA_964552325.1 uncultured Bacteroidales bacterium
CAAATCTTCATTAAACTCATTATAATTACCCACAAAAAACAGCGAAGAGCCATAAACTTTAGATTAGCGTTTCCCATTTCTTGCCTATAAAACAAACTCTTACTCTCGGTTAGCAAACGGTGTTTCACCATTTGGTTAACTGTGTAGTTTTGCGGTTTGTATTCTTGCTTAAACTTAAGCTTTGCCTTATGCAAATTGCTAAGTTCAACTTTAAATTTGCGTAAACATAATGTAATATATTAGACATTAACTAAATACAGCTAAAAAGTACTTTCTAGAACCAATTCGTTTTGCGGATCCGGCAATCGAGAAGATTCAAAAACAGATAGCATCAAGTGGCCTACTCGCTTGCAATAAATTACAACCTACTGTATAATAAGGCTTTGGGATTATAGCAATAACTAACCGAGCAATTTTAAAATTTAATATTAATTTTGCACGGTAAATATCAACAAGCAGATGTACTGTAATTGTTTTGCATTTTTTACCTCGGGGTAGTGATTGTTTATGAATTCAATAGTTTTACAGTATCTGTGTGTTTTTATGCCCGGCAATTGCCCTATTTGCCCCATTTTTGCCCCAAAAGTGTATAGGATATACCGGCTCGTCCCAGTTGTCTTGTTACTTAAGTCTCTGGGAATTATCATGGGTAATCGTTTAAATTGGACAAATTTACTATTAAAAAATGAATTTGTCCAAAACAAGTTTCAATTTTCAGGATTTTCCTGGAGTTAGAGGCTGGTTGATGGATTGATGGGTTGATTTGTTTTCCCATTTTCAAATCCCAAAATCTTCGCCCTTCGGGGTTTCGACAGGCTCAACCACCGCAGGGCAAGCTATCCCCACATCTTCATATTTTCATCCCGAAGTCTCGGGACTGCCGCTTCGCGACAGCATCTTCATATCTTCATATCTTCACATCCCCACCCTTCGTGGCTTCATCGGGCTCAGCCACCGGGTTTGCCCTTCACCCTGAACCATTTACCTTGTACCCCCACCCTCATTCTTCGGTTGGGCAAGCTTTACCCTGAACCCTTCACCCTGAACCATTTACCCTTCGATAATCTTCAACGGTTGGATTGATGGGTTGAATTCTTGTTTCACCATTTGGTTAATTGTGTAGTTTTGCGGTTTGTAATCTTGCTTAAACTTAACCTTTGCCTTATGCAAATTGAACGGATTTTCGACATACTACCTTATTCCTTAGAACGTTACAATAAAAATGTTGCATTAGCCGGAAAAAAAAGCGGAAAATGGGTCACCTATTCATCTTCCGATTATGTACACTACAGTACTTTGGTTAGCTATGGCCTGTTGGCATTAGGGATTGAGAAAGGCGATAAAATTGCTACGCTCAGCAATAACCGGCCCGAGTGGAACTTTGTGGATATGGGGCTATTACAAGTTGGGGCCGTTCATGTCCCAGTTTATCCAACCATAAACGATGAAGAACTTGCCTATGTGTTGACCGAGGCTGAGGTGAAGGCCATTTTTGTGTCGAGCAAGTATTTGTTGGGCAAAGTGATGGCTGTACGTACGCAATTACCTTCACTAAAGCACATTTATACGTTTGACGAAATTGCAGATACATCAAACTTTCAGGAGCTTATAGAATTAGGGAGCAAGAACCAAGTTATTGAAAATCTTGAACAACGCAAAGCCCAAATAAGCCAAGACGATTTGGCCAGCATCATTTATACGTCAGGAACCACTAGTGCGCCCAAAGGCGTGATGCTAACCCATAAAAACCACATTTCAAACGTACTAGTGGCGGCATTCACTATTAGGCTAAATCATACCTATTCTATTTTAAGCTACCTCCCGCTTTCGCATTCGTACGAACGGATGGTAAATTACATTGGTCAATACCTTGGCATATCAGTGTATTACTCTGAAAGCGTGAACAATATATTGGCCAACTTTCGCGAAATCAAACCGCACATCCTTGTTACGGTTCCATTGCTGCTCGAAAAGGTGTATGAGGGAATCCTTAAAAAAGGCCATGAACTGAAAGGAGTTAAACGGCTAATTTTCGATTGGGCCTTAAACCTAGCTAAACAATACGAGCTACACCGCGAATTTGGCTGGTGGTACAATTGGCAGCTAAATCTAGCCAACAAACTGGTTTTTAGCAAATGGCGTGAGGCATTGGGCGGCAACATGATTAAAATAATTTGTGGTGGCGCCAGTGTACAGGTTCATCTGTTGCATATATTTTGGGCGGCACGCATCCCAGTGTACGAAGGATATGGATTAACCGAAGCCGCACCACTCGTTTCGTATAACACCGAGGATGGGATAAAGGCCGGAACTATTGGGCATGTAATACACGACGTGCTGGTCAAGATTTCGGATGAGGGGGAAATTTTGGTAAAAGGCCCCAATGTAATGAAAGGCTATTACAAACATCCCGAATGGACTGCTGAAGCCATTGATGAACAAGGCTGGTTGCATACGGGCGACTTGGGAATGATTGATGAAGAAGCGTTTCTGAAGATAACCGGCCGTAAGAAGGACATTTTTAAGATCAATTCGGGCATTTATGTGTATCCAGAAGTGTTGGAAAGCAAGCTAAAGCAATCGTTTTTCATTACTCAGGCTTTGGTTATTGGCGAAAACCGGAATTATCTGGTGGCACTCATTCAACCCAATTTCGATTATGTAAAGGAATGGTGCCACACCCATCATCTACATTTTGAGAACAATAAGCAAATGGTTGAAAACGAAAAAGTAGTAAAGCTTTTTGAACAAGAGATAAAAAAAATCAATGGGCTCGGCATCAAAGAAAATGAAACCATCCAGAAATTTGCCTTGCTCCCCGACGAATGGCTTATTGACACTGGCGAGCTAACACCATCGATGAAAATGAAACGAAAACATTTGACCCAACGATATGCTAATATCATAAATGGGCTCTATGTTTAAGCAATAAAACTAATCAATGGCCTTTTAATCGAAGTTTCGGCGAATTGGCACTTGCAGTACATCACGACGGTACCTAAAATTGGAAAAGAATGCCCAATATGCAGCTGAAATTGACTTCGTTTTCCAAAGGGTTAAGAAAAACTTATAATATATGAATGAAGGCTTGTAGATTTTTCGCCAAGCCTTTTCAATTTCATCGGCCAGCACTTCTGTTTCCATTTTGGGGTGATAAAAAGCCAAATCCATAAACCTAAAGTGGTTCCAATCTTCGGGGAAGTTGGTACAAGCTATCCTGCCATCGGCCTTAATGCGGTTATAAAGCTTTGTTCCCGGAAAAGGTGTTAAAATGCTACACTGTACGCCATCAACGCGTGATTTTACAATGAAGTCTGCTCTATTCCGAATATCTTGTGCCGTATCGGTTTCTAAGCCAAGAATAAACGTGCCCAACACTGCAATACCATGCTTGTTAATTTTGTTAAACGCCTTTTTATAGTACGCAATGCCACCTTTTCGCTTATTTACGGTTTTATTCATGTAATCAAGGCCTTCGGTGGTTTCGGCTTCAATGCCTACCAACAAGATTTTACATCCGCTTTTGGCTGCCCATTCCAAAATTTCATCGTCTTCGGCAATATCAACGGTCACTTGTGTAAACCATTGAAATTTAAGGCCTCTTTCTACAATTCCCTTAAATAGGTTGAGTGCGTTTTCACGTTGTCGCTTGTTTTGGCCCACAAGGTTATCGTCAGCAAAAATTACACTTTTGAACTTTCCAAGATTTTTCTCTAATTCGTCAAGAACCTCTTCAACAGGGCGTTGCCGATAAATACGACCATTAAAAGCCGTTACGGTACAAAAGTCGCAATCATAGGGGCAACCTCTAGAGGTCTGAATGGTTCTATACCAATAGGATGGATGAAACAAATCATGACGGGCATGTGGAATGGTCTTTAAATCAGCATATCCCTCTCCTTTATAGATGCGTTGTAGATTTCCAGCTTCAAAGTCGGCAAGAAGCTTCCCCCAAACTAATTCGGCCTCACCAATTACCACAGCATCCACATATTGTAAAGCTTCATCGGGCATCATGGAGGCATGAATGCCACCCATTACAACAGGCACGCCCTTGGCACGGTACATAGCAGCAACTTCGTAGGCACGCGAGGCATTTTGGGTATAGGCCGTTAAGCCAACTAAATCGGCAGGCCGGTACCAAGCTTTCTGAAAGTTTTCATCCATTATCCGTACTTTCCATGTATCTGGGGTACAAGCCGCTACCATGCCAAGCGCTAAGGGAGGCATTTTAGAAACGGGGTCTTGCGAAAAACCTGTTCGACTTTGGTTTACAGGATTTATTAGGAGTAGGCTCCGCTTTTTAGTCTCTTCCATACAATTACGTTTTTAAAAACCAATTTTTAACTTGTTTCCCATCTTGAATGTGCATATTGCGGTAGTTCCAATTGCTCATATAGCTCCAATAGGCTGTGGTAAAACTTCCGAGGTTGTACCACGATTTAAAGAACTTCCGCCGCAGATGGCTAGGTTCATAAATTTGTTGGAGCGCGCTCTTGAAAGCCTCGCTAAACTCGGGATGGCTCATAAGTTTGGGCTCAAAAACCAAATCACCATAGTCAAACAACTGCCAATCAGTTGGGAAGTTATGATTTATAAACCTGCCTTCGGACTCCAACTTCGTAAACAAACGAGTTCCGGGCAGGGGTGTAACAATGGTGGTTTGAAAGGAATCGGCGCTTGAGCGTCGAATATAATCCACACGCTGCTGGATTGTTTGGGGTGTATCGCTATCCCAACCAAACATAAACCCTGCAATGGATGCTATGCCAAATTTGTGCATCTTGGCAAATACACGCTCATACGAATCAACGCCCATCTTCATGTTGATGCGTTTGTTCGATTCAACCAGGGCATCGGGCAATTCCGTTTCAACCCCAATAAAAATCATACGGGCACCACTTTTGGCGGCCCATCGTAACACTTCAGGGTTATCGGCCAAGTTGAGTGAAGCTTGCGAAATCCAATCTTTTTTGATGCCCCGTTCTACTATTTTCCGAAAAAGCTCGATGGCCCGCTCTTGATGAGCCTTTGATGTGCCTACAATATTGTCATCGAGGAAAAACACATTTTGTTGAGGAATTTGTTCGAGTTCATCAAGCACTTCCTCGATAGGGCGCATGCGGTAATGCCGCCCATTGAAAGCTGACACGGAGCAAAAATTACAATCGAATGGGCACCCGCGTGTAGTCTGTATAGAAGCAAACACATATCCCGGATGGAACAAATCGCGACGGGGCTTAACGGCGTTCTCCATGGGTAGCAAGTTTCCTTTATACCGTTTTTGCAAACTACCTGCCTCGAAATCGGCAATTAGTTTAGGCCAAACACTTTCGGCCTCACCTGTAACCACACAATCAACATGTTGTGCAGCCTCGTCAGGCATCATAGAAGCATGAATGCCACCCAAAACCGTTTTTATACCTTTTTCACGATACAATGCAGCAATTTCATATGCACGGGTAGCCGATGAGCTAAAGGTGGTTAATCCAACTAAATCAGCCTCATAGAATCTAAAATCCCGGAAATTCTCATCAATAATCTTTACTTTCCAATCAGTAGGTGTTAAAGCAGCAATGATGCCCAAACTTAAAGGCTGGTACTTAGTGTCGCGGTTGGCAAGGAATCCTTTGCGCTTCCTGTTGGCAGGATATATTAACAAGAGCGTTTTAGTACGGTTGGGCATAGTCATAGGCTGATGGCTTTTCAAAGGCTACTTTTTGGTAATTTAGGTTACTGTTATAAGCCCAAATTGCAGTGCGTAAGCTTTTTGTATTCCAAAGGGTTCGTAAAAATTTTATTCGTATCGTTTGGTTTGAGCAGATGCGACCATAAACCTTGTTAACTCCCGTGGCAAGTTCTTGAGGCGTCATTTTTAAAGGTTTAAACACCACATCCGAAAAGTGGAAATGCTGCCAATGCTTTGGAAATTCAGTGCAAATAATGCGGTCTTCGTTCTTCATCTTTTCATACAGCCGGGTTCCGGGCAGAGGCGTCATTACGCTGCTTTGCACCACATCAACACTGGATCGGATGATGTAGGTCGCCCGTTCGTCGAGTGATTTGGGTGTATCGGATTCCATTCCAAAAATGAAAGCCCCCAGCACCCCAATCCCGGCCTGGTGTATAGTCCTGAAAGCACTTGCATAGCTATCGGTTCCTAGCTTTAAATTAAGCCGTTTGTTGGTGTCGTGCAATTGTTCAGCTTTTTCGGCTTCAATGCCTATTAACAAGAGCCTGCATCCACTTTTTGCTGCCAGTTTTAAAACTTCGGGTTTCTCGGCAATATTGAGGCTTACCTGTGCAAACCATTCCTTTTTCAATCCTCGGGATATCATGCCCTTAAACAGGGCTATGGCGTGGTCTTCGGCAGTTTTGTTGTAGCCAATTAAATTGTCGTCAACAAAGTAAACAAGCTTTTGAGGAAGGCTTTGCAACTCATCTAAAATGCCTTCTACATCTCTCAGGCGGTATTTATGGCCATTGAATCCGGGCACTGAACAAAAATCGCAATCCATTGGGCAGCCCCTGCTGGTTTGTACAGATGCAAAATAATAGCCAGGGTGGAATAAATCATGCCGAGGCACAGGGCTTTTGGCAAAATCGGGAAGTGAGCCTTTATACAGGTGTTGAAGTTTGCCAGCCTCAAAATCGGCAATGAGTTGTGGCCAACTGGCCTCGGCCTCGCCCACTACCACAGCATCAACGTAATTTAGGGCTTCGTGTGGCATAGCCGAAGCATGGATACCGCCCATAACCACGGGAATACCTTTGTCGCGATAAACTTGAGCAATTTCGTAGGCGCGGTTGGCTGTGCTCGTAAAAGCAGTAATGCCCACTAGATCAGCTTCGCGGAACTTAAACTCCTTGAAGTTTTCGTCTAATAGGACAATCTTCCACTCAGGTGGTGTTAGGGCTGCCACAATGCCAAGGCCAAGAGGTACTTGCCTCGACTCCTTGCGCAAAATGAACCCTTTCCGGTATCTATTTACCGGATTTATAAGGATTAATGTTTTCCGATCCAATATTTTCCCTGTAATTCAAAGGCCAAAAGTAGTTTTTTTCTTAAAGCAATACACTCAAAAACACAAAACAGTTTTACCAAAATCGTTGCTTATCTTGCTTTTGGAAACCCTAAAACGGCTGTTCTAGACCTACAAACACTGCAATGCAATATCAACCCAATAACTCAACAACAAGTAGTTGTGGGGGAAAGGCTTTCCATTTAAGACACTAAGTATGCTGTATGCTTCGGTTGTTAGGCTACAAGTTTTGCCAATTTAGAATAAACTGGCTATATAGTCAATAAAGGCAGCACCTTTTTTAAGGATTACATAACCCATAAAAATCAGTTGTTCGGCTATAAATATCACTATTACAGCTCTCAGCCAAAAACTTGTACTTGACTTTCTATTTTTCATACCTTGATTTACGGCAATCATAAAAAATGGTTTCGGTTATGCTTCCAAACAAAATTGTTAATTGATTGTTATAAGAAATGCTTTTAAAGCAACCTTAGTTACGTTTCAATTTTGAAGCTTTAACAATTATCAACAATCGTTCTATTTTTTACATATCACTTACAGACAATAATTTAGACATAAACTACAAATAAATCCATCCCATAATTCGGAAAATAAATCCCATATGATAAGAAAGATCTTAGTAGCAAACCGTGGCGAGATAGCCATCAGGGTGATGCGTTCGTGCCGTGAGATGGGCATAAAATCGGTAGCAGTTTTTTCGGAAGCTGATCGCACAGCCTATCATGTGCGTTACGCTGATGAAGCCTATTGTATTGGGCCAGCACCTTCGGCACAAAGTTACTTAAACATCGAGAAGATTATTGAAGTAGCCAAAGACACAGGTGTTGATGCCATACATCCCGGATATGGATTCCTTTCGGAGAATGCCAAGTTTGCAGAACGTTGTGCGGCAGAGGACATCATTTTTATTGGACCTGATCCCTATGCCATAAACACTATGGGCGACAAAATTACGGCGCGCAAGACCATGATTGCGGCTGGAGTTCCCGTAGTGCCCGGCACTACCGATAAGATTACATCGGAAGAGGATGCTTTAAAAACAGTAAAAGAGATTGGCCTTCCGGTAATGATTAAAGCCTCGGCGGGTGGCGGTGGCAAGGGAATGCGGCTGGTAAAAAAAGAAAAGGACATCATTTCGTCCGTACGTGCCGCACGTTCAGAGGCAAAGACAGCTTTTGGTGATGATGCGGTTTACATTGAAAAATACATCGAGTCGCCACATCATATTGAATTCCAAATATTAGGCGACAAACACGGTAACATTGTTCACCTCTTCGAACGTGAATGCTCGGTACAACGGCGCCACCAAAAGGTAGTAGAGGAAACGCCATCACCCATAATGACACCTGAAGTAAGAGAGCGAATGGGAAATTATGCAGTGGCTGCTGCCAAAGCTGTAAACTACCATGGTGCGGGTACTATCGAATTCATTATGGATGATAATCTCAACTATTATTTCTTGGAGATGAATACCCGCCTACAAGTGGAGCACCCCATTACCGAACGTGTGGTTGGCGTGGACCTGGTGAAGGAACAAATTCGTGTGGCTGAGGGCAAACCCTTACGCTTTAAACAAACCGACCTAAAACAAGATGGTCATGCCATCGAATGCCGTATTTACGCTGAAGACCCTTACAACAACTTTATGCCGAACCCTGGCCGTATAAGGCACATAACCGAGCCTTTAGGCTTAGGCATCCGGCACGATGGGTATGTTTTTGAAGGATACGAAATACCCATGTATTATGACCCTATGATATCGAAACTTATCGTATGGGCCAGTACCCGCGAAGAAGCCATAGCACGCATGCGCAGGGCATTATTGGCCTATAAAATAACAGGCGTAAAGACTTCTATTCCCTTTCTGGAGAAAATAATGCTTTGCAAACCTTTTGTTGAGGGCAGGTACAACACCCACTTCATCGAAGACAACCTAGAATTTCTGCTCACACCCGATACTTGTGAGTTGGAATGTTCAGATGTTGCCATAATGACTACCTTTATCCATTACCTCGAACAGTTAAAAGAAGCAGAACCTACCAAGCCAACTGGAACCAGGGGCAACCTGTGGAAAGAATATGGGCGTAGGCATAGCGTGCTAAGGCTGTAAGGTTTCAACACAACTTTTACGATGGTTTTAATCACTCTTAAACTTATTAATAATGGACTACAAAAAGATTCTTTTTTGTTCGCATAGCAACACCACCCTGGTAAATTTGGGAATGTTGTTTTTACGGATTGTTTTTGGTTTTACCATGATAACACATGGTTGGCCCAAGTTTGCAAACTTTACGATGCTATCTGCCACCTTCCTCGACCCGATAGGCATAGGAAGCACCCTCTCGTTGGCCTTGGTAGTGTTTGCCGAATTGTTTGCCAGCATCCTGCTTATTATAGGATTGGGCACTCGAGTAGCGCTTATACCTATGATTATAAACATGTTGGTGGCCTACTTTATCGTTCATGCCAACGATCCATTCGCCAACAAGGAACTCGCATTTTTGTACCTAGCCGTTTATGTGGCCCTGATGATTATAGGCCCCGGGAAGTTTTCGCTTGATGCCAAGTTTCAGTCTTCGAAATCAGAATATTTAAAAGTCTAACCCTTAGAATGTTACTACTAGAATGGAAATAAAAATGAACAACCGTACAGCGGTTGTTGAATTGGTAAGCCGTGAAGGCAATTTTGCCAAAATTATTGTCGATGGTCGCGAATATGATATTGACATTGTTGAAGTTGAACAAGATGTATATTCGGTTTTGCTCAATGGGTTATCATTTAATGTTGAATTGATACCCGGCGACAACCACAAAACGTTTACCGTAAACACGTATAAATTCTCATACGACGCCGAAATAATAGATGCGGAAGCCAAATACCAAAAAAACCGGCTCAAAGGTATGTCGCTGGATGATGCCAATACCATTGTGGCACCCATGCCCGGCAAAGTTGTGAAAGTTCTAGCCAAAATTGGCGATTCCGTTGAACAAGGCGATACGGTCATCATTTTATCAGCCATGAAAATGGAAAGCGAGTTTAAAGCCAAGACCGCAGGTATCATTAAGGAATTAAGGGTTCAGGAAGGTGATACCGTTGATGGCAAACAAGTGCTGGTGGTGATAGAAAGCCACCAATAATAACCTCATACTCGATTTAATAACTACTATTCAATAAGATATATGTCATTAGAAGAAAAATTCCGCCGTTTTGAGCAAATGAACGCAGAAGCCGAGCTTGGTGGAGGGCAAGAACGTATCGACAAACAACATGCTGCCAACCGAAAAACAGCCCGTGAAAGGCTAAGCGATCTTTTAGATCCCGAAACCTTTGTAGAATTGGATAAGTTTATGACCCACCGCGCCACCGATTTCGACATGGATAAACAGAAATTCCTTGGCGATGGGGTTGTTACAGGCTATGGGAAAATTGATGGGCGCCTGGTTTATGTTTTTGCCCAAGACTTTACTGTATTTGGTGGCTCACTAAGCCGTGCCAATGCCGATAAAATTGTGAAGGTGATGGATTTGGCCATGAAGATGGGTGTTCCCGTGATTGGCCTCAACGATTCTGGCGGAGCCCGCATCCAAGAAGGCGTTGAAAGCTTGGGAGGCTATGCTGATATTTTCTACCGCAACGTTTTATCGTCGGGAGTAATCCCGCAAATATCTGCCATACTTGGCCCTTGTGCAGGTGGGGCGGTGTATTCGCCGGCTATCACCGATTTTATTTTAATGGTAAAAGACAGTAGTTATATGTTTGTTACCGGGCCTGATGTTATCAAGACAGTAACACACGAAGAAGTAACTAAAGAGGAACTTGGTGGAGCTGTTACGCACAACAGCCGTAGCGGTGTTGCTCATTTTATGGCCGAAGACGACGAACAGGCCATGCTTATGATCAGGGAGTTGTTTGGCTTCTTGCCATCAAACAATATGGAAGACCCTCCACTCAAACCCTGCATGGATTCTATCGTTCGCGAAGATGAGTCTTTACAGACCGTTGTTCCTGACGACCCCAATAAGCCTTATGATATGCATACCATTATTTCGACAGTGGTTGATGACAAGAACTTTTTTGAGGTTCAGCCCTATTATGCCGAGAATATTATTACGGGTTTTGCACGCTTGGGCGGTCGCCCTGTGGGCATTGTAGCCAACCAACCGGCTATGCTTGCTGGGGTTCTTAACATTAGCGCCAGCATTAAGGCAGCAAGGTTTGTACGGTTCTGCGATGCCTTTAATATCCCTATCGTAACTTTTGTTGATGTTCCAGGCTTCTTACCTGGCACCGAACAAGAATTTGGCGGCATTATTAAGCATGGAGCCAAATTGTTATATGCTTTTGCCGAGGCTACCGTTCCAAAAATTACCGTTATTACCCGCAAAGCTTATGGCGGGGCATACGATGTAATGTCGAGCAAACATATTGGGGCCGACATTAATTATGCTTATCCAACTGCCGAGATTGCCGTTATGGGACCCGATGGTGCCGTAAACATCATTTACAAAAACAAGCTAAACGAAGAAGACAGGGCTGCTGCCGTTGAGGATTACAAACAAACCTTTGCAAGCCCCTATAAAGCTGCTAGCTTGGGCTATGTTGATGAGATTATCTACCCTCGCCAAACCCGTCATAAACTCATTCAGGCGTTGGAAATGACTCAAAACAAGAGCAAATCAGGACCCGCTAAAAAGCATGGGAACATTCCTTTATAAATTCTTTTACGTAAATCGCACAGAGGCTATCAAATAGGTAGCCTCTTTTTTTATATGATTTCCCGGAAACCCACGATTTAAAAATTTCTTGTCATACGCTTATCCATCCTTACTGCCATTGAAACCGTATTGCATTTAAACGATTTACATTTTCACGCAAATGTTCAGGCTAAGCATTTTCACCCTTTGGCAAGCTCCACCAATATCCGGAGCAAGCCATTTGTACAGGCTTTATGGCCAATCTGCCACAGCCTTATTATTTTGCATTATTACTACCTTTGCAGCCGATTTTTGTTAACCTATACCTTGTTCCAACCCAATGACTACACAAAACCCTCAATTTAAACGCTATACAGTTACCTCCGCACTTCCTTACGCCAACGGCCCCATCCATATCGGTCATTTGGCTGGTGTTTACGTGCCTGCCGATATTTATGTACGTTACCTGCGGTCAATGGGTCGCGATGTGGTGTTTATTGGTGGATCAGACGAACATGGCGTTCCAATTACCATTAAGGCACGCAACGAGGGTAAAAGCCCACAACAAGTTGTTGATAAATACCATGAGATTATCAAAAAATCGTTTCAGGAACTGGGCATTTCTTTCGATGTATATTCACGCACTTCCGCACCCATCCATCACCAAACTGCCTCTGATTTCTTCAAGAAAATGTACGATAAGGGTGATTTTATCGAACAGACTACCAGTCAATACTATGATGAAGCAGCCAATCAGTTTTTGGCCGATCGTTATATTACAGGCACTTGTCCACATTGTGGCTACGAGAAAGCTTATGGCGATCAATGTGAAAAATGTGGAACTACGCTCAATGCCACCGACCTTATCAACCCTAAATCGGCTTTAAGTGGTAACATACCGGTACTGCGCGAAACCCGCCACTGGTTTTTACCCCTCGACCAATACGAGCCCTGGCTGAAGGAATGGATTTTAGATGGGCATAAAGACGACTGGAAAACCAACGTTTATGGGCAGTGCAAATCGTGGATTGACCAAGGATTGCAGGCCCGTGCGGTAACCCGTGACCTGGATTGGGGCGTTAAAGTGCCAGTAGAAGGCACCGATGGCAAGGTATTATACGTTTGGTTTGATGCTCCCATAGGATATATTTCGGCCACCCGCGAATGGGCACAACAAACCGGAAAAGATTGGGAACCTTACTGGAAAGATCAAGAATCGAGGCTCATCCATTTTATTGGAAAAGACAATATCGTCTTTCATTGCATCATTTTCCCGGCCATGCTTAAAGCCGATGGCAGCTATATACTGCCTGATAACGTACCAGCCAACGAGTTTTTAAACCTCGAAGGCGATAAAATCTCGACCTCGCGCAACTGGGCCGTTTGGCTGCACGAGTACCTCGAAGACTTCCCGGGCAAACAAGATGTGCTGCGCTACGTGTTATGCGCCAACGCACCCGAAACCAAGGACAACGACTTTACCTGGAAAGACTTCCAAACACGCAACAACAGCGAACTTTTGGCCATCTTTGGCAATTTTGTTAACCGGACGGTGGTGCTTACGCATAAATATTTTGAAGGCAAGGTGCCCGAAGCCTGCCAACTGAATACCAATGATACCGAAACACTTGATTCGCTGGCAGCCTTTCCTACACGAATAGCCCATAGTATAGAGGCTTTTCGGTTTCGCGAAGCACTTAACGAGGTGATGAACCTTGCCAGGCTTGGCAACAAATACCTTACTGACAACGAGCCTTGGAAAGTGTTTAAAAACGACCCTGAACGTGTTCAAACTGTTTTAAACATCTCGTTGCAGATTTGTGCCAACCTTGCCATTGTGGCCGAACCTTTCTTGCCTTTTAGTGCCAAGGCCCTAAATCATATCCTCAACCTTGAAGCCTCAACTTGGGAAGCTGCTGGCAAAACGGATCTCCTAACAAATGGCCATCAACTAAATCAGCCTGCTTTTCTCTTTGAAAAAATTGAGGACGAGGCTATACAAAAGCAGTTAGATAAGCTAGAAGCGTCAAAAGCTGCTAACCTAGCTGCTGCTGCTATTGTTTCACCATCAAAACCAAATATCGATTACGACGATTTTGCCAAACTCGATATCCGCGTTGCTACCATTATTGAGGCAGAGAAAGTTGCTAAAACCAAAAAACTCCTCAAGTTAAAAGTGGACACAGGTATTGATCAACGCACCGTAGTATCGGGCATAGCTGAGCATTATGCTCCTGAGGCCATCATTGGCCAAAAGGTGGTGATGCTTGTAAACCTTGCGCCCAAAAACCTAAAAGGCATTGATAGCCAAGGAATGATATTGATGGCCGAAGACGCTACCGGCAAACTGTGTTTTGTTAGCCCAACCGAAGCATTTAAAAATGGCAGTGAGGTGAAATGATGGGGAAATGGGGAAATGTGAGAATGTGAAGATGTGTAGATGTGGAAATGTGCAGATGTGCTAATGTGCTGGTGTGCTAATGTTTAAGAGGTTCAAGTAAGGCCTCGGAGAGGCCGAATGTGAAGATATGCAAATGTGAAGATGTGAGAATGTGAAGATGTGTAGATGTGGAAATGTGC
>CAZKHA010000087.1:0-3711 GCA_964552325.1 uncultured Bacteroidales bacterium
TGCAATAAACCAACAGCCCGTCAGCAGGGTTTACAATAGCACCAAGTTCTGCATGGGTCAAGCGGGGAGGCAGTATCCCTTTGTTGCTGAATTTTACATCCAGCCCTGCTGAAGGATCTGGGGCGCTTCCATCCGAGTTGACTGCTACCTGTGAAAACGATAAACTGCTGATCAGGAGTATAATACCAAGAATGATAGATTTTCTCATATTCTTAATGTGTTATGATTTTTAAGCCGTTTTGCAAATGTACTGGCAGAACTTAGGAATTGATATAGCCCAATTAGGTCATTTTTGCCTACAAGTTATGTTAAACATATCGCTTCGATTCTTTTTGTTAGCCTAGTTTTAAGATTAGGAGTAATTTATTGGTTAAGACAAGTTTGCTTAAAGGCTTACATAGGTGTGTAAACTATTTTAAAATATATGGTTGCGCTAAAAAAAATTATTTTCTTGTGTTTAAAGCCTTGATTACGCTTTTGTTCACTGTTGCATTTACAAAAATAACTCGCACTAAATGCCAGTTTTTAGTATTGTTTTAATTAATGTAGTAGCGTTTAAACTTAAAACCTATGACAGTAAGAATGATAATACGAACTCCTAATGATAAGGCTTCCGGTTTACAGTAGAGTGTGTCGGTTTTAGACTAAATTGACAGTTGTTTTTAAGAACAACCTCCAAAATTGGGTTACTTCATGCAAAAACAGGCAAAGTTTGCTGAATTTTAATAGTTTTGTAAGATATTCGTTTTAACATGGAAAAGACTGTTAGCCAGCTACTCGAACAAAAAGACTTTACTGCCAACGATTTGGTTCGGCTGTTGGATGCCGATGAAAATGAGCGAAAACTCATTTTTGAAAAGGCTTCGGCGGTAAAAAATGCATTGGTAGGCAATAAGGTGTATTTTAGGGGCTTGATTGAATACTCGAACCGTTGTGCCAAAAACTGTTATTATTGTGGAGTACGTAACGGGAACCCAGAATTTGTTCGCTACCAATTAGAAGACGATGAAGTAATTGAAGCAGCGCGATTTGCTTTTGAGAACCGTTTTGCTAGCATCGTAATCCAAGCCGGCGAACGTACAAACAAGACTTATGTTTCTAAAATAGAGGAGCTTCTGCTTCGTATTAAAGACTTATCGGGTGGCAAGCTTGGTATAACCCTTTCGTTGGGCGAGCAAACCGAAGACACGTATAACCGTTGGTTTAATGCAGGTGCTCACCGCTATTTGCTACGCATCGAAACCTCAAACAAGGAGTTGTATTACAAAATTCATCCGCAAAATATCCGTCATAGTTATGAGGCTAGGCTTGATGCGCTACGGTCGCTTAAAAAAATTGGATACCAAGTTGGAACGGGTGTTATGATTGGGCTTCCGTTTCAAACTACCCGACATTTAGCCGAAGATTTATTGTTTTTTAAGGAGTTTGATATTGACATGGCTGGCATGGGCCCGTATATTGAACATGAAAACACGCCCTTGTATGCCTATCGCGACCTGTTGATTCCAAAAAAAGACAGGTTCTATTTATCGCTAAAAATGGTCGCACTGCTGCGTATCCTAATGGGAGATATCAATATAGCTGCCACAACGGCCATGCAAACACTAGATCCTCAAGGTCGCGAAAAAGCCATGAAAGTGGGTGCCAATGTAATTATGCCGAATCTTACACCCTTAAAATACCGCGAAAACTATCTGCTATACCAAGACAAACCTTGTATTGATGAAGAGGCCGATGAATGTCAAAAATGCTTGGAGGCACGCATCCATATTGCTGGCGCCGATATAGGTTGGGATGAATGGGGCGATTCCGCTCATTTCGCTAAACGCCTCGAGAAAACATTGAAAGAACGTGGCTTGTCTGTTTAGCTTTTTTTTATTAAAGGTTGGCATTTGAGATTGTGAGTTGTTTTTTTTGGATACCTTTGGTTCATGTTCCCGAACAATACAATATTAGGACGTTTTGCTAACCATGTTCTCAAAAGCCTTGCATGGGCTATGGTGTTAATTTGTAGTTCAACGTTTGGCCAGGGGTTTTCTGTAAAAAACGTTGAAAGCCAATTACAGGGATTGTATTTTACCAGTCTCATTACCGAAGATTCGAGCAACGTTTATTTTGTGTTGGCTAACAAAGATGGTTACTGGAGTTTTGGCGGCAAACATGAAGAAGCGGGTATTTTTGTCTGTCCTCCTAATCTTCAGCCTACTGTACAGGCATTCATACACATAACAGCAGCAGAGAAACTGGATTATGTTAAACCTGTGGCAATAGCCCAGAAACACGACAGCCTGGTGTTGTTTGCAACACAAAAACGTAAAACCTCGCAAACGGCAGCAGCCTATATGCTCGTTGTGTCTAAAAAAAACGGAGGTTTTCGCAAAATCACTTTGTCAACCATTGCTTTTACCGCTAAAGACCCGGATAAGGAAGCTGATTTTGTATTCTCGGCGCATCAAGTGGGCGGACGTACCTATTACCTATTTGTGCGTAACCATCAAGCAGATTGGGGCTTGGGCCGTTTTGTGGATGTAAAACTTTTTGACCAGGAATTAGGTTTGATGTATGCTGATACGCATGTGTTCCCATATAATTCAATGGATTGTGAGGTTTTGACAGCAACCATGAATGGTTTGGGCGAACTTGTGTTTTTGCTACGCCTCGAAAGCGAATTAGGGAACTTCTCTTACCGCGCTTTTGTGCTAAATCCAGCAACTTCGGCCTCTTTTACGTTCCCGCTCGATTCAAAAACATGGGATTATACCGCTATGTTTATTGCTTCAAGCCGTGCTGGTAGTTTGTTGGTATATGGAACAGGAAAGGCTAAGCACCAGAAAGCTGAACAGCGAATGGTTTTTGGAACGTTGCTGTCAGTTGATACCCGGTCCATCATCCAAAACAAGGTCTGGGAATTGGGCAGCATCAAATTAGATAAAAGCAATGAATTGAGCATTCGTGATTTATATCCTGAGTCAGCTAGTTTTATCTCCGATTCGGTGTATTGGATAAGCTGTCAGTTGAAAAAGAAACGAACTTCAACGATAACCGATGGAGAAGGGAAGATGTACCTTCAGCTTCAATTTAGGTATGAAGACGCAATTTGCTTTTCGAATTCCCATCAACTTCAATCAAAAACACCTTTCTGCCTGCCTTTGCATCAGGAGTCGAGGGTTGATGACGTGGGTTTAGGCGTTGCAACAATGGCAAGCATTGATTCCGTTAGCTTGGTGTTTAATAGCCACACCAAAAATTTTGGATTGCCCCTTGGTGTACACCAGAAAGTATTCAATGGCAAAGGATGTCCAGTGCTTGTGAACCATAAGCTGCAATTGGGCTCTATGCAAACGATTTGGCCTGATAAACAAGATTTAAAATTGTATGAAGACCTTGATCCTAAAAGTTTTTACCTCTCATCGCAAAAGAGGTGGTATTTTGCCAAGGGGACACATATTGGTTTTATTAAACCATAATTCTAAGAAGTTCAACTTTGATAAGTAGGAAAAGGCAATAAGCAAAACGGAGTTCACATGGGTTTTACTTTACGCCCTAGGGCAAATGATCCCTGGTTTTTGATTCGTTCTGTTGTTATTAAAGCCCTGATGGGCTATGAAGTAGCTGTTTCAACACATTTGCATCCCGTAATCGGTAACTTCCGCTATGCGCCAGGATCTTCACCCTCCGGCTGGCTCAGTGCAGGCCATTTTCCCATTTGCA
>CAZKHA010000087.1:3811-14220 GCA_964552325.1 uncultured Bacteroidales bacterium
CACATTTGCACATTTCCACCATTTACCGCTGAACAACCAATTGAACATGCTGTATTTCAGAGCCTATTTCAATTTTAATCGTATAAATGCCGCTACCAAGGCTCGATACATCTACCGTGTTATCGGTTTTGGTAAGCCGAACAAAAAGCACCTGCGTCCCTGTATGATTAAACACGTAAACATTGGCATTTGTGACCCCAACCACCGTAAAATAATCTTGGGCGGGATTTGGGAAAACCATCACCTTTGATTGATTATTCGCCATAACCGAATCTGCCTCGTTTTTTTGGCCAGCACGCCCAAATTGCCGGTTTTCAACACTTATAGTGCCAATAACACAGTATTTGTGGAATTTGCCTGTGTTGTTGTCGCGCGAAACCCGGTAGTAATACGAAACATCGGCGGGCACAAGGAAGAAGTCGCTTCCATTTAAGCCCATAACGGTTGATGGCCGATCGAGATAACCCGTTCCGTCAGAGCTTTTTAATACGTAAGTGTTTGGTTGGTTTTCAAGCTGTTCAACACGGTTTTCATCACCAGGCAGGCAATAATGGATGGCAATGTAACGCGCGTTGTTGGCCGCTTCTTGGCCTCGGCTAGCAAGGCTGCTCAGCAGCGACACAACAAAAATCAAGGCGTAAAAAGCCAGTGGGTTTTTCATAATGTCAAAACATTCAATGTGTTATGCAGAATATAAATGTCCTCAAATTATGGATAAAGATATGCAAAATTACGTGAATCATTGGAATTTACGCGCGTTTATAATCGAATAAAACACCAATTTTTGGCCTAAGTTGTATTAGGGGCTATGCTTTTTGTTTGCAGTGGTGTTTTTTTGTAGTTTTTTTGTGCTTGATTGAACGTTTTTATTATGTAGTGGTTTATATATGTAGAATCTTGTCCAATCTTATTTTTTTTCACTTCAACCAATCATTCAATGACTTATTCTATTTTAAAATTTGAAAGCCTAGGACAAACAGGCATTATACACATCAATCGCCCCGAAGCCCTGAATGCGCTTAACACGCTATTTTTTACCGAGATGAATCACCTACTGGATGAAATAGCTTTGAACGAAGCTGTAAAAGCATTAATTATAACCGGTGAAGGTAAAGCGTTTGCTGCTGGTGCCGACATTGCCGAAATGGTGCATATGGATAACACTGCGGGAACTGCTTTTTCGGGGATAGGACAAGATGTTTTTAGCAAAATAGAAAACATGAAAATACCTGTTATAGCGGCTGTTAATGGCTTTGCCTTAGGAGGAGGGATGGAATTGTCCCTGGCTTGTGATATCCGCATTGCTTCAATCAAAGCCAAATTTGGTCAGCCCGAAGTTAATTTGGGCTTGATACCAGGTTATGGAGCCACACAGCGTTTGCCGCGCTTGATTGGTATGGCCAATGCACTGTATTTGCTCATTACTGCCGAAATTATCGACGCCAACGAGGCACTGCGTTTAGGCATTGTGCAGCGTGTAACAGAACCCGAAGATTTACTGCCAAGCGCAGTTAACCTGGCAAATCTAATTTCATCGAAAGGTGCATTATCGGTGGCCAAAATAAAAGAGGTGACACATCGCGGCTTTTCGATGACGCAACAGGATGGCTTAATGCTCGAGCGCCGTGAATTTGGAGCACTCTTTGGAAAGGGTTCAGAATCAGAAGAAGGCATGAAGGCTTTTCTTGAAAAACGTAAACCAAATTGGTAAAAACTTGAATTTAAATAGTATATAAAATGAATTACTCAGATCGATTGCAAAATGTGGCTGTTTTGGGTGCTGCAGGAAAAATGGGGAGCGGTATCTTGCTCCTTACTGCGGTTGAGATGGCCGACCTTAGCCTTTTGGCCGAAAATCGTGAAAAAACGTATGTGTTGAATGCTATCGACTTATCCGACAAGGGATTGGCCGGGCTTCGAGATTATTTGCGCGTTCAGGTGCAAAAACTTGCCGAAAAGAAAACCATTCAACTACGCAAAGTGTATGCACACCGTGCCGACCTGATTGAAAATGGTGAAATTATTGAGCAATATGTGTACGATGTGCTAAGTATCGTACGTACTACCACTCGCATTGAAGCTGCTTACGATGCCCTTATCGTATTTGAAGCTGCAAGCGAAAATCCGGAGCTTAAGGTGTCATTGTTTTCGCAGATTGACCAAAACAATCGGAATAAACCATGGTTTTTTACCAACACTTCTTCCATTCCAATTAGTTTTCTCGAAACCAAGGCCAATCTAATTGGTAGGGTAATAGGGTTTCATTTTTACAATCCACCCGCAATCCAAAAATTGGTTGAATTGATAACTACTTCAAGTACAATGGATGAGCTCAACACCTTTGCGGTTGAGTATGCGCAGCACTTGAAAAAAGTTGTGGTACGATCACACGATAAAGCTGGGTTTATTGGTAACGGGCATTTTATGCGCGATATTCTGCATGCAGTAAGCGAAACCGAGAAACTCTTAACCAACTTATCCTTTTCCGAAGCTGTTTATATAGTGAATAAGGTGAGCCAAGAGTATTTGGTTAGGCCCATGGGTATTTATCAATTGATTGATTACGTGGGTATTGATGTTTGCGCATTTATCATGAAGGTTATGGATCCATATTATACAGATGAAACCATCCACAGCCCATTATTGCACAAACTGCTCGACTCGAATATAAAAGGTGGTCAGTATTCTGACGGTACGCAAAAAGATGGTGTGCTCAAGTACCAAAAAGGCAGCATTGTAGGTATCTATGATTTTCTGACGAATGATTATGTGCCTATAAACCAGATAGCTGTAAGTACAGGCGAGTACTTTAGTCCTTCTGTCACCAATTGCCCAGCCTGGAAAAACGTTGTAAAGCTTAAAGATACAGAAGCATTGCTTGCTCCTTATTTTGATAGTTTGACACAAAACCCCAGCAAAGCAGCCAAGTTGGCCATTGCCTATGGCCAAAAATCAAAAGAAATTGGCGAACGTTTGGTTTCAAGCAATGTAGCCTATTCGTTTCAAGATGTTAATACGGTTTTAATGACGGGTTTCTTTCATGCTTATGGCCCCGTAAACAACTATTTTAATCAATAAACAACCCCCGAAGCTATGAGAAGAAAAGTATATATGATTGCAGGTTACAATACCGTTTCGATGGGAACTGGCCGCAAAGAATTTAACCCACGAGTGCAACGACCAGGTTTAGAGTATTATATTAAGGAAGCTGGACAAGAAACCCTCAAGCAAATTGGTGGAGGCAAAAACGTTGACGAGACGGTAATCGGCAATTTTATGGCCGCGAGGTTTAATAAACAGGCGCATTTGCAAGGATTTGCCCCAATTATTGATAAAGAATTAGAAGGCAAGCCTGCCCTGAGTGTTGAAGGTGCTTGTGGTTCAGGAGGTTTGGCCCTTATTTCGGGAATTCGCAGCGTACTAGCCGAGGTTTCGGATGTGGTGCTAGCTTTGGGTGTGGAGGTCCAAAATACGGTTAAAGCCATTTATGGTGCTGATATTCTGGCAGGTGCTGGTTGGTTTCAACAACGTAAAGATGGTCATGCCTACTTTTTCCCGGGGCAGTTTAGCAACAGGGCTGGTGCTTATTTTGAAAAATATGGCCGTGAGTATTCACGCAGAGCCTTATCGAAATGGTATGCCAATGCCATCGAAAATGCACGTTTATGCCCCACAGCACAAGAATATGAAAATACCGTGGATGACCTCCAAAGCCAATGTTTGGCAATGGAGCCCAATGGAAAATTCTTTGTTGATCATTTGAATGTGCTCGATTGTTCTAAAGTATCGGATGGCGCTTCGGCCATTGCCATTGTTTCGGAAGAAGGCTTGAAAAAGGCAGGAATCTCGAAAAAAGATGCAGTTGAGGTAGTGGCTTGGGCACAAACTGTGCGCAATATCACCGAAAACCCCACCGACCTCACCGTTCTTTCTAACATACAAGGTGCTGTAAAAAAAGTGCTTAACCATGCTGGAATTACCATAAATCAAGTTGCCACCGTCGAAACCCATGATTGTTTTACCATTGCTGGTATCCTAGGGGTAGAAGCACTTGGGCTGGCAGAACCCGGAAAAGGAGCCCAATTTGTGCTCGATGGACACACATCACGCAATGGATGGATACCATTCAATACAACCGGAGGCTTAATTGGTTGGGGGCATCCTACAGGTGCCACAGGCGTACACCAAGCCGTTACCATTTGGGAGCAATTAACAGGCAAAGCGGGTGCAGCACAAATCGAAATTCATCCAGATAGGCCCTATGGGCTTACTATAAACATGGGTGGCGATGATGTAACCGCGGTTGTTATTTTATACAAAAAGACTGATTAACATCATATTAACCATTATTAAGAATGTAATTTTTTACATATGTAAGAAAAAAAGTTGCATTTCCTAAAATTGTTCTTTACATTTGGCACGCTGTTCCACTTACTCTTTTATGTGTCGGGTTAGACACTTGCAAAACTAATTTCCTCATAGACAATAGGTTAGTAAATATATATAAGTGGGACAGCTTTTTTATTTTACTACCATTACCTTTTTAATAGTAACACAGAGTCCTTTACAAGGGCTCTGTTGCTTTTTGGGTATCTCAAATTCAATTAGGTTTTGTGCAGCCCAAGGTTTTCTCGGTATGAAAATTCTTTAGCAGCGCTGCACTTTTTATCGCTTTGGTTGTTCATATTGCATTCATCGTTTACAACACATAGTTATGAATCGAATTACAAACTTATTGGGGATTACCCACCCCATAATTCAAGCTGGAATGATTTGGTGCAGTGGTTGGGAATTGGCATCAGCCGTTTCGAATTCGGGCGGTTTGGGGGTAATAGGCGCAGGGTCTATGTATCCCGATGTGCTACAAGCACATATAAAAAAATGCAAGGCCGCTACAACAAAACCTTTTGCGGTTAATTTGCCCTTAATCTACCCTGACATCGACCAACATATCAAAACTATTGTTGATAACCAAGTACCAATTGTGATTACCTCGGCTGGAAGCCCGAAGAAATACACGGCATTTTTTAAAGCACAGGGCATAAAAGTAATTCATGTGGTAGCCGGTGCAAAATTTGCCATCAAATGCGAGGAGGCAGGTGTTGATGCCATTGTAGCCGAAGGTTTTGAAGCGGGTGGCCACAATGGTGCCGATGAAACCACCACAATGGTTTTAATTCCTCAGGTAAGGAAGGCTTGTTCGCTCCCACTAATTGCTGCTGGCGGAATTGCCACTGGCCAAGCTATGTTGGCTGCTTTCGCGCTCGGGGCTGAGGCCGTGCAGGTAGGTAGCCGTTTTGTTGCCTCTGTTGAGTCGTCGGCACATCCTTTGTTTAAGCAACGTGTGGTAGATGCAGCCGAGGGCGACACACAGCTTCATTTAAAACAACTGGTACCCGTTCGCCTATTGCGTAACAGTTTTAGCCAACAAATAGGCGATGCTGAACGAAGAGGCGCCTCAGCTGCAGAACTTGCTGAAATCTTGGGACATGCCAGGGCAAAAAAAGGAATGTTTGAAGGCGATTTAAACGAGGGGGAGCTTGAAATAGGACAAGTATCGGCTTTAATTAAGGATATCTTACCAGCAGCCACAATAGTTCAACAACTTATGGCCGAGTTTTGGGAGACACACACGAAATTGCTAAATCTAAAGGTATGACCGAAGGCTACATCCAGGTTTTCGACACCAATATTTATTATAAGATTTTACACAAAAGAAAGTTACAGCAAGGCATGCCCTTGATTGTTATGTTGCACGAGGGCCTTGGCAGTACGGCCATGTGGAAAGAATTTCCCGAGGTGCTTTCGCAATCAACAGGGCTTCCTGTTTTGTTGTACGATCGGTACGGCTATGGGTTGTCTCAAGCCTTAAGTGGTGCCTTTCGCAATGATTTTATCGAACATGAAGGCGAACGAGTATTTGCGGAAGTAATTCGTTTGTTGGGGATTCAGAACCCGCTCATTGTTTTTGGCCATAGCGATGGTGGCAGCGTGGCCCTAGTGGCTGCCTCTGTTTGTAAAAAAGTTATGGCCGTAGTAGTGGAAGCCCCACATGTATTTATCGAACAACATTCCGTGAAGGGTTTATTGGCTGCAAGGGATGCTTGGCAAAACCCTAAGTTTAGGCAAAACCTCACCAAATATCATGGCCACCAGGCTGAGGCGTTGTTTAAGGCCTGGATAGGCAAATGGCTTCAACCTGTTTCCATCCATTGGGATATATACTCATATCTGCCTGGCATTCAAGTTCCGCTATTATTTATTCAAGGGCATGATGATCAGTTTGGTACTGCAGCCCAATGGGAAGAAACCTCGAAACGAGTTCAGGGTGCTGCCGAATTTCTCTACCTCGAAAACTGTGGCCATATCCCACACCTTCAGGCGCAGCAGCATGTGATAGAAGCTGTTAGCAATTTTATTGCCTTGGTTCAAAAATCCTTGTAAAAAAGCGCAAACGTTTTCAAACCTTTCCAATTGTTATGTGTTATTAACATACATATTTATAAGTATAAATACGATAATTCATAAACAAATGGAATTTCAATTCACCGAAGAACAATTGATGATCAGGCAGGCTGCCCGAGATTATGCTCAGCGCGAATTATTTGCGGATGTTATTGAACGCGACGAACATTCAATTTATCCCACTAAACATGTAAAAGCCCTTGCCGAGCTTGGCTTTATGGGCATGATGGTTGACCCTGCCTACGACGGGGGCGGCATGGATGCCGTTTCGTATGTATTGGCTATAGAGGAAATTTCAAAGGCCGATGCCTCGGTTTCGGTTATCATGTCGGTGAACAACTCGTTGGTTTGCTGGGGATTGGAGACTTTTGGCAACGAAGCCCAAAAACAAACGTATTTGAAGCCCTTGGCCCGTGGCGAAAAAATTGGCGCCTTTTTGCTTTCAGAGCCCGAAGCTGGATCGGATGCTACCTCACAACGTACCACTGCGGTAGATATGGGAGATCATTACCTATTAAATGGCACCAAAAACTGGATTACCAATGGAGACACAGCCGGAACGTACTTGGTAATTGCACAAACAAATCCCGAAAAAAAACACAAAGGCATCAATGCCTTGATTGTTGACCGTAACGCCCCTGGCATTTCGGTAGGTCCACACGAAAATAAAATGGGCATGCGCTCAAGCGATACGCATTCGGTTATGTTTACGGATGTAGTTGTGCCCAAAGAAAATAGAATTGGTGAAGACGGTTTTGGCTTTACCTTTGCCATGAAAACCCTTGACGGCGGCCGTATCGGCATTGCTGCACAAGCCCTTGGGTTGGCATCGGGTGCCTTAGAGTTGGCTACCAAATATGCCAAGCAACGTAAAGCATTTGGCACAGAGATTATCAACCATCAAGGCATTGCATTTAAACTTGCGCAAATGGCCGTAAAAGTTGAAAATGCCCGTAACCTTACCCTTAAAGCTGCTTGGCTCAAAGACCAGCATTTGCCTTATGGCACTGCAAGTGCAATGGCCAAAATGTATGCAGCCGATATTGCTATGGAAGTAACCACAGATGCCGTCCAAATTCATGGCGGATACGGATATGTGAAAGAATATCATGTGGAACGTTTGATGCGCGAAGCCAAATTGACCCAAATCTATGAGGGGACTTCCGAAGTTCAGCACATCGTAATTAGCCGTGCCTTGGCAAAAGGCGAAATTTAATTGTAAACTGATTGTAAAAAACTATACTTATGAAAATAGCCGTTTGCATCAGCAATGTGCCCGATACCACCACACGTATCAGGTTCGATGCTTCTAAAACATCTATTGACTATACAGGTGTTCAATGGATTATAAACCCTTGGGACGAATTGGCGCTTACACGTGCCCTTGAGCTCAAAGAAAAACCTGGCTCAGGTATTACCGAAGTTGTAGCGGTAACCGTTGGCAAGCCTGAAGTAGAGCCTACCTTGCGAAAAGCATTGGCTATTGGTGCCGACCGTGCTGTGCGTATTGATGCCGAACCCAACGATGCCTTGTTTACTGCTAAACAGTTGGCTGCATATTTTGCAGCCGAACCTTGCGATGTTGTTTTGGCGGGTGTAGAGTCTTCTGATTTCAACGGATCATCGGTTGGAAGCATGCTTGGGAGTTTATTGACAGCAACCTTGCTAACTGGTGTTACAGGCGTTGAACTGGAAGGAGGTTCGTTTGTAATAAGCCGCGAACTTGATGGCACACAACAAACCCTTAAGTCTAGCCTGCCTATGGTGCTGGTGGTTCAAAAAGGGATTGCAATTGTCCCACGGATTCCGGCCATGCGTGGTATAATGGCTTCCAGAACAAAACCCTTGGCCGTGGTAGCGCCCACAGCCAGCCCTAAGCCCACCGCTGTGGCGGGTTTCGAACTTCCACCGCAACGGTCAGCATGCAAAATGATTGACCCCGATAATGCTGCTCAATTAATAGAGCTGTTGCACAACGAAGCAAAAGTTATTTAACAACCTTTAAAAATTAAAAATATGTCAATACTGGTAATAGCCGAAGGACGTGATGGGATATTAAAGAAATCAACGTTTGAAGCTTTGGCTTTCGGGTCAAGCATTGCAGCTTCAAACAACAGCAAGGTTGTGTTGTATGCGCCAGGCACTTATGCAACTGAAGAATTGTCAAAGGCTGCTAACTTTGGGGCCAACGTAGTGGTGAATACTTCTGTTGGGCTGCCTCAGGTTTTTGATAATAAGTTTTACATAGGCCTGTTAAAGGCTGTAGCTGAAAAATATGAAGCCAAGATGCTGGTTTTTAGTCATGGTTTTGTAGGAAAATCAGTGGCTGCCGGTGTTTCGGCACAAATGAATGCAGGGTTTGTAAATAATGTTGCAGGTTTTGCTGAAACGATTGAGCCATTTGTGGTTAAGCACGTGGCTTTTAGTGGAAAAGTTATATCAAGCACACGCATTGATGCGGAGGTTAAGGTTGTTTTGTTGGCTGGGAATGCCGTGCCAATTGCCGAAAATGTGCAAACAGCGCGTTTCGAGGCGTTTGAAGTGCCTTCGGGTATTTCATCTTCGGGTATTGAGCTTGTTTCGGAAAAGAAATCAGGCAGTGCTTTGCTATTGCACGAGGCAGACCGAGTTGTTTCTGGTGGAAGGGGAATGAAAAGCCCTGACATGTGGGGGCCAATCGAGGAGTTAGCTGCTGAGTTGGGAGCTGCCACCGCTTGCTCGCGCCCAGTGTCGGATGAAGGCTGGCGTTCGCACCACGAACATGTGGGGCAAACAGGAAAGGTTATTGCTCCAACGCTGTACATTGCCTGTGGAATATCGGGTGCCATACAGCATGTGGCCGGCATCAGTTCTTCAAAGGTTATAGTGGCTATCAACAAAGACCCCGAGGCTCCAATCTTTAGTGTGGCTGATTATGGAATCGTAGGCGATGTGCACAAAGTTTTACCCCAATTGGTTGATGCTGTGCGTAAAATGAAATCGTAACCGCAATAAATTAACTCTTTTAGCCCGGAACTTTAATTGGTTTCGGGCTTTTGTATTTTTATAGAATAATTAATATATATAACTTAAATGTTTATAATATCTAAAATCAAAACTTTAATTAGTTGCAAGTTATATGATTTGATTTTTTCCAAAATTACCAAAAAGTATAAACCACAAAGACACAAAGGAGGCCCAAAGTTCACAAAAGAATTCAATCCATCACAGATTGTAAACCTCCAATAGCAAGACACCCTTTACCCAGTACCAAAGCCGAGTGGCGAGCGAGGAGAGGGGGAGAATGGGAGATGGGGCGAAAAAGGTTGAAGTATGAAGTAGGCAGTAGGAAGAATTTGCACAATTTTAATGTTTTACAGGTTTGGTAGCCAAGTTGCAGCGCACCGTACCAAAGCTTGGTAAATAGGAGCATTGCTCGGGCTGGATTTGCAGATTCTTAGCCGTTTATAGAGGATTGTTGTAAATATCAAGTTGTGAAGAGAATCTATAATGGTTGGTCTTCAAACATTTACAATTTAGAATTACCAATTACCAATTTACAATGGTCTTCACCTTGCACCCCCACCCTCATTCTTCGGTTGGGCAAGCTTTACCTTGCACCCTTTACCAAGAATACTACACAGAGTTTAAAAGAGGAGGCACAGAGGTCCTCAGAGAAAAAAATAATCACCAATTTTGAGCTACCCTTCACCTTTCACCTTTTACCCTTTACCAAAGCCGAGTGGCGAGCGAGGAGAAGGGGAGAAGGGGAGACGAAGTGAGGAGGAGAATGGGAGACGAAGTGAAGGGGAGACGAAGTGAAGGGGAGACGAAGTGAAGGGGAGACGAAGTGAAGGGGAGAAATCAATGATAAGGCATGAGTGGCGAACAGTTCAAAAATGCAGATTACCAGTCTTTTATTACGGGTTATTGTAAATGTTAAAATGTTAAGAAAATATAGAACG
>CAZKHA010000088.1:0-11450 GCA_964552325.1 uncultured Bacteroidales bacterium
GAACCTCGAATTGACTTTGACAATGCAGAAAGCTCAGGAAACCCATTGCGATATAGCCACAAGAGGATTTCGTCGTTTCCGGTGATGGTCTCACCAAAAGCCACAACTATTTTAGCCTCATACTTAAGCATTAGAACACTTCTGTTTTAATTCCAAGCCCTTCCACTTGTTTTGCAATAAGTTGAAGGGTTTTTTTGTTTATTACTTCTATACCTTGGGCTGGGGTTTCGCGTGCAATTGGGTAAATCATAAGTAATTCAGGTTTAATCAATGCCAAATGCTCCAACCAAGGGGTAATTTCAGATTCGGTTGTGTTATCAATAACAACTCCATCAACCATTCCTTTTAAAAATAGGGTTTGTATCGTAAGCTTGCCATCAAACCGTCTAAGGTTTTCAACTATAGTATCTAGGCTCAAGTGTTTAGGTCCTTTATTTATCAAGCGGTAGGTTTGGTTGGTGCCGGCATCAAGTTTCATCACACGGTTATCAGCCAGTTGTAAGGCATTATAAACTTCTGGTTTGTGGCATGTTGTGGAATTAGACAGTACCGTAATTTTCGCGGTTGGGGCTATTTGATCGCGGCATTGGATGGTATCTTCAATTATTTGTTTAAAATCAGGATGTAAGGTAGGTTCTCCATTGCCAGCAAAGGTAATGTTATCGGGTACTTGCCCTTGTGTTTTCATCTGAAGTAAAACTTCGGCAAGCTTTGTTGCGAGTTGTTGCCGCGTAGGAAAGCCCGAAGTATCGTCATATCCACAAAGCGACCAGCCACATTCACAATAAATGCAATTAAACGAACAAACTTTTTTGTTTGCAGGCAAGAGGTTAATGCCCAAAGAAGTACCAAAACGTCTGCTTTTTACGGGACCAAAAATAATCTTATCGAATAGAAAAGTTGCCATGCGCCGTATGTTTCTGCAAAAGTAGGACATTTAACGTACACCTTGTGCACTCAACACTTAGCCCAGCAGCAATACCCCTACATTAGTAAATTAGTTATAGAAAAAATGCGAATACTCTAAACATCTTATGAGCAACTATTTATGCTAATTTTAGTTAATCATGTTTGTGTTTTTTTCGTAAATTTGCATGTGGCCAACGGCCCTAATCGTTGGGATTTATAACTTTGACGTTTGATACTATTACGAATGAAGTATTCTCTTGATGAAATAAAAGCACCTGTAGAGGCTCATATTGAGGAGTTTGAAAAAACTTTTCGGGGAGCTGTAAAAAGCCGAGTCGCTTTACTTGATATTATTATGCGTTATATAATAAAGCGCAAGGGGAAGCAAATCAGGCCAATGCTTGTTTTTTTATCAGCCGCTGCATGTGGAGGGGTACAAGATGCCTCATATCGAGCTGCTTCGCTAATTGAACTCCTTCATACGGCAACTTTGGTGCACGATGATGTGGTTGATGATTCGAATGAACGACGTGGCTTTTTTTCGATAAACGCACTTTGGAAAAACAAGGTTGCAGTACTTGTGGGAGATTATTTGCTGTCGAAAGGTTTGTTATTAGCACTTGAACATAATGATTACGGCCTGCTAAAAATTGTATCGGAAGCCACCCGCGAGATGAGTGAAGGCGAATTGTTGCAGATAGAAAAAGCCAGAAGACTTGATATTAAAGAAGATGTGTATTTTGAAATCATCCGCAAAAAAACGGCTTCCCTAATCGCTTCCTGTTGCGCTGCTGGGGCAGCCTCGTCGGGTGCCGATGAAGATACAGTGAATTACCTCAAGCTATTTGGCGAAAAAGTTGGAATAGCTTTTCAAATTAAAGATGATCTATTTGATTATCAAAAGACTACCATCACAGGGAAGCCTTCTGGTATTGACATCAAAGAGCAAAAAATGACCCTGCCACTGATTTATTTACTGAACAACAGCAGCACTTCCGAAAAAAACAAGATTATTAACACGGTTAAACGGTATCATGATGATACAAAGCGCGTGAACGCCCTTATTAAGCAAGTGAACGAAAGCGGTGGCATTGAATACGCCAAACAAAAAATGCTGCAGTATCGCAGCGAAGCCATCAAAATGTTGGATAAGCTACCCGATAGTCCTTCAAAAACTAGTTTGGCCCAGTTGGTTGTATATACCACCGAACGCAATAAATAGCTTGCAAAACTCTTTTAACAATCGTATGCGTATGAAAAAAATTTGTCCACGAGTCTTCCTCTTTCTGTTTCTGCTAATAATTTGCTTGCCTACTTGGTCGCAAAACAAAGCGGATACAACGTGGTATAACCAATCAAAAGGCTTGGTAAAATCTATCGGCAAAACCCAAGATTCAATTAAGGTAGGGCTGTGGAAGACCTTTTTTAACGAAGGAACCCTGGAGTCGGAAGGCAATTACACCAATGGTGCTAAAAGTGGCCAATGGAAATATTGGTATTCTGATGGAACCCTGATGCTGGATGAACAGCTAGAAAACGGCTCTTGCATTGTTTATGATGAGCTTGGGGCAAAAAAAACCACATGGACTGTTGTAAAAGGTAAAAAAGAAGGGTTCTTAAAAGAATACTATCCAAACAGTTCCCTAAAACAAGAGATTCCTTACGTAAATGGACATAAGATTGGATTGACCAAGTCGTGGCATCCCGATGGCAAACTTTCATTTACAGGTGAATATAAAAATGATAGTTTAAATTGCCATGGCAAATGGTGGCATGCTGACGGCAGCCTTGAGATGGAGGGTGAGCTAAAAAACGACCTTCAAGAAGGTGCATGGATTTTTTACCATGTCAATGGCAAGAAAGGTAGCGAAGGTGGTTTTAGTAAAGGTAGCCAATCAGGAACATGGCAATACTACTACGAAACAGGTGAACTGTGGAAAAAAGGAAATTTTGAAAGAGGGAAACGCCAAGGGCATTGGGTTGTTTATTATGAAAATGGCAGCAAGCATCACGAAGGGCCTTTTAGCGAAGATGTTGAAGATGGATTTTGGATAACTTATTACGAAGATGGGTCAATAAATTACCAAGGCAACTTTGCCAAGGGAAAGATGGATGGCAAATGGGAAGGCTGGTATGAAAACCGTCAAAAGAAATACGAACATAGCTATAAGGCTGGTATTGAGCATGGACTCTGGAATTACTGGTATCCCAATGGCAAAAAAAATTATGAAGGCTACTATAACCAGGGAACAAAGAATGGATTGTGGTCAGAATACTATAAAACAGGTCAATTGATGATGAAGGGTGGTTATACCAACGGCAAAAAAAATGGGAACTGGATGTTTTATGAGCCAACGGGAGTACTTTCGCGTGAACAGGGCTTTAAAGATGATCAACCTGAAGGACGCTTTGTTTCGTATCATCCCAACAATATAAAAGCCAACGAAGGGCTGTATGCGAATGGTAAGCAAAATGGCATCTGGACCTTTTATGATCAAAAAGGCAAAATCTTGTACTCAATCGTTTACAAGAATGGAAGCAAGGTTCAAACCCTACGCGATGAACGTACGAAAGACAAAAAGTAACGGAAATTAAACAGAGTCAATGTATTTATAACCTACGCCTTTTATAGTAACTATTTCAATATCACCAAGTTTTTCGCGTATTTTTCGAATATGTACATCAATAGTCCTAGCGCCTACTATTACATTATTGCCCCAAACCAATTTGAATATCTCATTGCGCGTAAACACTTTGCCGGGTTTTGAAATCAATAAGCTAAGCAACTCAAACTCTTTCCTGGGCAGAAATACATCCACGCCATCTTTTACAACCATAAAACGCGATTTATCGACTTGAAACCGGCTTGTTATGGCAGGTACGGAAGGCTCTGAGCTATTCTTACGGCGCAAAAGTGCTTTTATGCGAGGTATTAAAACCCCAGGCTTCACGGGTTTTGAAATATAATCATCGGCACCAGCTGTAAAGCCAGCTATCTCGTTAATATCTGCGTTATTTGATGTAAGGAAAACCACTATGGAGTTGGCAAGTTTTGGCTGCTTTTTAATTTCGGCACATGCTACAAGTCCATCAACGCCAGGCATATTCACATCAAGTATTATTAGGTGTGGCAAAACTTTTAATGCGCACGAGAGGGCTTCCTGTCCATCGCAACACATTGTAACATTGTAACCCTCTGATGCTAAAGTAAGGTTGAGAACTTCTCGAACATTGGGGTCGTCATCGGCAATAAGTATGTTTATGAGGTCATTTTGCATGAGAATAGCCTATATCAGGTGAACAAAGATAACGAGTTTTGAAAAATATCCAACTAATAAGCAACTTTTTTGCCATGTCAAAGTTTTAACTTAAGTTTGAAGCCTGTTTATATGGGTGCAAAAGGATTACCAAAGCTTAAAGCATATTTAAGTTTAGTACACCCAAGGCTTGAATCTGTTAAACTCAAAAAAACGCGTTTGCTATGTCAGATTGGCTCGAAGAAGCTGAAAAAAGGGCTCGACACGATGGTTTGTCGCAAGGGCAAAGTGAAAGATTCCAGGTTATTGTGGATCGCATCCAAGAAAATTACGAAAAAAACCAAAAGGTTTATGATGATTTTGTGCGGTTCTTAATTGACTTGGTTAAAAGGGCCAATAGCCTTCCACAAGAACTAAAGCCAACTTTTAGTAAAATTGATGCAATACCCAAACCAACCAAGCTTAACAATCAGCTGTATATTTTCTCGAGCAGTAGGCGTTCGAAACAACGAAAACCAGGTTTTTTTTCGTTCTTAAAACCCGTGCATATTAAAAACGTTCGGGTGTTTTATATCAGCGTTTCAAGGCAGCTCGATAAAATTGATCTGGAATTAAAGGAATCGAAACTTGAACGAAAGCGCAAACGTATCGATTCGAAAAATTCGTTGCCTCATAGCGATAAAGATCGAGTGGATATCGTTTTTCATTATCCGATGGACAAGCTAGATCATGAATTTGCCAATAAAGCACTTGATTGGTTGGCTTATAAGAGCGATTTGGAGGAATTGCCGCTCGATTTTGAAAATGCTCAAGTGTATTAAGCTGCTTTATACCGTTTAGGCATTAGAAACGGGCCTCGGTGGCCAAAACGACGATTGCTATTCTATTATACCATTCTTATTTATATTATTTTACCCTATTGTCCGGTAAAAAAATCAAGATATTTTAAGATTCTGAACGTAGCTAAGAATCTCCATATTTTTAGCGGACATCAATCATTATTTTGTACATCATAAGGTATTAGATGCCCGATTTTTTTTTGGCCATAGAACTAAAGCGTACTCATTGTTCCTACTTCGTTAAATGTCAATTCGGATAGCAAACCTTTGAATTGGATTACGAGCTCAACAGCTACTCTTATAAGCATTCGCTTATAAAACAGGGGTAGCGTCGGTTAAGTAATTTCGAAGTGGCATCTCTATTATTGTATCGCCAAGAGCTAGTATTTTTATATAGCATATTAGGAGTTCATGATAGTACTCCCATTGGCGAAGTTTTGCCTCAATTTCTGACTTTTTTAATTCTTCGGCTTCTATAACCGAAAGATGCCCTGAAAACTGAATGCTTTCTTTTAAACGTATATAATCTGATGATTGATACAGCTCATTAATTACGCGATAGTTGGAATAATACATTTCAAATTCTTCCATCAACCTTAAGTACTCATCCTTTACGTTTAATGAATTAATTTTTGTCTCCGCCAGCAACTCACTTCTGTTGAGTGCTAGTTCTTTAAGAGCTACACGTGTGGTGCCTTTGTAAGGCAAGGTAAGCCCGAGAGATACCGTAAACTTGTTCTCGGCTATTAGGTCTTCCCTGACAGTATATCCAACTTGTACATAATCAATAAGTTTACTATTCTCGGCCTTTTTGAGCCTTGTTTTAGCATTTAAAAAGTCGAGTTCTGCTGAAAGCTGTTTGTTTTCAATATTGTGCTCAGAAATAGCTCCTTGGGCAGCAAGATGGGCCTTCATTTGCTCAGGAGTTATTAAATCAGCGGTTTCAATTACGGTATTCGTATCAAGTTTTAAGCATTTATAACGAAAAGAGCGTTTTTGGCTGAGTGCACTGCAATTGCTTTGATAAACCAGGATTCTTTCCTTGTTTTTTAAATAATCTGCAATATCAACGGTGTTTCCACTAGCTAAAGCTTTACGGTAAACGTTGTCAAGAAGTAAATAATGCTGCAATAATTCCTTTGAAATAGCACTATTTTTATCCACATTTATGGCATCAAGTAGTTGCATATAAGATTCGGTAAGAAAATCCTTTTGCTCCTTTACTAACTTAAGGGTCTTGATGTTTACGAGCGCATTATAGCGTTTTATTTCGGCGTTGTTTTGTAGAAAACCATTCAAGTTGGCCCTCACCCTAAACCGTTGACGCGTGGACATCATCCGATCCCAATCGGTTCTAAAATCAATACTTTCAACATAGGGCAATCTAAATTCATGATCCTTTGCTGTATTTTGGAAGTTTTCTGCTATTCTCATTCGTTCGTCATCCTTCACTGAGTGCAAAATGGCATGTATGCTAGGTTGGGCACTAAGAGTAAAAGCCAAAACGATGGCAAAAAAAAGAATAAAAAAAATACTTTTCATGCTTTTATTGGATAGGGCTAATTTTCAAGACCTCGTTTTGAAGAAATAAATTTGCGCGTGGTATTGTTATAAAAACTTCGACGCCATAAATTTTAACATCGGGTATTTTTCTAAATTTCTCGGGTATTTCAATAACCCGATAACCTTTGGCTGAAATCACTCCTTTTATAAATCCCACTGGACGATAGAGTGATTTAATAGTTACCGAATCGCCAATTGCAAGCTTAACATCAAATTTCTCTTGAATATACCCGGTAACAAAAGGTGGTGTAGATTCATAAAAACTCATCATGCTCGTAAACGCCTTCACAAACTCATCTTGACGAACATTCAGGTTGCCAATAACACCATCATAAGGAGCCACTACATCAAACATTGCCATCTGCTGATTTAGGCTGTTTCGTTTGTCTTCTAAGAGATTCTTCTGCATACTGGTTTCTTTGGGTTGAGCGAGCAAACCTTGGTAATGTGCGATGAGCATAGAATATTGTTTATCAATACTTTCAGCTTCGCTTTGCAATTGTTGTATATACTTTGAAGCAGGGTGGTTTTCAATTTCTTGGGTGCTTGTTTCTGCACCTAACAATTCCTTGTAGAAATCTAACTCAGATTCAGAAGTGGCCATTTTTGTGTTTAGCTCAGAAAGCTTTAACTCCTTTTGGCGAATAAGGTCTAAAACCTCGCCTTGAATTTCAGTTTGTGTAAGATCGCTTTTTATTTTTATCCCTTCGATGGATAGGTTAAGCTGTGAAATCTCTTGTACTAAATTTAAATTAGCCACTTGCATAATAAGCTGTCCCTGCTTAACTTTTTCGCCTTTATGAACCAAAACCTTTTTTACCACAACATCCTTATCAAGGTTAATTTCGGTTTGTTTATTTTCTGCAAAGCCAAAAAATTCGTTATGGTTCATGCTTAACCTTTGAACAAAAATCCAAAGCAGGCTTACTATAACTACAGTTGTAACAATATAAAACAAACTATTTTTAGACATGATACGCGGGATTTGAATCAATTATTGGCTAAAAAAGAATAATCAGATATTACTAATCTTGTGATCTTTAAGTCGTTGATCTTTTTCAATTCTTCATTAAGCAGATTGCCACTGTTTAGATTATGCACCAAGCAGTTGTATTCATATTCATGCGTAAAGCCTGTTTCGGCTTCGGGCACAAGTCTATACCTGGCTAAAGTGATATGATGTCCATAGTTAGCTAATGCATTTTCAAAAACTGAGCGGGCTTCATTACGCTCATTCGTTTGGAACCGAATGTTGGCTTTTACGTTATGCTTGGGCGAAAACTGGCTATATTTTAACGCAAAAACCATTAAACAGAAAACTATTGTTCCTATGGCTCCATTTAAATATGCTTGAACGCCACAAGCAATACCAACGCCCATTGCAGCAAATATAAAGGCAACATCACGCATATCGGAGAACATGGTTCGGAAACGAATAATAGCCAATGCGCCAAAAACCCCGAAACTTAAGGCGAGGCTGTCACCAATAGATTGCATGATGGTGGCGGTTACAATGGCCATTAAAATCAACGACTGTACAAAGCTGAACGAACGCACCACAGGGGAAGTGGTCCTGTCGTAGGTAAAAACCAACAAAAGCGTTAGCAAAATGGTGATTGCCGAAGTTATAAGCAGCAAATAAAGGCTGCTTTCAAAATTAAAACCGGTGATTATACTCCAATCAAACATACGTAAAACGGTTATTAGAAATACATTTTATATGGGCAATAGCAAATAATACGACAAAACAAGGTATTTGGTGGGTATTAGCTTGGCTTTGATTCGTTGGCTTATACCTTTAAAAGACACTTTTAAACAATGCCTTGGCATGCAACTGTTCGAATAATGCCAAGTACAAATGGTAATCATATGGTCCTATTTAGTTTGGCTAAATTACAACAACTACTGGTTTTATTGATGAATGAACGTACAATTAACAAAAAACCGAAACCGTTTGACCCAATAAGTAGCTTCTTGAAAACACAATCAGCATGTTTAAGTTGCCCGATAATTGAATACAAGAAACCATCTCAACTGACAACTTTTATCTCGTATAGGTTAGTACCAGGATGCTTTGAATGAGGAATGCTATCAATTAGAACCTATAACCGAATACGGATGCGTGATGTTTCTGAAGATAACAAAGGCAAGACGGATAAACAATTTATATAAAATATTTACATCCAACGCTTTCGCTTAAAATACCCTAACATAAACAATGCCAGCGAGCCCATAAGTGTTACCACAAGCCAAAAAGCATTTTTGCGGTCTTGCATTGGGAGCAAGATGTTCATCCCATACATTCCAGTAATAAAAGTTAGCGGTAGAATGATAGATGAAATCAGGGTAAGTGTTTTGATGATTTCGTTGGTTTTGTTGGCCTGCAATGAGTCGAAGGTTTTAGAATAGCCTTCGATTAGTTCGGAGTAATCTTCGATTAAGTCCCACATTTTTTGGTAATAGTCGAGGATATTGCCCCAGTACTCTTCCATACTTTCGGCAAAGCCCTCTATTTCGCCTGATTCAAATTTGTTGAACACAGGTAGCTGAGGCTTAAATATCGTATTAAGTATGATGATATTACGCCGTGTGAATGAAATACGTTCGATGGTACGAACTGCTTTTTTGTCGAAAAGGTCGCGGCCAGCAGCATCCACATGATCGCCAATTTTACGGATCAGCACATTGCTTTCCTTCATTAAATACTCTAGAATGTGGTATAGGAGGGAGTCGCTGGTACCTACCCCAATTTCTTCTTTGCGCTCAGCTTTGGTTTTGGTGTTACGGAAATACTCTGTAACAACCCATTGCGATTTTCCCAAGGTGATAACATAATCCTTTCCCCAGAAGATTTTTTCTTCGCGGGTGCGCAGAAATGTATTGGTCTTATCGAAGTAGGGGAAATGAAGGATAAGGAAATAATAGTCGTCGTAAACGTCAATCTTAGGTCGCTGATTAATGATACTTCGGCAGTCTTCGATATCGAGGGGGTGAAAGTGGAAATTGACTTTCAGGTATTCAAGATCCTCCTCTGTCGGGTTGAGAACATGGTGCCATTTTAGCGTTCCCAGTTTGATGGTTTCTATCATGCTGACCCAGATTTAATAAAGTTTACAACTATGTTTACATTCCGGTAAAATTTTTTACGTTTTGCAAAGGTACTACTTTCGATGAATTGGTTAGCTTGTATCCCTTTTATTCATTGCACCGATAAAGTTAATATTTTTGCACAAAAATATACTGATATGCTCAGAACACACACCTGCGGCGCACTTACCCTTGCTGACGCCGGAAAAACCGTAAACCTTAGTGGTTGGGTACAACGCTCACGCGATTTGGGAGGCATGACTTTCATTGATTTACGTGACCGATACGGCATCACGCAATTGGTTTTTAACATGGAAAGCAATGCCAAGCTTTGTGAAACGGCCCGCAAGCTAGGACGCGAATATGTTATTAGCATTTGGGGTACCGTAACCGAACGCAGCAACAAAAACGCCAAGTTGACAACAGGTGATATCGAAATATTGGTTGACAAGATTGACATACTAAATCAATCTGCCCTTCCACCCTTTACTATTGAAGATCAATCGGATGGTGGCGATGAGCTACGCATGAAGTACCGTTACCTCGACCTTAGGCGTAATCCTTTGCGCCAAAATATGCAGCTACGGCACAATCTCTCTATACTTACCCGTAATTATCTAAACGATCTGGGTTTTATGGAGATAGAAACACCTTACTTAATTAAGTCAACACCTGAAGGCGCGCGCGACTTTGTGGTTCCCTCACGCATGAACCCCAATCAATTTTATGCCTTGCCACAATCGCCTCAAACTTTCAAGCAAATCTTGATGGTTGCTGGATACGATAGGTATTTCCAGATAGTTCGTTGTTTCAGGGATGAAGATTTGCGCGCTGACCGCCAACCCGAGTTTACCCAGATTGACTGCGAGATGGCATTTATTGAGCAAGAAGACATCCTGAACACCTTCGAAGGTTTGACAAAACATTTGTTTCAAAAAGCAAAAGGCATCGAAACGGGCGAATTCCCAAGGATGACCTTTGCTGATGCCATGAAATACTACGGGAACGATAAACCTGACATCCGGTTTGGAATGCGTATAGCCGAAATCACGCATTTAGTTAAAAACCATGGTTTTAGCGTTTTTGATAATGCTGAACTTGTAACAGCCATAGCTGCACCAGGCTGCAGTGAGTACACACGAAAAGAATTAGACACCTTGACGGATTGGGTTAAACGCCCACAAATAGGTGCTACAGGTTTGGTTTACATCAAATGCAACCTTGATGGAACTTACAAGTCATCGGTTGATAAATTCTATTCACCTGAAGATCTTAAGGCTATAGCCGAGACTTGTGAAGCCAAACCAGGTGATCTGGTGCTAATTTTAGCTGGAAACGCCACCCGCACACGAAAAGCCACGGGTGAACTCAGGCTCGAAATGGGCAGCCGTTTGGGCTTGCGCAATCCTGATGTTTATGCCCCATTATGGGTTGTGGATTTCCCCTTGCTAGAATGGGATGAGGAAACCAAACGGTATTATGCTATGCACCATCCATTTACATCGCCAAAACCTGAAGATATCGCGCTTTTAGACATTGACCCAGGAAAAGTTAGGGCCAATGCGTATGATTTGGTAATTAATGGTGTTGAAGTTGGCGGGGGAAGCATTCGTATCCATAACAAACAGCTGCAGAAAAAAATGTTCTCTATACTTGGATTTACGGACGAAGATGCCCAGTATCAATTTGGTTTCTTGATGAATGCTTTTGAATATGGGGCACCACCTCATGGCGGCATTGCCTTTGGATTCGACCGTTTATGCTCCTTGTTTGGTGGATCGGAATCAATCCGCGA
>CAZKHA010000088.1:11550-14190 GCA_964552325.1 uncultured Bacteroidales bacterium
TTGTTGCTTTCGGATTTTGCACTATTCTACACTTTTGGGAGGTTTGACCTTGAACATCAATTGCGGTAATCGTAATTTGTGGGTTAACGCTTGATTTATACCAACTTCCACCATGTGTGCGAGATGAAGCCGGAATTAAAAGATTGGTGGCTCCATCGGTGTGCACAAAAAATCCATTTAGTGGCGGGATCAACTCGCCTGCCAGAATATCGTCATACGCACCTGTTGCGCTTACCAAAATCTTAGCCACACCCGTAATAAGCGAATTTTCGGGCATCCAGGTCTCTATATCCCATTGCAGTGCAGAGCCAAATGGGTTGCCACACAAGTGCCAGCCTTTTCTCCCAGCCGACGTGGTGTATGACAACGGGAACTCAACGTTTGAAACCGTGCCATTTCCAATAAAAGACTTAATAGCTGGCGAGCTATATGCCGTTAAATAGCCTCTGCCCAACTCAAAGTTGGTTCCAAAGTCGGTGGTGTTAAAGGTCCAAGGCCCGTTCGCCGGGCCCGATTTGCTATTCACCCATTCGTTGGTGGTTTCGCGCCATAAATAGAAATCTTCGGAGGATGAGGGCGTCGAAGGAACAAATGTAGGTTGGATGGTTTGATTGGCCACAGGTGAAGAAAGCATATGCCAGCCCTGTGTAGGCAAAGGTCCCCAAGCGGGTATTGATCGCTTAAAGGTGCATGGTACTGAACTTGTTTGATGTATTAAAGATCCGTCCGATTCGATGACCAACCCAGTTGGCCCAGCAAGGTTGCTGAGGGTTCCTTGAATGCTTAATGCAGCTTCAGAGGCAATTGTTAACGAGGCTCCTGTATTGATGGTGAGGTTATTGCATTCGGTTGGCAAGGTAAGGGGTGCCGAAATGATCGGTTGGGTGGCTACATCAGCAATTATAACATCGCTTGATACTGAGGGCGAGCTGCCATCTTTCCAGTTTTCATCCAAATCCCAATCAGTACTTGACGAACCATCCCAAACCTCTACATAATTTCCTGTTATTTGCATATTGTCGATGGCCCATAACCAAGCATAGGTGCCAGTATAATTCCATTTTAACTTAACGCTTCCTTGCATATCCAAAGCCGTTAAGAATTGATCGAACAATTGGGGGTTGGTAGTATTGGTAGTAAACGATTGAATGCTTGTCCAAGACTCGCCATTGTCCAGGCTATACGAAAGCGTGCCTGATGAACCCGAGTAAGCTTCAAAGTAATGGCTAAACTGAAGCCGGATATTGGTATAATTCGATAAATCAAGTGTTGGGGTAACTAAATCAGCATTTTGCGTGTTGCCGGAACCATAGCCATCGCTGTTTAAATAAGCATAGTTGCCTGTTAATGCGGGCGATGCTTGACCAGCAGTAGTGCCAAATTGCCAAACTTGTCCATTGCCTTGATGATCAACAATTTCCCAGCAAATTGGTTTGGTTGTGGAGCTAAAGGCTTCTGTTTGTGGCAAAACCGAATACGTGCAATTATAGGCGTGAATGTAATTAGTTTTTGTCTCAGAATCAGACCCATATGAATTTGTAGCAGCTAACGTTATTGAATAAAGCCCTTCTTGATCGAATGAAACATGGGGGTGTTGTGAAGTTGCGGTGGTTCCATCCAAAAAAGTAACAGTAGTGGGGTTAAAGCTCCAAAGCCAAGAGGTAGGAATGTTTTCTGATAAATCAGTTAAAGTTACCAACGAGCCCAAACTTGGCGAAGTTTCATCGGCACCAAAATTGGCTATGGGCGGAACCGAAGCAAGCATGCCGCTAATAATCATCGAAAAGTCCTGTGACCCACCTGATAAGGTTCCATCGTGATCAATTACAATGGTATAGGTAGCTCCTTCAACAGGATTGGTAATGTAAACCACTTCAACATTGTCAACGTTATTCTCCGCAGAATTGGTAGCGGCTGCCGATGGGTCATCGCGGTTAAGTTTCCAAGGGTAATACGTGTTTGCAAGATAGGTAATACGTAAATCAAGATCATTCACCAACATGGGCGTTATGGGGTCAACGGCGGCGGCTGGTGGTGTGCCGGGCACATCGTTCCATACAATTGTAATTTTGATTGGTTCGGTGCCAGTTGCCACGATATCGCGTGTGTAGGTAGCACCATTGGTTAAGGTATATTCGCCAATCACATCCGCTGATTGATCTGCAGAAATCTTTTGTGCTGCTTTTTGGGTGTTCATTAGCCCCCAACCGTTTGAGTAATCGGGTCCATTGGAGTTTCCGGCCTCATCGGCGGTATGGATAACCAAGGCTTTTAATGTAGAAGCCAATAAATAATTGCCTGTGAGATTGTGCCGATGCTGCTGCAACAAGGCCAAAGAGCCTGCCACCGAAGGCGAAGACATGGAAGTGCCACTAAGTGAGGCATAACTAGTATTGTCAGTATTATAGGTGGAATAAAGTCCAGATCCATTGGCAACGATATCGGGTTTAATGCGTCCATCATCTGCCGGTCCCCAGGAGCTAAAATAGGTGCTTACCACATTAGATGGGATGGAATATCCAGCCGGAATATCATTTACAGCCCCGATTGTTAATATGTTTTTTGACACACCTTGGTTGCCAATACAATCCCAAGGACCATCGGGTGGATATCCAGTTCCAACATCATCGCGGTCGTTGC
>CAZKHA010000089.1:0-14189 GCA_964552325.1 uncultured Bacteroidales bacterium
GAAATACGCCATCCCCGTCTTGCACATAAACCGCTTCTGTAATGCTGTCAATTATGCCCCTATAGGTGATCTCGGATTTCCGAAACTGGTCTTCAGTTTGCTTTAGCGATGTTATATCTGTAACGATTCCAAGTACATAGGTCTCATCAGCATCACTAAGTCGCAGCGGGGTTTTTGTGGTTTGAAAATGGGTAATACCTTTGTTTGTTTTAAACTCTTCAAAAATGGTCAATTGCTTATTCTGTTCAATTACTTGTTGGTCTTCTTTCGAGTAACGCTCCAAGTATTTGGTATCCAAGGCAAATTCACTCTCGTGCCGGCCAATAATTTGATTGGGTTCGAGGTTGAATAGCGCTGCAAAAGCTTGGTTTACCAAGTGAAGTTTCCCTGTTTTATCTTTGATAAACAGTGTGTTGGGAAGTTTGTCGATAATGAGTTGAAGGTTGGTTTTTTGTTTTAAAACCGATTCTTCGGCTTTTTTGTAGGATGTGATGTCGTAAGCAAATCCCATACCGGCTGGTTTGCCATTGAACGTGGTAACTGCTCCCGCAAAATCAAGCCAATGTACACTTCCATTTCGATGATTGATTTTAAACTCATAGCTCTTTGGGGTATCTGAACCGGCTACGCGGTTTAAGCCTCGTTGCTTTACCATTTCCCGATGTTCTGGGTCGATGATTTCCCAAAACCGCAGGTTTAGCAGCTCTTGTTCGCTGAAACCTGTGAGTTGGCAAGCGGCAGGGTTTACATATTTAAAATACCCATCTTGGTGGATAAAAATTGCCGCGGGAGAGGCCTCAGCCAAAACCCTGAATTTCTGTTCGCTTTCTTTTAAAGCTAATTCGCTGGTTTTACGGTCGTTTATGTCTTTAGAAATGGATAATACCCCTTTTTCGCCATTAGGAAAAGGTATGGCTGTTTCAAATAGTTCTGAGTAAAAGATTGATCCATCGCTACTTAAAGTTTCTACCACTTGTTGGAGGTTCTCGCCGTTTAAAATCCGTTCAATGTTTGACATCACTTGACCTTTGACATGATCTGGCGCATAGTTTATTATTTCTGAGCCTATTAATTTGTCATATGAGGTTTTGAAAGTGGTGCAAATACTCTTGTTCCCGTCAATAATAATCCCGTTTTTATCAATAAATAATATCCCTAAGGGTGCAAAATCAAACAAGGCCTTGTATTGTATGGCTGTTTTGTGGTGTTCATGTTCTTTGTTAAGTTTTTCGGTAACATCATGAATGATTGATAAATATGTTCCATCGGGGTTGCGGGTTGAGTGCATTTCGATGGTGATAATTTGGCCGTTTTTTCGTGCTAAGGTCCGGGTAGTGGTTACCGCTTCGCCATTATTAAGCAGGTCGAATCGCAAAGGTTTTTCCGTTAAGGTTTCTTTTGTAAAAAGCTTGCTAATGTGTTTACCGATTAGCTCGCTGCTGTCGCGACCAACTATGTACTGTAGCTTTCTATTTACATCTGTAATTATTCCATCCTTACTTCCTATGATTAAGCCTCCGCTGGCAAATTCGAATAACTCGCGATATTTGCGTTCTTTTTGAAGTAATACTTCTTGTGTTTCGTAATTGCTTAACCATAAAGCCAAGGTTGCAATAATTTGTTTCTCAATTGGTGTGGCTTCAAAATGGCCGGTAAAAACAACACAAAGCGAACCTACTGCTTGGTTGTTGCAGCGTACAACATGTCCCAAATAGGTTTCAAGACCATAAAGTCCAACATTCGGGTCGGTTTTAAGGTAGGGGGTTTTTGAAAGGTTTTTTATATAAACTACCTCATTGGCAGCGTTTTGTATTACATCGTAACAGATATGGCCTTGGGGTTTGTCAATTGGGTTGAAACCCTCGGGCGTTTGCCATTGGCCAATAGAACAAAGCATCCCTTTTTCCAATTGGTTATAAAGCGCGCAATCAGCACCTAGTAGCTCGCCGCATAGGTTAGTGATAGTTTGTACTGCAGTCGCAAAATCGGCTATAGGCTGCGTCAACGCTTGGTTTAAACTCGCTAATCTCTCAGCATCTTTATGTGTTGAGTGCTTTTGATGAAATTCAATTACCAGGTTTTCTCCAAAAGGTGTAGCCTCTGCCTCATAAACGGCATTATCATCCGAAACCTGAAATTCACAGTCGAACCTGCTTGATGAATTTGTTGTAAAGCAATGGTTTATGAGTTGTGCAATCTGTTTATCTTTATCTAATAGTAAATCTGTAAAGCTGGTATCCTTGGCATTTTTGTGTGCGCTCTCTGCCAATTCATTGGCTATTGTGTTAGTATAAAGTATTTTAAATGAATTATTTATAACAATAATCCTGTTTTCTTTCCTTTGAAAATAGTCAACCAAAGACTTGGGCAGTGCTTGCTGATTACTTTTGTGTTCCATCTCAAAACGTATAAATAAAAACCTTGGTCAGTTAATGATTTAATGCCATCCAAAGATAAGAAAGTAATTCCTTTAATGCAACTGCTTCGTAAAAAATAAATTGAAGTGCTTGGCAAGCTTTGCTGCTACAAGCTTTACGGACTCATTGGTTTGTTTACCATATGAATGGAAGCATTATGTATGAGCTTTTTTTGTAGTTTTCAAATTCCGGGAAATTTTTGGCCAAAAGTTTTTCCTCATAGGTTGTTTTTCCAAAAAGTGCAATAGTTAACAAGCCGAAAAACAAAAATTTATTCAGAGATGGCATTTCCAAGGTAAGGGGGATGTACAGCAATAATAAAGAGGTGTACATGGGATGTCTTAGGATTTTATAAGGACCAGAAGTAACCAATCTAGCCCCGGCTTGCAAATCGGGCAAAACGGATAAGCGGCTTTTACGCATTTCATACACGGCCCAAAAGGCTAATATCAAGCCAATTAATTGGGATGCAATCCCAAGGATGGTATGCGCTGGCATTGGCCCAAAATATGTTAGTGCCCCTAAGGCAAACAATTGTAAACCAACCAAGATGTAGGAACTAATTGGTTTATTGTTTATTGAATACATACGGGTTGCGTCATTTTGCTTTCATTAATCCATTCAAGAACCGGCGGTTGTTTCGCTTGTCTTTAAAAATGCCTTTATTCACAGCTTTAACTTCTTCGATAGTGTAAAATGCATTGGGGTTAAATTGGTTGATAATGTTAACTATGTGTGGGACATCCTTGCGTTTTACGATTGAAAAAATGATTTTTACGGGACCTGTACTGCCTTCTGCATCTACAATAGTTAATCCATAATTATTTAATCGCAAATAGTTTACAAGTTCAGAGGTGTCTTTTTTGGGGATGATTCGCAGGATAACTGTGCCCAACGAAATTTTTTCTTCAAGGTACATCCCAACATAATTGCCCGTAGCAAAACCAGCGCCATAAGCTATGTAACAGTAAACATTATCAAGATGTTGCATTATTTGGCTTATAGCCAATACCCAAATTATTACTTCGAAAAAACCAAGAAAAGGTGCAATGTATTTGTAGCCTTTCGAAACAAAAATAAGCCGTAAAGTGCCAATACTCTGATCGCAGATGCGTGCAAAGAATATTAAAACCGGGATTACCAAATAGGTAAAGGTTTCTGAGTTCGTATTAACTAGATCGTCAAACATGCGCATTCAATTTTGAACACCAAAGATACGCTAAAGGCTGGTAATCTTGAATTCGGTTCTGCGGTTCGATGCCCTTCCGGTTTCGGTATCGTTAGTGCTAACAGGTTCGCTTTCGCCGTATCCTTTATAAGTCATTCGCTGTGCGTTAACTCCGGCCTTAACCAAATAGCTGAACACAGCTTTTGCCCGGTTTAGCGACAAGTCTTGGTTGTGCAAGGCGGTTCCTTCATTATCAGTATGTCCGCCAATTTCGATGCAGAGTGCTTTGTTTTTCATAAGCAGCTGTGCCAATCGGTCGAGTTCAACCCTTGATTCATCTTTGAGTTCGTACTGGTCGGTCTCAAAAAAAACATTTTTAAGCACAACGCTTTCGCCAACTAAAATGGGCTTTAAGGGTATGTCCTTTATATAAGGATCGGTAAGGCTAAAAGTTCCCTCAAGGTTAAAATGGTCAGAATAAAACAGGTAGCCATCTTTCGCCACGTTCAATGCATAGCTGTTTCCACTGGGCAGTGCAACCAAAAATTCGCCTGTAATTGGGTCGCTAGTTGATGACACGGCAATTGCTTCGGTTTTCAGGTTTATCAAATCAAATTTAGCTCCCAATTTTGCCAGGGTTACTTCGTTAAAAACATTCCCTTTTAAATAGGTTACGGCATCTGGTTTTGCGTTATCGGGCATTTGGAAGCTATAAAGGTCTAGTTTTCCGTACCCTCCCTCACGATCCGATGCAAAGTAGCCGGTTTTTCCATCTCCTGAAACGAGCAGGCTGTTTTCATCATGGAATGTATTTAGTGGATAACCAAGGTTTTGGGGCTGGCTCCAGGTTCCATCTTCTTTTCGTTTGGCAACAAAAATATCGAAGCCTCCCATGCCAGGATGGCCATCGGATGAAAAATAAAGGGTTTTGCCATCGGGATGAATAAAAACGCTTTCTTCTGTGCCATCGGTATTTATGGGGGCAGGGAGTTTTCGTGGCAACGCCCAACCGCTGTCAGCATCATAATGTGTAGTGTAGATGTCTTGATGGTAAACACCAAAGCGGTCGGTAATGCCTTTAATAAAGTACAGCGTTTTCCCATCACTCGAGATGCTTGGCTGTGTCTCCCAAGAACCCGTGTTTACGGGTGATCCGATGTTTTTTGGGGCAGCCCATTCTCCACCAATTTGTTGGCTGGCAAATAGATCGCAACTGCCAAAACCAAAACGATTTTCGCCATAATCCTTTGCAATGGCACAAGCTGTAAAAAGCAGGGTTTTGCCATCAGCCGAAAGGGTGGGCGCTCCTTCGTTAAGCCAAGTATTGATAGGTTCACCCATGCTTTTGGCTTTTTGCCAAAGGGTGTCAGTGCGGGTGCTCAAAAAAAAGTCTTCTTGTTCGCGCCCAGAACGCAAGGTGTCGGGCAGCCGGCGGGTAAAAAGCAAGGTTTTGTCGTCAACGGTAAGGCAGGGGAAATATTCGGAATGGATGCTGTTAATAGCCGCACCCATGTTTATGGGTTTAAAGTCGATAGGGTTTTTAAGGGCTTCCAATGCAAATTCGCAGGAGATGAGCCGCTTTTGAGCCAGCGCTTTACGTGTTCCGGGCCTTGGGCTTTGGTCAAGAAAAGCACTGAAGTGTTTTTGAGCAGCTTCGTATTGCCCAATTTTGAGTTCGGCAGTGCCTGCAAAAAACAGTACCTCCGGATAAAAGGTTCTGCCTTTATTAAGCGCTTGATTATAAGCATCAATGGCTTCGTTGTAGTTGTTAATGTCTGAATAGGCATCCCCCAATACGATCCAAGCCTCCGTAAAAGGTTCATCAATGGCAATGGCTTTTTTAAGTTCACTTATAGCGCATTCATAATCACGGAGTTCATAACAATCAGCTGCTTTATAATACGCTTTTTCGGCCTTGTTTGATTGGGTTGATAATTTAGCATGTTGCGCATTTAGTTGAATGGAAATCATGGCTATTAAAACAACGTTTACGATTTGCCAGATGGTTTTTGGTATGGTAAAAGTGCGCATATGATTAAAACGATTAAACAATGTTATGTAATCAGGATCAAGCAGGATTTTAAGTACGCCACAATCTTCATTTTAAAACGCATTGCTTAGTTAGATAGTGTGGCTTGCAAAAACTATTAAGGAATCCTTAGCCATTTATGCGTTTGTACCGAAATCCTCCATTTTGGGTTTTTCATTATATAGTCAATCATTTTTGGAATCATGAGATCCCTACGGCTCCATTCGGGTTGCATTAATAAGGCTGTGCTTTCTGAAACCTTTTTTGCGTTTTCTTCTGCCCATGCAAAGTCCGAATCATCATGAATAACTACTTTAAGCTCATGAGCTTGGTGGAATATGGCATCAAGAGGAGGCGCGTTCTTTTTTGGTGAAAGGCAAATCCAATCCCAGGTTCCCGAAAGTTCTTGCGAACCCGATGTTTCTAAGAAGGTAGTGATATCATATTTCTTAAGTTCGTCACATAAATAGCCTAAATTCCAGTTTAAGGGCTCACCGCCTGTAATTACAACGGCTTTGGCAGGATAACTAGCAGCCCTTGCCACCAGTTGGTCAACAGGTTTGGGTGGGAATAGCGCGGGATTCCAGCTTTCTTTGGTGTCGCACCATGCACAGGCTACATCACAACCCCCAATACGTACAAAATAGGCAGCCCTGCCTGACTGTAAGCCTTCACCTTGTAAGGTGTAGAACTCTTCAACAATAGGTAAGTGAAGGCCTAAATTTAATAATTGATTTTCCATGCTGTTCATTGCTTTAGTTTATCCTTGCCGATGCCGTTTTTGAGCCCGCTGACAGCTTCAGCACCAATCCACGTTCATCAGCCGAAAAAGGTATTAAGGTGGTAATTTCCGTTTTTACCCCTTTTATCTTTGTATGAAACAATACCTCTCCTTTACGGTTCAAAAGTGTTATGGTGTATTTTTTACAGTCCTCGCATTGCGACCGTAACCGAATGGTTTGGTCAAGTATTGTATAATCAAATTTAAAAACCTGCTCGCCAGCCTCCGGGAATTTATCGGTTATTTTTCGATAATCTACTTTATATATTTTTGCAGAATATATTTTAGTTTTTTCCGACGAAATGTATAGGTTGTTATCTTTGGCAAAACAAATGCCTTCGGTTTGGTTACCGGCTCGGTTCGGAAAATCGACCCGAAGGGCGTCCCAGCCAACAATGCTGGTTGGTGTAAATTGTTTGATAACCCAAATAAATGGTTCGTAATTTAAATAACCACAAAGCACCAATTCTTGTTTGTCAGTCTTAACGTCAGCGCCTGTAACAAGGCCTTTGGCATCGAAGCTGCTGAGCAAACGGGCTTGATGATGGCCTGGCTCCTTGCTCAGTGAATACAGCCTGGTTTTGTGGTCGCCCCAATTTTTGGTAAATAAAATCAGCTGATCGCCCCATGCAATCACAGCCTCGCAATCGTAATTGTTGTTGCGGTTTTTCTCTTCAAAAAGGGTTTGATCTTCGTAGCTGAACCCTATTTTTTCGGCATTGGCCACGCAATCTTCGTTTTTTTGAATTTCTTTTAATGGTATTTTATACACACATAAATCGCGGCGTGTGCCATAGTTATTGCCAAAATCGCCAATATATAGGTAGTTGTTATCGTAGGTTAAGTCTTCCCAATCAATATTTACGGCGTGGTTTATTTTAATTGTTTGTTTTATTGACCCATCCGTGGTGTCGATGGCATAAATTTCGGGCTCTCCACCGCTATCGTTATGCGTGTAAAAGCTGCCATTCAGAAAGATCAGTCCTGAGGTTTCATTAATTTGCTTGTTCAGTTTGCCTATAAATTCCTTCGGATTGTATTCTTTTCGGGTGATGTTTGGTTTTGGTTCTTGATTTTGAATGCTTAAATCTTGAGCAAAAATGGCTGTAGCAAACAAATTTGCCATTAACAATATTGTAAGCGAAGGCTTGATAAACATCTTTAAGCTTGGTATTATGTGAAAAGCCCAGTATTACCGGGCTTTGTAATTTATACTATTTTCGTAATCAAACTAATAAGTCATTTTTCTGTTTGCTCTGTGCCGATACGAACGGTGGATGCGAAATTCTAGTTCATCTAAATGTAAAAACCACTTACTTAGGCTTGCTTTTTATACGCTTTAAACGTATTCATAAGCAAGGCTACAATGGTCATAAATCCAACACCTCCAGGCACGGGTGTAATAAAGGATGCTTTTTTTGCCACTACATCAAAATCCACATCCCCAGTAATGTAGTATCCCTTTTCTTTGGTATCGTCGGGTATGCGGTGTATGCCAACATCAATTACTACAGCACCTTCCTTTACCATATTGGCTTTAACAAATCCGGGTTGGCCGATGGCAGCAATCAGTATATCGGCTGAATGGCAGATTTCTTCGAGATTATGCGTTTTGCTATGGCACAACGTAACGGTAGCATTGCCCGGGTAGCCTTTGCGCGACATTAGCAAAGCCATGGGAGTGCCAACAATATTGCTGCGACCCAGCACCACGCAATGCTTGCCTTCGGTTTCAATTTTATAGCGTTCAATAAGTTGGATTATCCCAAATGGCGTGGCCGGAATAAACGTAGGCAGGCCCATCATTAGCTTGCCAATGTTTTGCGGGTGAAATCCATCTACATCCTTAGCGGGATTAATGCGTTGCAAAACCGTATTTACATTGATGTGTGCAGGTAGGGGAAGCTGAACAATATATCCATCCACTTCTTCGTCGTTGTTAAGGAAGTCGATAGTTGTTAGGAGTTCTTTCTCGCTGATGTTTTCGGGGAATCGATAAACAGAGGAGGTAAAACCGATTTCGCGGCAAGCTTTTTCTTTGCTGGCTACATAGGTTTGGCTGGCTCCATCTTCGCCTACCAATACGGCAGCTAAGTGGGGTGCACGGTCACCACGGTCTATTATTTCAACTACTTCGGCTTTTAGCTCGTTCTTGATTAGTCTCGAAATTTCTTTTCCGTCAATAAGTTTCATAAGCTATAATTTGAATAGGCAACTGATAATTAGAGTTTAAGAAATTGATTGATTACAATAATGAAAAACACTACAATGCCCGAAACACGTATGAAAGTTGAAAGTTTGAACGCTTTTAAATACGCACCGGGATAGTTTTGTTGCTGCAACTTGCGCAATGTAATCAGCGACATCGAAATCATATATGCCCCAAAGCCACAAAAGTAAACAATGGTTGCAATCCGTATGTCAACAAGTTTGAGGTACATCACCACTAAAAAGACGATCACCATGGCCAAAAGTACATACATGCCGGTTTTGCGTTCGCGTGATGTCAGGTCTAAAAGACCCGCTTTTTGCTCGTTGCCGAGGCTTCGGCCAGCTTTGTCCATCACAATGCGTGAACCGAAAATGCTTCCTAAAAAAATTACTACGGCAATTATAAAAAGGGTATCCATGTTGCTGGTTTTAACGTTTGGTTTTGGTTTTCATGTTTTTAAGCATTTGTTTACCGCCACCAGTTGTCATCATTTTCATCATTTTGCGGGTGTCTTCAAATTGCTTTACTAAGCGGTTTACTTCTTGTATATCGGTTCCGCTGCCGGCGGCTATGCGTTTGCGGCGGCTTCCATTCAGCAATACCGGGTTCTTGCGTTCTTGTGGTGTCATCGATTGGATGATGGCTTCAATACCCTTAAAGGCATCGTCATCAATATCAACATCTTTCATCATTTTGCCCATGCCGGGTATCATACCCACCAAATCTTTGATGTTGCCCATCTTTTTAATTTGGTTGATTTGCTGCATAAAGTCATCAAAATTAAACTCGTCTTTGGCAAGTTTGCGTTGAAGCTTTTTGGCTTCTTCGGAATCAAACTGTTCTTGGGCACGTTCTACCAACGAAACGATATCTCCCATGCCTAAAATCCTGTCGGCCATACGCTCGGGATAGAAGATGTCGATGGCATCCATCTTTTCGCCGATACCCACAAATTTGATGGGTTTGTTTACCACACTCCGAATGGTTAAGGCTGCACCACCACGGGTGTCACCATCAAGCTTGGTAAGGATTACACCATCAAAATCAAGGCGGTCGTTAAACGCTTTGGCCGTATTTACAGCATCCTGACCAGTCATTGAGTCAACCACAAACAAGGTTTCGTGTGGATTGACGGCTTTTTTAATGTTGGCAATCTCGGTCATCATCTGCTCATCAATGGCCAAACGACCGGCGGTGTCGATAATGATAACTTGATGTCCATTTTGGTTGGCGTAAGCGATGGCATTTTTCGCGATTTTTACAGGATCGTTGTTGGTTGGTTCGCTGTAAACCTCCACATTTATCTGTTCGCCAAGCACTTTTAATTGATCAATAGCCGCGGGGCGGTAAACGTCGCAAGCAACCAGCAAAGGCTTGCGGCCACGTTTTGAACTGATAAAGCTCGCCAGTTTGGCACTAAACGTTGTTTTGCCCGAGCCTTGCAAACCCGACATCAAGATGATGCTTGGTGTGGCCTTGATGTTGATTTCCGTTTTTTGGCCACCCATGAGGCTAGCGAGTTCATCATGAACAATTTTGATCATGAGTTGACCCGGGGAAACGGCTGTTAATACGTTCTGTCCTAAGGCTTTTTCTTTCACCTCATCAGTAAACTGCTTGGCAATCTTAAAGTTAACGTCGGCATCCAAAAGCGCTTTGCGTACTTCTTTTAGGGTCTCTGCCACATTGATTTCAGTAATATGACCTTGTCCTTTTAGGACTTTAAACGCTCTGTCGAGTTTTTCGCTTAAACCTTCAAACATGTTATGGGGCTATTTTTCAGTTATTTTATGCAATTTGAGCCCGCAAAAGTACAAAAATTACCCCTTGGTTTGTTGTGGGTAAGCATAAACCCGAGCGCGATGCTGGGCTCCTAAAATGAAATAGCACGCTAGCAATCACGACTATACCTATATCTTTGAACTCTGATTTTGCTTGCCAAAAACCCAATTTTTATTGTAATACAAGTTCTTGCATTGGCTTGCTGTCAATTCAATTGCTATTTTTGCTCCTCCCAAACCATGCTAACCCAACTACACAAACCACCAACAACATGAATCGTATTTACCTGTTCGGCTTGCTGTTGCTTATTAACCTAAACGCCTTTTCGCAACAACAGTATTTTGCATTCGATAGCATCCCGGGCCTTATCCAATCGTATAAGCCAGCCTATGATCAAAACTTTCCGGATTGGGCCAAAATGCTTTATCAACCCCAACTTAATGTTCATGATTTAGATTGGGATTATAGCGAATTTATGGCCAGCCATCCCGAAGCCAAATCACCCATTGTTAGGTACTATAAGCTTTGGCGAAGAGCGGTTGCTCCGTATGTGCAAGCAGATGGCTCCCTTGCCTTGCCCGATTATTCACAAGTTCAAACCGAATTCTTTAAGCAACAATCAAGCAGCAAATCAAATCAAACGAGCGATCTTTCAGCCTCCAATTGGACGTTTTTGGGTCCAAAGGAAACCTTTTGGCTCAACGAAAGCGGTTCATCCACAGCTCCTTTGTCCTGTCCTTGGCAGGTAAATGTTTATTCGTTTGATGTGGCTGCTTCAAATCCCCAAATATTGTATTGCGGCACCGAAACAGGCTTCGTTAATAAATCCACTGACAAGGGCTTGCATTGGGAGCAGCTTGCCCCCAGCTATATGTTCGGCGGTGGTGTAACGGCAGTGGCCGTGCATCCCAGCAATCCGGGCTTGGTGTATGTGGCTGCTGGAAACCAAGTACATAAAACCACCAATGGAGGGCAGGATTGGACACCCTTGTTAGCAGTAGGAAACCAGTTTCAGGCCGATCGTTTGTATATCGATCCCAATAATCCCGATAAAATTATTGCTTCTGCATCCAATGGGCTTTTTATAACTACCGATGGCGGGCTAAACTGGGTGCAAAAATGGACCTTGCCTGTGTATGATGCCGAAATAAAGCCCAATGATGGAAACATGGTTTTAGGCCTGACCAAAACTTCTGGAAAGTTTGCCGTAATTGTTTCAACCGATGGAGGATCCAGCTTTCAAATCCAACCATCGTTCCCAACCAATGTGGTGGAATCATCCGGCGGATTATTGGCCATGACACCCGCAAACCCCAACCTGCTGTTAGCCATCATGCTCAGCAGCAATAACACACCTTACCTTGTAAAAGGGGTTTACAGCGCGGGTAATTGGAGCTGGAGCCTGCTCGCTACAGGGCAAACCACGGCTTTCCCAATGGATAATGGCCAAGGGTATTTCGATTTGGTGCTCGATATTTCGCCCGCAAACGAAAACATCATTTTGGTGGGCACCACAACCTTGTTCAAATCAGTGAATGCCGGTGTTTCGTTTGCCGCGGTGGGCGGATATTATGGTGGGTTTAATATTCATCCCGACATCCAAGATTCGAGAATGCTTCCCAATGGCGATACTTGGGTAGCCACCGATGGCGGCATGAACCTGACCACCGATAATTTTGTGCTTCAATCCAATTATTTTGTAAGGGTAAACGGTTTGATTGGTAGCGATATGTGGGGCTTTGACCAAGGCTGGAACGAAGACCTGGTGGTGGGTGGCCGCTATCACAATGGCAATACCGCACTGGCCGATTTTTATCAACCCAAGGCATTGCGCATGGGTGGGGCTGAATCGCCCACAGGATGGGTGTTGCAAGGCAAGCCCAGGCATGTGGCGTTTAACGATCTTGGCAATGGATGGGTTTTGCCTTCTTCAGCAAGCACAGCCCCCGAGGGGCGGTTCATCTTCAGCAAATATCCCAACATGGAGGAATATGGTGGAAGACGCGGTAACATGGTGTTTCATCCAAATTATTATGGAACCATTTATCTGGGCGAAGGAACAGGCTTCTGGAAAAGCCAGGATATGGGCGTAAGCTGGGATTTGTTGCACGATTTTGCAAGCCAGGTGCGTTATTTGCAAATCAGTTACAGCAATCCAAATGTTTTGTACGCCGATGTGGTGAACAAAGGTTTGTGCAAAAGCGAGGATGGAGGGCTTACATGGGTACAAAAGCCTTCACTCACAAGTCCGCCGACTGGCACAGCCTACTGGAAAGGGAAGCTGTTTATGGCCGTGTCTCCCTATGATGCCAACGTGGTTTATGCCTGTTTGATGAACGGAACTTGGTCAGCCGATGTGGGCAAGGTGTTTAAGTCAACCGATGGGGGCGATACCTGGGTGAATTATACCGGAACGGTTTCTGAACACTTAAAATGCATGGTAGTACAGCCCACTAGCGAACAAAAGGATTTGGTGTATTTGTTTACCAATGGCACCAATGGCAACGATGCACAAGTTTTTTACCGTAAAGAGGGCATGGACGATTGGCTGCCATATGACAATGGATATCCTGCCGGTATGACCGTGAATATGGCCTTGCCGTTCTACAGGGATGGCAAATTGCGTGTGGGAGGCAACTGCAGTGTTTGGGAATCGGCCATGATGGAGCCGGAATTTACGCCAATCATCAATCCTTGGGTCGAAAAACCGTTGTATAATTGTATGTTAGATACACTTTATTTTGATGATCACTCCATGATGAACCATGCGGGTGTTAGTTGGCAATGGCAAATAACGCCCGAGCCTGCTTTTATCAGCAATCCACTTGCCAGAAACCCCAAGGTGGTGTTGGGTGCACCGGGCAGCTACGATGTTGCCTTAACCATTACCAAAAATGGGCAAACCTATTCAAAAACAATTCCGGGCATGGTTGCAGCCACCACTTGCCCATCCATCGAAGATTGCAGCAACCCCGATCAATTGCCAAAAAACGAATGGTCGTTGTTGTTTGTGGATAGCGAGGAGGTTAATTACCCTGGCCTGGCCACCATGAGCTTTGATGGTGATCCGGAAACCATCTGGCACACCCGCTGGAGCACGGGTAGCGATCCTTACCCGCATGAGATTCAGGTTGATTTGGGCGCAACCTACCGCATCTACAAGTTCACCTACCTCACACGACAGGATGGGGAAAATGGCCGGATAAAGGATTATGAGCTTTTTATCAGTGAGGATAACCTCAATTGGGGCAATCCGGTTGCCACAGGCCAGTTTCAGAATACATCAGCCCCGCAAACCATTGACCTAGGCTCGGGTGTGATTGGAAAATATTTCCGGTTGGTGGCGCTATCTGAGGTCAATGGAAATCCTTGGGCTTCGGCGGCCGAGTTCAGTCTCGTAGGCTGTACTGACTTAACCTATGGCGTGGACCAAACTTTCAACCCACAACAAATCACGGCTTTTCCAGTGCCAACCAACGGCTGGGTTCACCTGCCATTAGCTGATTCAGGCACCTATGCCTACCAGGTTTTGGATGCTTCAGGGCGAATGGTTCAAACTGGCCAAGTCAACAGCAGCCACAACGGTTGTGAACTGGATTTGAATACCTTGAAAACGGGCATTTATACTTTAATCTTTGAAAAAGATGCCGTGAAATACCGGGCAAGGGTATCAAAAATTTAGATTTGTTGCTTGTTTTTGAATTTGTGGGCCAAAGCAGTTAATCCCGAATCACCATGTTCTCGGGACAAAAGTCACGGGAGGTTTGTGCTTTCAAAAATTCGCAAACGCAAGCCGATTC
>CAZKHA010000090.1:0-13988 GCA_964552325.1 uncultured Bacteroidales bacterium
GATTCCACAGTATTATTAGTTGCTCTAAACTTGATGTAATTATTCGGTTCCCTTGATTATTCCACGAAAAACCCTATAAATAGTCCAGTGAATGCCTTGATTTATAAGGTTCCCTTTGGTATCCCATATGCGCAATGCATCACTTGCCGTTGCCAAGCGGTTACCCTTCCTATTCCATGATAAATTTCGGTATTCGCCTTTGCTGCCATCCATTGATTTTAAAAGGTTTCCATCTTCATCCCAGTATTGAAGCAAGGATTTGTCCTTTTCATCTCCGTAGTCGCCAGTTACAAAAAAAGAGCCCGAATTATGCCAAGCTACACTCAACAACATCACTTCTTCTACCCGATGCTTGATCGATTTTAACAGATTTCCTTCAAAATCAAACATACGTATTTTGTCAGAAACGCTTATACGTTTGTTTTGTTTGGGATGGCAATCAACAGCCGTGATGGATTTGGTGTCCTCATTTGCAAAGCACCGAACAAAGTTGCGGTTTAAAGAGCTACCAAAGGAAGTTATAAGAAAACGTACAACAGAAACCGATTATTCCTGACCTCAGAAAACCGTATCTGGGTAAAAGATCAAAGCTTTAACTAGATATCCTATAACCAAATATGATTGTATGTTGAGAATTTAAACTATTGATAATAAAGCACAGTCCTGATCAATTATTTGAACGAAACCTGTCTCAAAATGGTTTTTCCGATCGGAATCAATTCCAAATTTTCAATTTTATGTGTATCCCTATTTTTCAAACTAAGGCTGATTTTCCCATCCTTAAAATGAGCGCCATGGTTTGGAGTGAATTCATACCGCGCTGTGTCGATCGGTGAATAGGTTAAATCCTCAAATCCGGGAGCATAGGATCTGCCTGTCTTGCCGATCGCAGCAATGGGCTTGGCATAGACCAAGGCACCATAACTGAACGATTTCTCGTGATTCAAATCCTTGTTTACTTTTACTTCCGCGGCAAATTCAAGCTCTATCTGATCATTCTTTGTTAATTTCAGGTCAAAAACCAGAAATCCGTCTTCCATGCGGTATTTGCTTTTCGTTTGAATGGAGGTGACCCATTCCGGTTTTCTAATCTTCAACTGGAATGCTATGGATGCCCCTGTTTCAATTCGAAAAAGAAAATGGTTCTGAAAGGGATACGCTGTATGTACTTCAATCTTAACCGGAACATCGTGTATGGTTGTTTCCAATATATTCGGGCTTAAAACTGCGGCAATGAGTGTATTATCGCCTTGTTTCAACCAACAACTTTGAAGAAAATAGGGTGAAATCCGACCTGCATTTGGAGCGCAGCAAACGGCTACATCCTGATGAACGGGTGAGTACTTATATCGGGTTTGTGTTCTATCGGGTTCAGTTTCACCATTTCGTGTTCCCATCATTTCATACGAATTGTCCGTTTTTAGGTATGCAATGGCCGAATGGTCGGGATTTCTGGATCCCTGGGCAGCATTATAAAATATTCGCTCAATCATTTCAGCCATTTCAATTTCTCCACTTTTTTGAAATAGCAAGCAATAGCTGTCCATCAATTCATGCAGCGAGCAGTATTCATAGCCGGTATTTGTACAGTTTGCCATACGCCCTCCAATCCATTCGTCGCCGATTGGGCCGCCTGTTACGGTTGTAACATTCTTAAGGCGTTTTAAATAAATTGCCAAGGCTTCCTTTAGTTCCTGGTCGTTGCTGGAATAGGCAGCAACGATTAATGGGCGCAAGTGCTCAAACGTATGAACACCATGGCATTGAAGCTTATAAGAAGTGTCGAAAATTGATTGTAACTGAACATCTTTTTCTGACGAATGGTTTAGCGAAAAATTTCGGAAAAGAAAAGTGGCATAATCTAGGTATTTTGGTTTTTTAGTTATTTGGTACATCTTATCACAAACATCGGTAAATGTTAACCCATGGGCAACACCACCCGAAAAATCTTTTCCGGCAAAAAACGGATTTGACTGATTAATTGGATAATTATCCATCACATTATCAACTGCTTTTGTAATTGCGCTCCATACCATTTGGTCGTTAGTAAACTCGTAATAGGCGAGCAATCCCCGCAATAAAGAGGTTTTTGCCCAGAGTTCTCCGTTTTCTGAACTAAACTTGTATCTCAAGTCCTTATCATAAATACCTAGATAACCATCAGCATCCTGTGTTTCAATAATTTTCGCAACATATTCCTTTACTTTACGCATACCAGCAGAATCGTTAAGTAACAATACGTTACGCAAATAACCATCCCACCAATTCGATTGTGTTTCGCTATTCCACCACTTGTATTGTTCATCGCCAGCGGCATCGCCCTCTTTCAGGTTTCCCAGATCTTTTACCTTGCTCTGTTCTCCCAACCTTTCCGAACCATAAATTGGGTCGTAAATGAGTTCGGGAACAAGCCTGTCAAGGTTTCCTACAAATCCGGCTAAATCTTTTTGCATTTGTTCCTTCAGCCATCCCATAGGTTTTATACTTCCAAAAGGCAAGTTTTGGTACTTTTCTGCTATTATAGGGGCTTGAGCATTCATAGCAAAAGGAGTGATTAAAAGCAAAACATGTATCATTATTGTCGATATAATTATTTTCATTTCTTTAAAACTAATTTAACAATTTTGCAGAGTATTTAGATATTCGACTGCACCCTGTGGGTCGCGACTGTAAAAATCGGCTCCAATCTTATGGCAGAATTCGATATTGAGAGGAGCACCGCCTACTAATACTTTTGTTAAGGGTTGTTTTTCTTTCAACACTTTTACAACTGCCTCCATATTTGCCATGGTGGTAGTTAAGAGGGCAGAAATACCAACTGCGCTAGCTGGGTGTTTCTCAAGCGCTTCCAGAAAAGTTTCGGCTTTTACATCTACGCCCAAATCAACAACTTCCCAGCCCGCACCTTCTACAGTCATTGCTACAAGGTTTTTACCAATATCATGTAAATCACCCGAAACGGTGCCAATTATAAAGGTGCCTTTGCGTTTTACCTCACCCGACTGGAAATAAGGCTTCAGATGTACCATGGCAGTACTCATCGCTTTGGCGGCCATCAACATTTCTGGGACAAACACTTTTCCTTGGCTAAACTTCAAGCCTACTGCATTCATGCCCGGAATTAATCCTTGTTCCAGAATTTCGGTTGGCTTAATACCTTCCTCCAAGGCCTGCTTGGTTAATTCATCAGCCCCAAGCTCACCCCGCATCGAAGGCGGAAAAGGTGATTTTTGATTGATTTTGCCAAACTCAATACAAGTAGTTAGCTTTTCTACTATTTTATTCATAATGGATTATTGTTTTTTATTTAATAGTAACGAGTCAAAAGTTATTATACTCAGCAACAGCCTCAAAAAAGGTATCAATGTTTTCAATTGCTGTTTGGGGAGGTATGTCGCAACCGGAAGAAATTACAAAATTATTGTATTTTGCTGTTCGGGTTAAAAGTTCTTTCGTTTGAACCTTAATGATTTCGGAAGTACCGTTTTTTAGAACTCCAGAAGGATCTAAATTACCAAACACAAGCCTGTTTGAAGGGACTTGTGGCAAAATTGCGAGCATATCAACAGCATTACCAAAATGAAAGCCTGCAGCCCCTGTTCCTACCATTGATTCTACCAGGCCCACGGTATTTCCACAGTTATGCAGAATCACCATAAAATCATCATCTTGCACATAATCAACTATCTGCTTTACATACTGCGATGAAAATTCCTCACATTGATAATCGGCTAGCAATCCAGATGCTGGTTCTGCAATCACAATACCATTGCAACCTGTGTTTTTAAAAGCAAGCGCATACTCCTTTAAAAAGGAGGTGCAAATACTCAATAATTCAAGAGCCCCATCAGGTTCTATAAGAATGGCTGTCATCATTTCGGTAATATCATACAGCCTACCTGCTAAGGAATATGGACCAATGATACCACCAAATACTGGCTTGGTTGTACTATTTTCTGCTGCCAAAAGGGCCGCATGTAAGTGGCTTTTAGTTCTTCCCTCACCAATAGCTGGAATTTTTAGATTTTCCACTTGCTCAAATGAATCGATCAATCGTTTTGAAACGGTAGGTATTTCGTTCTCGCTGTAGGTAATAGTGCTGCCAAACGCTTCTGCTTCAACCGATAAATCCATGATCAAAGTTATTGCACCTAATGAAGGATATTTATCGGATAAGGCTTTTACACATTCATATTGAACTTCGCCCTTTGTTACCATATCTAAGACTGACTTTCCTGTAAGCTGAAGCCCTGGATAGGTCATAACGGGTACAGCTATTTTCTCGGGATTTGCTAAAATGGAATTTCGCCATTCTGTCATATTCATTTTCATACTAAAATGCTTTATTGGGTTTAGTTTTGGTTGAAATTTCAGCTAACTTCATAAGATTTGGTATTGGAGTATTAACACCGATTTCGCATCCACCCGAGAGAATAAATTTTTGCCCCTGCATTTGTTTTACAAGTTCATTTGCCATTTCTTCAATGAGTTGAGGCGTTGATTCCTGTATCAAAACAGGGTTAATATTTCCTTTGATTACAATATTATTACCCAATATTTTTCGTGCTTTAATTAAATCCACTTGCCAGTCCAGGTCAATAATATCAAAATTAAGACTGCTTATGGAGGGTAATAAATGTTCGATATTTCCGCAGATATGCAATTTGGCCTTAGCCCCTTGTGAATGAATATGCTCAACTAGTTCTTTATGCCTGTCTTTAACATAAAAATCATAGGTGGCTGCGTCAATCTGTGAACAAATTGCATCACCAATCCCAATATAGTCGCAGCCTTCATTTATTTGGGCTTTTGCAAATTCACGAGCAAATAACATACATTTATCCATTATCAGATTTGAATAATCGGGGTCGCACATCAGATTCATCAACATTTCGCTAACACCAGCCAAATCGCAAGCTTCAGCCAGCGGCCCTTCAATCCAGCCGCCTACCGGCACAGTTCCCTTTAGCAGTTTTTGATAATATGCCGCCCCAGAAATCCTATCGCGGGTTCGTTCACATTTATAAACATCCGGAATTGGTAAGGCTCTAGCATCGTCCTCATTTTGAATTACTTTAGTTAAGCATTTGGGAACACCTTCGGGTATAAATTCAATGTCAGCTCCAAATGCAGCTGTTTCACGGTAAGGATCACTTATAAGGCTTACCGTATCAAGGTCGAAGTATTCCATACAACGTATGTTCGATTCAACCAAGACTTTGTAATCAGAGGCAAGTTTGCCATAGGTGGTTTTGTTAAATCGAGCGGCAAAGTGCATCAGTATGGGTTTAAACAATACGCTTGACTGAAGTTCGCCTGAAAGTAATTTATCGAATTGCTGCTTTTTGTTCATATGCTTCAATTATTAAGGTTAAAAGTATTGGCAAGGTTACGAATAGTGTTTTAGGTTGCGGTAAAGGCATTGGGAAGCATCGCAGATTTCGCAGTTGTATGGCTTATGACGAATCTTAGCTCCAATTCCTATAATTCCACTGATTGATTTTATGGGTTGCATGAGGCATGAGTCGGTAAGAGAAATGCCGCAGAAGCCTGGAGGTAGCAGGCTGAAGAGTCTTTTTTGTTCGGCGACTGTCCATCCGCAATACCCGGGGCTATACCGGTTTGAAATGCCTAATCCCATTTTTGACATTTCTTGCTTTAAATTGTTTTGCACTTGTTCCATTGCATTCTCAACTGCAAGGCTTCCGAATATGTCGTAAATATAGCCATGTAGCATCTCGTTTTTTTTCATCAGCTTACGCGACTCTTCAAAAACTGCGTCCCCAATTGTGCATACAAATACGGCAATGCGCTCACTTACTTCAATCTGTTGAAAAATTATTCTTTTTACGTTGAATGATATACCGTTAACAAGGATTGTATTTAACTTATTATCCATTTCAACTTCTTCAGAAACCAAATACCCACCCGTAACATGCATAAGCTTAGGTGCTTTCATAAAAACCTCATCAATATATTCATCAACCAACACTTTCATCTCAGCAGATACGCCGAGTACCGCGTAAATACTGTCCCGCTTTATTTCTACTGATTGGTAGGGAATATTGAACTGCTGTAAATGCATACGATTTTATAATTCTCTTGAATTTTTACCTTTCCGCCAATGGTCTTCAATCATTTCGAGGGATTTCCCCTTCGTTTCGGGAATATAAAAGTAACCCCATAGTAAACCGGCAATTCCAACGAAGGCATATAAGAAGAAAGCTCCGGCCGGATTGCCTAGATTCTCGTGGTTAACGGTAATGTCAGTTCCCTGCAGGGTAAGACCTTTCACAATTTTAAAAAATGTAAAAGCCACCACTCCGTTGAAAAGCCAATTAAAAAGCGATCCAATGCTTGCGCCGATACCGCGTACTTTTAAAGGAAAAACTTCAGAAATTATCACCCAACCCAAGGGTCCGAGGCTTGCAGCGAAAAAAGCAATATATATCCAAACCAAGGCCACGGTTATTTGCTTTACCGATTCACCCAGTGACGATTGCAACGCGAAACACATACCCAAAGCAAAAAGAGAAACCACCATACCACTTAGCCCAAGCATATACAACTTGCGCCTGCCTAATCTATCGATAACAGCTAATGCAACAATTGAGGACAGAACACATACTGCCCCAACACTTACAGAAGCCAATATCGCCGCTTTTGCACCCTCAAAACCTGCCATAAGGAATATTTTGGGGCTGTAATAAATAATGGTATTGATTCCGGTAAATTGCTGAACAAACATAATACCGATTGCAATTATGAAAGGAGTGCGAAGCCATGGCTTAAAGATTTCTTTCCATCCGGTTTTGTTACGCTTGTCATTTTCAATTTCTTCCTTCATTCTTGAAATAGTCTCCTCAACAACACTAGCGTTTTCAAGTTTCATTAAAATCTCACGGCTTTTAGCCTCGTAGCCTTTACTAATAAGCCATCGCGGGGTTTCGGGCAAAAACAGCATACCCACTAACATAATGCTTGCAGGAATAACACCAACATAAAACATGGGACGCCAGCAATCTGTATAACCGGGATCTCCTTCGGGAAGGGCGAAAGCAAGGTCAGAGAAATATGAAACAAAAATGCCGATAGTTATAAGAAGCTGAAACAGCGAAACAAATGTACCTCTGCTCTTTGCCGGTGAAATCTCAGCAATATACAGAGGCACCGCAAATGAAGATATGCCGATTGCGATACCTAAAAAGAACCGTGCTGCCATTAAGTTGCCTGCACTTGGTGCTGCACCTGACCAAAATGCACCTATGGCAAAAATAAGCGCAGATGCCAGAATCACTTTTTTACGACCTACAATGTCAGTAATGCGGCCTGAAAATAGTGCACCAAACACAGCTCCTGCAAGTCCGGCTGTAGTTATTAATTCTATCCAGTTATTATCCAGCGCAAAGTCTTTCTGAAAGTAAGGGATAGCGCCCGAAATTACGCCGGTATCAAAGCCGAAAAGCAGCCCACCCGTTGCGGCTATAATCGCAATAACAGCAGCCAGGGCTTTATGCTGAGTTGGTTTTTTTTTCATTATTGGTAGTTTTATCTTTAATCGTCATTTCCAATTCATTGTTGTACAGTAATTTTTATGAGATTCCGAGCGTAATGTAATGAAGTGAGGAATCCTAAAGTATTTTGCATTTTTTACGGGATTATATTATTTCCATTTATGCGCAATTCCAATTGCTTTCAGAACAATTCAGTCTTTAGTCATTATAAATTTCAGGTTTCCTCCATTCATTATCTCATTGTAAGTAATGAAAGTTGTTTTGATTTGAATTCCGTTTAAAATCCGCACATCATTATAAACTGATGTTTCGGATCTGTTTTCGCCTTCAATTACGAATTGCTTCCCATTTGCTAAATGAAGCGTAGCCTTTTTCACTTGCGGACTTCCCAGGACAAATTCACCATTTGCAGGATTAACAGGATAAAAACCCAGGCAAGACAATATATACCATGCACTCATTTGCCCACAATCGTCGTTGCCAATCATCCCATCGGGTGTATTGTTATGAAATTCATTAATAACCTGATGAATGTGTTTTTGTCCAGTTTTCGGCTCATCGCTATAAGCATACAAATAAATGATATGATGACTGGGCTCGTTGCCATGCGCATATTGCCCAATCATGGCTTCCTGTCCTAAAAATTTGTCGGGATTTACTGATTCAGTATTAAAAAAGGTATTCAAATGATTGGTAAAATTGCTTCTGCTTCCCAACAAATCAATCATTCCTTCAATGTCGTACTGTGCTGGGGTCCAGAAATATTGCCAGGCATTGGCTTCGGTATAATCGCCAGGGTTATTCATAGGTGATGTCGCTGTTAATGGGTCGAAAGGTGTTCGCCAGTTTCCCTTGGTATCTTTTCCGCGAAACAATTTGGTCTCCGGATCAAAGATGTTTTTGTAGTAGTTGGCTCGCTTATAGAAGGTTTCCGCTGTAGAATTATCACCAAGTTTTGATGCCATTTCGGCTACACACCAATCGTCAAAACCACTTTCCAATGTCCTAGAAACCGCCTCGTTATCCAGCTTATCGAATGGATAATAGCCGTACTTATTGTAAAGTTCCCAATCAGAATTAATATGCGATCGTGTAGAAGTTTCAACCATCGCATTTAAAGCTTCTTGTGGATCAAAACCTTTAAAACCCTTTTGGTAGGCTGATAGAATCATGGGGATGGCGTGGTTGCCTATCATGCAGTAATTATCTTGTCCCCAGGCCGTCCAGATCGGCAGAAACCCGGCAGCTTTATGGTGCAGTAGCATCGTATTGATTATACCATCAATTTTTTCGGGTGCCAAAATTTGCAGCAGCGGGAAAGCTCCGCGGTAAATATCCCAGATAGAAAGCGTGGAATAATATGCTTTATTAGGGGCTTGGGCAATTTTATCGTCGGCTCCACGATATTTACCGTCAACATCAGCAATGTTTGATGGCTGTAGCAACAGGTGGTAAAGCGATGTATAGAAGATTTCTTTCTGTTTTGCGTTAGCTTCAAGTTCAATTCTTCCTAAGTATTCGTTCCATACTTTCTCTATGGTTTTCTTCACCTTTTCGAAATCCCAATCCGAAATTTCAGTTTGCATGTTGCGTTTTGCCCCGGCCACATCTACGGTTGATAAAGCAATTTTAACCTGTAAGATTTTATTGGCAGAGAGGTTGAAAGAGAAGATGTACCTAGGGGCGTTTTCTTTGGGGCCTTTAGCCAGCAATTCATAGTTCTCAAAAGGCTTGTCAAACTCAATCACAAAGAAATACTTTCGTTCCACCCAGTTTTTGGTATGGCAATAACCCGATAGGGTATGCTTATCCTCAATTTTTACGCTGCTTTCAAGCACAAGGCTATCCGTAAGAAAACAGAGCCCATGCTGAAAATCAGCCAGTACATATCCCCTTTGTGATGGGAAGGCATAGCGGTGAAATGCTACTCGCTCTGAACACGTCAGCTCCACCCGTACCTGGTCTTTTTTAGTTAACGTATAATATCCTACACTTGCCCTTTCAGAGTCTTTAAAGTACCCAGTTCGCGATTCTATATTTTTGGTATCATCAAAAGGAAGTAGCAAGATATCTCCCATTTCGCTTATCCCTGTTCCACTGAACCGGGTTTGGGAAAAGCCTAAAATGGTGCTGTCGTGGTATTGATACCCGCATGTATAATTCCATCCGTGTTGTCGGTTGTCAGGACCGGGTTGCACCATTCCGAATGGCATAGATGGGCCTGGGAACGTATGGCCCGTACCATCGGTTCCAATAAAAACATTAACGTATTGGGAATGGTTTTGCCCATAGATTAGTGTAGTAACAGCTAAATAAAAAGCTAAAAGAGAAGCCTTCATTCGTCTAAATCTTGAATTAGGGGACAAAATTCTTCAGTTCTTGGCATTATACCTTTGCCAGAATTAACCAGAATTTGTGTAATTTTACCATCCTTTTCATATATTGAACGTCTCAAATGATAATAAAGGCAAAATGAAAGCTCTTTTAGAACAATTGACACCAAGGATTGGAAGTTCCATATCAATCCTAAACCTAAACTTAGACTGTTTTGAAGGCCCATATCATTTTCATCCCGAACTTGAACTCACCTGGATTAAGAAAAGCTCAGGGAAACGCTATGTGGGAGGTAACGTCTCCGATTATGAACCAGGAGATTTAGTTCTGGTAGGAGCAAATGTTCCGCATTGCTGGCGTAGTAAAGAAGATTTGAACCCAGGAGTAGCACAGGCTATCGTCATACATTTTAGTCATGACTTTGCAGGGAATTCATTCCTGGATTTACCGGAGTTGATTAAAATTAAAAGTTTATTTGAAAAAGCAATTGCAGGAATTTTAATTAAAGGGAAATACAAGCCGAAAATTATCTCCAATATGAAGCAATGTGCCACCCTTAATGGATTAGATCGGCTTCTAAAATTCATTGAAATACTCGACCTTATCACCAAATCTCCAGAAACTGAATTAATTGATCAACAATATACTGGGTTAATTTCCTCGCCTTTCGAAACAGATCGATTTCATAAAGTTTTTAGCTATCTAATCGAAAATTATCAACAGCAAGTTAGCCTTAAAGCGGTTGCTAAAATTGCGAATCTATCACCTACAGCTTTTTGTAGGTATTTTAAGAATGTAACCCGCAAAACACTAATCGAAATACTAACAGAATTCAGAATAAATCAAGCCTGTCAATTACTTAGAACATCAGAAAAATCGGTGTCTGAAATTTGTTTTGAATGTGGCTTTGGAAACATTTCTTATTTCAATAAAACATTTAGAACATCAACTGGTTATGCCCCATTACAATACCGGAACTTGTTTTTTGGATAGGAAATATAAAAGTATGTTTTGCCAGATTAAAATCACGAGGAATGAAATGTTTATGTACACGGTCTTTACTCCGTGCATTCTATCTCAAAAGTATGCCCGTACCAAATCCAGCAATACCTAAAACCATCTTTTTTACTAGTATCGCCGTCCAGTATAGTGTTTTCTCCATCCTACAAGCAAAATTCAACACCTTGCCTTTACTATTCAATTAACCCCTATTTTTCAACAACTTACTGGGAATCCATCCTATCCCCATCTTTATCTTGTTCCTTGATTTTATTATAAGCCCCAGTGCAATAAAGGCAATCAGCAACTATCCATTACCCTCTATTTCAACCTCTATCTTTTTATTACCGACCATAAAACAACCTATTCAGCACCATACAATCCAAATGAGCAACAACGTACTTTACACTACATACTGCCTACTACCTACTTTTTCCTGCTATCGCTCTTCACATACTTCTCATCGCTCACAACTCACCAACCCGCTCAAACCGCTGATTGCGTTGATAAGGCGTAAAACCCGCTTCTTTAATGGCCAATTGGATGCCTTGCGCATCAAACTTATGATCGGCACCCGCCACCGAAACCACATTTTCTTCAATCATTACCGAACCAAAATCATTGGCGCCACCATGCAAGCATATCTGTGCGGTTGGTTTGCCCACGGTCAACCACGAAGCCTGAATATTCGGTATGTTATGCAACACGATGCGGCTAAGGGCCAATAAACGGATGTATTCCTCGGGCGAAGTAGTGCCCCGAATGTTGTAAACGCGCTCAAGCACTGTATTCTGCGATTGGAATGGCCATGGAATAAACGACAAAAAACCTGGTGCAGATTCGGGCTTTTGAGCTTGCAGCTCGCGTAGCAAAAGCAAGTGCTGTACGCGCTCCTCAGGCGTTTCAATATGTCCAAACATCATGGTGGCCGAGGTAAGCATCCCCAACTGATGCGCTACCCGCATCACCTCCAGCCATTCGCTGGCCGAACACTTGCCCGGCGAAAGTTTCGTGCGCACCCTATCAGCCAGTATCTCGGCGCCGGCTCCCGGCAAACTATCCAAACCGGCTTCAATCAACTTCCTTAACACAACCTCAAAACTCATGGCCTCTTGTTTGGCAATATGCACAATTTCAGGAGGCCCAAGGGCATGGAGCTTTACCGTTGGGAATGCTTGCTTAAGTTGCTTGAACAAATCCGTGTAAAACTCCAATCCTAGTTCAGGATGCATGCCGCCTTGCAGCAACAACTGTTCGCCACCCAAGCGCAACATCTCACTCACCTTTTCATGGTATTGCTCCATGGTGGTAATATAAGCTTCCGGGTGTTTTTTGGCACGGTAAAAATTGCAAAACTTGCAACCCGACACACACACATTGGTATAATTAACGTTGCGGTCAATTATCCAACCAACCTCAGGATCAGGATGTAACTTATAACGTATGGCATTGGCCAAAGCCATCAAAGCCGTCAGCGGATAGCTTTGGTAAAGCTCAAGCGCTTCCTCAAGCGTAAGGTCATCAAAAGCCAGTGCTTTTTGGGTAAGGTTTACAGAATTCATGAGTGGATTGGGCCCTTTTGTGTAACTTTGCTAAAATTCGCAAAAATACAGCTAATATGATACGACTACAATTATTGCAAACGAAGCCCCTAACAAACCAAAATACGTTGTTTGTTGTTCAACACCAAGAGCAACTGCCCCACGAAATCCTAAGCCCTGAAGAACTTAACTATCTAAAAGACACCTTAAATGACTCAAATGGATTTATTGAACTCAATCGTTACACGTATTCTTGGTATTTTATAGCTGCTAAATTCGATCAAGCCAATAACTTGGTACTCGAAAAAGCCCGAAAGCTTGGCGACTCGCTTCAAAAAGAATGGAACAACCGCAAGTTTACCCAAATCAACCTAGTTGACTTAAGCCTATCAGCTGATTATTGCCTTGCATTAACCGAAGGAGCAGCTTTGGGCAATTACCAGTTCCTAAACTATAAAACCGATAAAAGCCTCTCCAATACCCTAACGCAACTTAACCTTTACGTTCCAGGGTTATCGTATGAACAAGTTACACACACACAAATCAAGCTCGAGGCCGTTTACAACTGCCGTAATCTTGTAAATGAACCCGTTATCAACCTTTCGGCTACCCAATTGGCTGAGCATTTCGAAGATTTCTTCGAGGGTACAGGCGTAAAAGTTGACATTTTTAACAAGAAAAAAATAGAAGCCCTAAAAATGGGCGGCTTATTGGCCGTAAACAGCGGAAGCAGCGAGCCTCCTACATTCAGCATACTTGAATGGAAGCCCGCCAATGCCAAAAACCAAAAACCTGTTGTGCTTGTTGGCAAGGGTGTTACCTTCGATACGGGCGGCATGAACATAAAAACTGGTTCTTTCATGGATCATATGAAAACCGATATGTCGGGGGCAGCCACGGTAGCCTCGGTGGTTTATGCCATTGCCAAATCGCAATTACCGGTGTATGTTATGGCTTTTATTCCTGCCACTGACAACCGCATCAACTCCAACGCCATTGTAAGTGGCGATGTGCTGGTGATGCACAGTGGCAAAACCGTTGAGGTTTTAAATACCGATGCCGAGGGCCGCTTAATATTGGCCGATGCCCTAAGCTATGCGCAAGCCTACGACCCATTGTTGGCCATAACAGTTGCAACGCTTACGGGTTCAGCCGCCCGTGCCATCGGCAAGTACGGCATAGTTGCCATGCAAAACAACGCCATTGGCCCAATGCAACATCTTAAAGAAAGCGGAGATGCCGTGCACGAACGTATTGCCGAATTCCCTTTTTGGGACGACTATGCCGAGTTGATAAAAAGCGATGTGGCCGATCTTAAAAACATTGGCCCCATGGAGGGTGGAGCAATCACGGCTGGCAAATTCCTTCAGGCGTTTACCAGTTATCCGTTTATTCACCTCGATATTGCAGGCTGCGCCTATGCCGAAAAACGCGATTCGTACCGCAACCAAGGCGCCACCGGAATGTCCGTGCGCTTACTCATCCAGTTTCTGGCCACCGCTGAGTGGTAAAAGTGGTTTTGGGCGTGTCCCTTCGGGCCGGGCTATCGCTGCAAGTCCTCGCTACGCTCCGGGCTTTCCGCTACTATCCCTCACGCGGG
>CAZKHA010000091.1:0-6873 GCA_964552325.1 uncultured Bacteroidales bacterium
CCTGTACCCTTCACCATTCTCCCTACACCCTGTACCTTTCACCATGTACCCTTCACCCTTCACCCTTCACCCCCTACCCTTCACCCATTAAAAATCACCAAAACACATGAAAAATGAACGCATTTTAGCTATCAACCCTGGATCAACCTCCACCAAGATAGCTGTTTATGAAGGTGCCAAAAACATATTCCTTAAAACCCTACGGCATTCAACCGAAGAGCTTAAAGACTTTGAAAAGATTACTGACCAATTTCAATTCCGCAAAAATATAATTATGCAGGAACTTGAAAATGCCGGCATTTCATTAAACACCATAAAAGTAATTGTTGGCCGTGGTGGTTTAGTAAAACCCATTCCCTCTGGCGTTTATGAGGTAAACGAACGTTTAATAGAAGACCTGAAAATTGGTATTATGGGCGAACATGCCAGCAACCTTGGTGGGTTGATTGCCTATGATATGGCAATGGCTTTGGATAATGCTCGAGCATTTATTGCTGATCCTGTGGTAGTTGACGAGTTACAAGATGTGGCCCGTGTAGCTGGGCATCCTCTTTTTGAACGCGCCTCAATATTTCATGCCCTCAATCAAAAAGCCGTAGCCCGTTCCTATGCGAAATCTCTAAACAGACGTTATGAAGACCTAAACCTGATTGTGGCACATCTTGGTGGTGGCATATCGGTAGGTGCCCACCGTCAAGGCAAGGTTGTTGATGTAAACAATGCCTTGGATGGTGAGGGCCCATTTAGCCCCGAACGCAGCGGTACTTTGCCCGTTGGACAGCTTGCCAAATTATGCTTTAGCAATAAATTTACCCTCGAAGAAATCAAAAAGATGATTAATGGCAAAGGCGGCTATGTGGCTTACTTAAATACCAACAGTGCATATGATGTGGAGTTGAACGCAAACGCAGGCGACCCCAAGGCACGTTTAATACAAGATGCGATGGCGTATCAGGTTGCCAAAGAAATTGGTGCAATGGCAGCAGTATTAAAAGGAGCAATTGATGGCATTATCCTAACTGGAGGTATAGCGCATAATGGGTATTTGGTAAATTATATCCGAGAAATGATTGGCCATATGGGTGCCATAATCGTGTATCCGGGCGAAGACGAAATGGAAGCCTTGGCCATGAATGGGCTGATGGTTCAACGCGGCGAAACGGTTCCCTTGGTTTATGCCTAAGACAGGGTGTAAAACCCACCGTAGCCCGCAAGCAAAATAGCACAATACCCAATTTTGTTTAGCATCTTTTTAACTTTTTTACAAAAAAGGTGTTTAACAATAGTCCGATTTGTCAAATCTTAATAAATATCTCATATCACCTTTAACATGAGCGTTCTAGTAAACAAACAATCAAGGATTATCGTACAAGGCTTTACGGGTACCGAAGGCACTTTTCATGCCAGCCAAATGATTGATTATGGCACCAACGTTGTCGGAGGGGTTACCCCAGGCAAAGGCGGTTCCGAACATTTAGGGAAACCTGTTTTTAACACCGTTTCAGATGCTGTTAAGTCAACAGGAGCCGATGTTTCTATAATTTTTGTGCCACCTGCTTTTGCCGCCGATGCCATTATGGAAGCCGCCGAAGCCGGCATCAAAGTAATAATCTGCATTACCGAAGGAATACCCGTTAAGGATATGGTAGCAGCAAAGGAATATATTAAGGGTTATAACTGCCGATTGATTGGCCCTAACTGCCCCGGAGTTATCACTCCTGGTGAAGCTAAAGTTGGCATTATGCCCGGCTTTATCCACCAGCCAGGTATCGTTGGAATTGTTTCTCGTTCTGGAACATTAACTTACGAAGCTGTTGATCAACTAACAAAAGTTGGCCTTGGTCAAACCACTGCCATTGGAATAGGTGGCGACCCTGTTCCAGGGACTACAACTCGTGAAGCTGTTGAACTGTTGATGAACGACCCCGATACCAAAGGGGTGGTGATGATTGGCGAAATTGGTGGATCGATGGAAGCTGATGCTGCCTATTGGATCAAAGAAAATGGAACAAAACCGGTAGTAGCTTTTATTGCAGGTGCTACGGCCCCAAAAGGTCGTACCATGGGCCATGCCGGTGCAATTGTTGGTGGACATGCCGATACTGCTGAAGCCAAAAAAACCATCCTCCGCGAGTGTGGCATATTTGTGGTTGATTCGCCAGCAGATATCGGGACAAAAATGGCCGAACTCCTTAAAAACTAATGTAAAACAAGGCTGCCAACTAAAGGTAGCCTTTCTTTTTACTGCGATGGCCAGCCCGTATCATACCCAATTGATATCAACCTTCTTCATGTTGTCCAATTAACACATTGTTAAGCATTACAATTACTTGATATAGAATTTTTTGTGCTTTTGGCATATTCTTTGTCTTGAGGTAAGCTCCTAAAAATGCCAATCGTCATGAAATATATATATATAGTTACTATACTCCTTGCAATCCTGCTATCAGGTTGCCAAAAAGAAGATCCGGTTGAACCTCTGGTAAGCCAAAATGCTTTAAATGAGGAAATTGATGTCGAAAGCGACTCTATCCAACTTTCTTCCCGCATTTCATATAGCAATGATCCGTTGGTACTCAGTGGTACCAAATCAGGATTAAATTTAAGCCTAATAGCTAGCGCGTCGTCTCCTGTAGTAAATGGCGTTAGTTTAAGCGCCTCCTATGTTTTAAAACGTGGTAACAAAGTTTATGTTACTTATAATGAACGTGGCAATGGTTACGGTGGCGCTATTGTAGTGTTTAGTTTAGCCAATCCAAATTTCCCTGTCATCGTTTCGGAAATGACTTTCTCAAAAACTGACATCAACGCTTGTGACATCAGTGGGGGTGGTTCGTTCTTATATTTGGCTGGTTCCTCCAAATCAAAAGGAGCTGTATTGCTAAGGCTTAATTTAAGCTCTGGAGTTATTACGAGCACGCCTGCCAATGTTGAAGTTGTAAAAATTGGAAACGCTGCTTCAGCCAATGGTGTTATACAAGGTTCTTCATGGTTGTATGTTTCGATAGGAAATACCAATGGTGGCTTGTATATGCTGGGTATGACTTCGTTGCAAACACTTGATTATGACCCTTACAACGGAGCCAAGTTCTCTACTGCCAATGGCCGTAACCGTGGCGACAACCATTTATCGCTTGAGGCTGGGGCAACAACCGCTTACTTGCATGTGTATGTAATTGGGACCAATGACACCCAACTCGAGAAAGTTTTTGATATTGGGCCAGTACAAACACAAAATGTTGAACCAGAGCTTGCAAATTTTGGTAAAGCAACCATCTTTATCATGCCAGCCCAACAAACATGCTTCATTTCGCGTGGTAAGCATGGCATGAAAGCCATTAATATTACAAATGGTAACCTTGTTTATGAATCGCCTGCCAATATGCTAAGCGACGGCAATACCAATGGCGTGTCGGCGGATTCCGATTTTGTTTACTTGGCAAACGGTGCACAAGGTCTGGCAATAGCTTCGTATCCAACATCGGGTACAACCATTAGCATACAAGGCGTTTGGGACGACCCAGCCCACCCCGGCAGTGCCAACATGGTGCATGCAGACGGCACCCACGTTTTTGTGGCCAAAGGCAAAGAAGGTGGTTTAAAAATCATCAAAAAAAACTAAACCTTAAAAATATTTTTACGTTAAAGCCTCTTTCGGGAGGCTTTTTGCGTTATACTTCTTCATGCCAAATCAATATCAAATGAATTGCTGCAGAACAGCGTTTTTAATGCTTGTTTGGGTGCTTACAGGCACCAGTTCTGCCATTTTGGCGCAGCCTCTGCCCTTAGCGGATTTGGCAAAAGAAAAGGTATATAAGACATACGACGACGCATTTAATGATGCATACAACGTTGTGGTGATGGATTTAACCAGCCAAAACATCAACTTCCATTCCGTTAAAACAAAATCGTTGGTAAACCTTCAGGTGCTATTGGTAGCAGGAAACCCAGCATTGGACTTCGACCAAATGTTCAGCAAAAAGTTCTATGGTTCAATTCCTTATCTGCAAATAGTTAATTTGCAGGAAAACCAGTTACAATACCTCCCCCCTGAGCTTACCACCAATTGTTCGTACCTAAAGATGCTTTACCTTGGGAAAAACCGGCTTAGGGAACTACCCAACACTCTTTGTTACATGGATAGCTTACAAACTCTTTCCGTCCATCACAACTTGCTGCGTAAACTACCCGATAGTGCTGCTAGTTTTAAAGTGTTGAAAACGCTCGATGTAAGCGGCAACAAGGGCTTTGACGTTGAGCATGCACTCAGTATGCTTTCGGAAGTTAAGACCCTAAGACAGCTCTTTTTAAGTGATTGCGGTATTGGGACCTTACCCGTAGGAATATCAGCGCTCTACAATCTTGATTTACTCAACCTTGGCTCAAATCAACTAGGTGAGATGCCACAGTATCTTTGCCATTTGCCCAATTTGGTAGAATTGAATATGAGCAAGAACGCTATTACCAACATCCCTAGCGATATAAAAAACATGGAAAAGCTGGAGGTTTTGGTGCTTTCAAACAATCAACTCCAAAAGCTTCCGCCAGAAATAGGGGTTTTGGGCCGTTTGGTTTACCTTGATTTATCGTCCAACAAATTGGCAAAGCTATCCGATTCACTATTTCGGTTGCCAGCCATAGCCGAAATAAATTTTTCGGGAAATCTCCTTAGCGAAATTCCTCCGGATATTGGTAACTTGCCCACCCTTAAGGCTCTTGACTTTTCGGGCAATCAACTCAAAAAACTACCAATGGAAATGGGCCGGCTCACCGAGCTGGAATACCTAAACCTTAAAGGAAATCCAATATTACCCGATGAAAAAAAAGCCATAAAAGAATGGTTTCCGAAGGCCAAAATTATCTTCTAAATCGTACCCAATGCCAGTAATTCTACCTGTCTCTTATCCCCTAAATCCGGTTGTTGGGTACCCCTGTGTTAAGGGCATTAGCCACTTGGAAGAAGATGCATCAAAAAACCTTTTAAAAATTGGCATTTACAACATCATGCCACAAGCCGAGCAATACGAGCGACTGATTTTAAATAGGCTGGCAAACTCAACCTATTATATAAAACCGCTTTTTTATAAATCTGCCGTGCATAGTTATAGTAGCAGTTGCAAAAAACACCTTCAAGAACATTACCGCACACTTGATGACTTTGCTGTTGAACCAGCGCATGCGATAATCCTTACAGGGGCACCCGTCGAAAAACTGCACAAAGATAAAATACATTACTGGGACGAAATAGACCAATTAATCCGATTTTGTAAAAATACCGCCACGCCCCTTTTGGGCATTTGTTGGGGCGGAATTGCCATAGGACTGTTTTTGGGAATTAACGCTCACCAATCTAACCACAAAGTTTTTGGCGTTGACAAGGCCTTAAACTTGAACCCTCAAGCTGCCCTAATGCATCGCATACCTCTTTCATTTTATTGCCCGCAAAGCCGTTATGCTGGTTTAGATGAACACGATTTAGCTAGGTTTGAACAGAATGGGGCCATAAACCGCTTGGCTTGGAGCAAGGCTGCCGGAACGTTTCTATTTGAAACCGCTGACAATCTTTTAACCGGACACCTCGGACACCCCGAATACCTTTCTGAGCGCTTGGTGTTTGAATGGACGCGTGACCAAAAGCTCGGACTAAACATTCCGGCCAATGGGTTTAATCCCTACAACCCAATAGATGATTGGTCGGAAACTTCTCAACAGTTTTTTGAGAATTGGCTAGGTAGAATCAGGGTTAAAACCTAATTACTTGTTACGATTTTTCCAGCTCTTATTTAACGGCTCTTAACGCGCTATTTTTGTAAAGGATTATCTATACCTGCTGGGGACTACTCTTTCTTTTTCTGGCTCATCCCATGCCCATTCATCATATCCCTAGCTGTAACCTCCGAAACCTTATACGTTTCTGGTATCAAAAACTTATCGGGAGCTATAACAGCATTTTCATCGAACTTGGTGGCCAATCGGGTAATAGTGCCACTGCCTAATGTAGTTACTGCCTTTAAAACCAAGCCTTTGTACAGCCATTGCCGAGTTTTACCTGATTCAATTACTATACAATATTTACCCAAAACCGTATCCCCGGCAAGCCATTTACCGCCTTGCGATTCAACGTACTCTTGGGTGTAGTCTTTTGGTTGAACTTTTTTAGGTGCCTGCATACCGGGCATGCCCCCCATAGCCTTCATTTCCTTCATCGATATCTTGGTGCCTGTTAGCTTTTCGGGATCAAGAGCCCACGAATAGGCGGTATCAGAGATAAGCAAACTGGTACGTTCGGTTTTACTAAAAACACTGTCCATCACCTCTTCAACTAAATATTCCTTCTTTAACCTGGCCGAAACCAATCCATAATCCTCGTACCAAGCTGTTTCTTCCATTTCGTCAGATGCTTCCTCAACCGTTGAGATGGTTTGATATTCAACAATGGCTGATTTAAAGCCAAAAACGCGGTCAGCTTCAGGCACTTCCTTTTTAACAGGAGCTTGATTACAAGCGGCTAAACCCAAAAGCGCTACAAGGACAAAAATTTTATGAAAGGTGTTCATATAAGGTGTTGAGTTAAAATTTTGCTGCAAAAGTATTCAAATAATTACATATACAATGCTATGTGTTTGTTAGGGGAACGTGCTGATATGGCCTATTGCTAAGATTGCCAGCAGAATGTGCGTATATTGACTAGATATTTACGCACCGGTTTACACAAACTATTATACACTCCCAGTGCTCTAAACACAACCTATTGCCTAAAGGCTCAAAATTGAATCCGCACTTTTTCAACCTTTGATGCACTTCTACATGCACAGGGCGGGATGTCTGCACATCTCCACATTTCCACATCTTCACATTTCCACATTTCCACAT
>CAZKHA010000091.1:6973-13922 GCA_964552325.1 uncultured Bacteroidales bacterium
TACTTGTTGATGGTATTAATGGTTAATTGCTCAGGACTGGTATAAATAGCCTGAATTTTATGTTTACGCAATTCTTGGATAATATGTTCTTTTTCGGCTTTAAATTTACGTGCAATAGTTTGGTTATAAACTCCTTCTACAGTTGATACAGGGGATTCTGCTATAGTGGCAATGGATGAATTCTCGAAAAAAATTACCACCAACAAATGAAATTGGCTTAGCTTTCGAAGAATTGGTAATACGCGTTCCATGGCATAACTGCTCTCAAAATTGGTAAATAAAAATAATAAGCTTCGCACCCTTACCAAATTACGAATAGCATTAAAAAGTAATTCGTAATTAGCCTCTAGGCGGTGCTCTTTTTCGTTGTATAAACTATGGTAAATGGCCGATAACTGAGTGCGTTTAGAATCGGCTTTTATTACGCTTCCCAGTTTATCAGAAAACGACAATAATCCAGCTTTATCGTTTTTGTGCAAAACAATGTTAGAGATTACCAAAGTGCTGTTAATGGCATAATCGAGCAAGCTAAGTCCATTGAACGGCATAAGCATTGAACGGCTTTTATCAAGGATGCAATAAACTTGCTGCGCTTTTTCGTCCATGTATTGATTTACCATCAACTCGGCCCTGCGCGAACTGGCTTTCCAATTTATGCTACGCGGATCATCACCCATAACATAAGTTTTTATTTGTTCATATTCATAGCTATGCCCAATCTTCCGAATTTTGCGTACACCTGTAAAATGCGATGCTGTGCTGAGCGATTTCAATTCGAATTTCTTCATTTGTACTGTAGAAGGAAAGACAGCAACTTTCTCTAAAACTCCATGCTGATCTTTGCGCCTTATGAAGCCAATTAGCCCCGTAACATACGAATTTACGACACCAAAAACATATTCCCCTCTGCGCTTTGGCTCCAATTCATAACTTGCCAAGGATTGCTCATGCGGGCCTAGGACTAAGCTTATCTCGAATTTTCGTTCCTGAAACTGAAATGGAATCTCGTCGTACAGTACCAAATCAAACTTTAAGCCCGAAAGATTCTGTATAAACAGCTTAACTTCATTTGTATCGCCCAGCGACCAAATTCCAGCCATCACTCGTTTAACTTGAATGACCGAACCTTGTGCATAAAGCAGGTAAAAGTCAACCCCAACCAAAGCCAGTAGTAGGATTAATAACCCTAAAGCCAGCGCAAATAGATAAGCTACCACAAAGCTTAGTGCCAGCACCACCACAATGGATGCCATGGCAAGAAAAAACCGGTTGGTTAGATATATGCTTTTAAAGAATTTCATTAACGCGGAACTTCATTATTGGCTAAGATTTCTTTAATCACATCATTTACCTCCACGCCCTCTATCTCGCGTTCGGGGTTTAAAATAATGCGATGGTTTAGAACAGGATAGGTTACAGCTTTAATGTCGTCGGGGGTGGCAAAATCGCGGCCATTAATTGCAGCATATGCTTTGGCTGTTTTCATAATAGCCAGTGAGGCTCGTGTAGAAGCACCCAAAAACAAACTTCCATTATTGCGTGTGTCGTGCACAATTCGTGCTATATAGCTCAATAATTCTTCACGCATGTGAACCTTTTGGATGGTTTCAATACATCGTTTTAGATGAGTGGCATCAAAAACTGCCTCAACATTCTCGGTTAGGGTGATGGAAAAATCGCTTGCAAACCGCTTCAAAATTTGCTCCTCCTCATTAAGATCGGGATAATCAACTTCGAGACGGAAGATAAAACGGTCGAGTTGTGCCTCAGGTAGTTTGTAGGTGCCTTCTTGTTCTATCGGGTTTTGGGTGGCCACCACAAAAAACGGAAAGGCTAAGGGATAGGTTTTCCCATCAACCGTAACCTGTTGTTCTTCCATGGCTTCGAACAATGCTGCCTGTGTTTTTGCTGGAGCACGATTTATCTCGTCAACCAAAATAAAATTTGAAAACACTGGCCCTTCCCTAAAGTAAAAAGCAGCCGTTTGCATGTTAAATACCGAGGTACCAATAACATCGGATGGCATAAGGTCGGGTGTGAATTGAATGCGCTTAAAACCTGTGTTCAGGGTCTTTGCCAAAAGTTTAACCATCAGGGTCTTTGCTACTCCAGGAACGCCTTCTAAAAGGAGGTGGCCGCCTGAAAACAAACCTGCTGTCATTAGGGTGATAACTTCATCTTGGCCAATAATTACCTTTTGGATTTCTGCCTTAATCTTCGCTGCCACATCAGCTACAAAAGCAATGTCTTCAGGCATTTGTGGTAGTTCAATTTCAGAAACTAAATCCACAACAGTATTAATATTTTCGGGTTCAGAAAGTCCGAGTGTGTTCTCTTCCATTTATTTACAATTTTTATAGAAATACTCAATTTCGTTATATAAATTCATCAAGGCTTCATTATCACTTCCGTCGCCAAACTGAACAGCAACCTGTAGTTCAAACATTCGTTTGATGCGTCCGTGGGGTATGCCCGACTTTAAGGCTAATTCAGGAATACAAAGCTCTTTATTATCAGTCTTTATGGTAATGTTATACTTGCTCTTTGCAAAAATTGCAAAGAGCCGGAACATCTCTGGGGCAATATGATTGTGGTTTTTTGCTTGTAAATATACTTGCGCCATGCCTTTACAGAATTCAGCAGAGGTGTTTTGTATGGGGTTTATAATGGGAATGATGCGTTGCATTCGTTTCGATCGGAATATGATAAATAACAGTACGCTAATTATAAGCGCATACCAAGCCCACTTTAGGCTTCTATGAGCAAAAATAAACCGCAATGGACTGGGCTGAAAATTGATGGAGTCGCTGTAAATGAATTCTTTGCTTATCTCATCCCAATAAATTGTACGTCCCGCAATTGGTTCGAAGCATTTAACCGCATAGCGATAACCTTCGGCAGTGGAAAAATGATAATTGCTGAAAAGAACCGGATTGGTATGGAAATAAAATTGCCCCTTTCCGTATGGACAACGCATAAAGTTAATGCTTCCAGAATCAATCGTAGCTATTGGGATAAAGCCCTGCCTAGCCAATGTTTTGCGAAACATTAAACTATCAATACAAGCCCAATCCTTAACAACGGTATCTTTCAAACGCTGACAATGAAACGTAAAACCTTTTTCATCAGGGGAATCTACAAAGATTTGTGTAAGTCTTTTTTCAGCAACTGAGCCATATTCCACATAATGCGTGTCAATCAACTGATTGAAGAATTGCTGAGGGATAACATCCGTGGCGATGAACACCACATTACCTTTGGCCGCAAAATTAAAAATATTCTCCGTGTTTATGGTATCGGCCAAAATACTCCTGCCTATAAACAAATAGGCTGAATTGCTGGGCTGTGAAGGCAATTGTTTTTTTAACGACTTATTAATGACGATAAAATCTTTGCCTTTTGACCCGTCCTTTAATACTTCATAAAGCAATTTTGTTCCATAGGGTTCTTCGCTTTTATAGCTAAAGGTTTCTGACCAATTATATTTTGGAAGATACGGCTTTATATAATAATAGTAATACACCCAAGCCAATAACCCTATGGTTATCAATAGCAAAAAGATTAAATGCTTACTTTTCATGGGTTGCTATCTTTTGGGTGAAAACGCTAAACTGTTTAGCAATTACCTGATAACTGCTTGGTGTTATTGGGAAATTGCCATACCAAACCCGTTCAAATAAATTGATAAGTGTTTTAAACTCGTCAAACAATTGTGAATACTTGATTTCTCGCAGATATTCTCCATTGGTTCTGTCTTTCTTATAAGTAATTAATTGCTTAGCATACATGGCTTTTAGCACCATTAAGAAATGAAGACGAATGGCAAGGTAATACAGGTGATGCTGAAGGGCCTCTTGTAAAAGCGTTTCTAAATCGGCATTTTCAATGTCAGCTTCCACATCTTGCAGCGTATAAGGCTTAAGTCTTTTCTTGCCTTGATTACTATTTAAAATTCCTTTGATAATTAAAATTCGTAAAAGCAAAAACACAAGTACAGCAATAATTACAACAAACAGGATGGTTCCCAAGCCAGCGAAATCAAAGGGAGGCAATTTAAAGTTTTTTTGGGGGCTTATTTCGCGCGTAAGATATTGTTCGGAATAGTCAATTCCTTTGGTATGCTTCTCCCAAACGTGTTTTTCAATGGTAGCATTCTTTGGCTGTGGGTTAGCACATACAGTCATGCCAATCAAAAGCAAGATCACAACTACGGCTAATGCCCAATACTGTTTTGCATTACTCCCTTTCATAACCCAAAACTTTTTTCCTGCTACCCATTTGTTTAATGCGAGCCTTCAGGTTGTTTGATGTAACCCCTTCTTTAACACTAAAATAAGAAAGACTCAAGCCAAGCAATATCAACAAAAGACCTAAAAACAAGAAAACATGAAATACGATGCCATAAACCAATGTGGGCAACAAATTCGTGCCCTCGCCAGCACTTTCAAAATTCCATAGTATAAAGGTTAAATTCATTTTGAACAATTGAGAGCTTAGCAGAATCATCATAAGCAATACAACGCCCAAGATTTTGGCATACAGGGCTAAGGGAATGGAGAGGGAGTTAAAAAACAGTCGCAACCCAGAATAGTACTTGCCGGCTGTTCCGCCGTTTACAAAACTTGATGCAAAGGCCGCAAACGAAATGATGGGAAATAAAACGATAAACAACAGAATTGCCCAAGTAATGGGCAGAAAAAAACCGGTGTGCAGAATGGCGCCCGAAACCAGACACACAAGAATGCTTGGCATATGCAGCAAGCGTAATGATTCAGTTGTTTTAATAAGGTGCTTTTTGATGTGCCAGAAAACAAGCAGTAATATTCCCGAAGTAACCAACACATTGGCCACAAAAACGCTAAAGTTTTCAGCATAATCATAAAAAGCAACTACAGGTATAATTCTGGAGTTGGCTTCGCTTGACGTTAAATTGGACAGGCTTATAAAAGCTACCGAAACAAGGAAGCCCGCAGCCAGCGAAATCCAGAAAAAAACCCGGAAAGACTGCCGTAGCACCAAAAAAGTATTCTCGAACAACTCCCCATTTGAGTATAAGGCTGTAGGGTCAATTTCGCGTGATTGCCTGTAAGATACAGGGTCGGGGGCTAAGCCAAAAGGCGTGCTTCGCGCAACTTTTATCGGATACCAAACAAAATACAAAAGCACGAATGCCAGTGAAACAAGAATAACGCTTAACCTAAGCAAATCAGGCAAATGTGTATAACGGGTAAAAAAACCTTCGATAAAACCAGCCAGAACAATCACGGGAAAAATGCCCACCATTATCTTCATACCACGTTTTGCTGAAATGCGAAATGCCTGAAACCGTGTAAATGTTCCGGGGAACAACAAGCCCCGGCCTAAGGTTAAGCCAGCCGCACCTGCAATTATTATGGCCGATATTTCTAAGGTGCCATGCTGCCAAATAGTTAAAAACGATACTTTAAACAAATCGCGTTCAATAAAAAATTGCTGAAACGTGCCCACCATTATCCCATTGTAAAGCATCATAAACACCGTGCCTATGGCCATAAAAGCTCCCATTACAAAGGTTATGCAGGCCACAATAAGGTTATTAACAGTAATTTGTAGAAACCCTTCTACCTGGGCAAAATCTTTATAAATGCCCATTGGATTGTTGTTGTTGATGTTTTGTACTGTTTTTTCGATGTATGTTTTTGACAGTATGAGTTGGGCAAACTCAGGGTCGTGAGACGAAGAAAGGAAACCAATGCCCATAGCTAGCAGAAACACAAAAAGCGAAACCCTAAACTCATTCTTGGCTTCGGCAATCATTAAGGGCAGGTCTATCTTCCAAAAATTCCAGAAACTCTTTAGGCTAAGCCTAGGCGAACGGTTTACCGCTAAAAACAAGCTTTGTGCTATTCCGTTTAAATATTTACGAACCATTCGGTTACGATAATAGGTACGTGCGTACGAAAGGTCGTCGGTTATTTGAACAAACAACTTGCTTTGTTTCCCAGGATCGGCAATTTTGGTCTTTAACAAGTTCTCAAAATCCAACCATTTCTCTTTATTCTGTTCTATGAATTTTGATTCTTTCACTTGGCGGGCTTTGCTGCAATATTAAGAAATATTATTCTACATTTGCAACATATTGATAACACAATTATGAAAAGTGTTGAAATAACCACTGCTCAAAATGTAAGCATTGTTTATACCGTGGCCCCTGTAAGCGAGCGAGGCTTAGCTTATCTGCTCGATTTGCTGTTTTGTGGCATAGCTAGCTTGTTGCTGCACTTTATCCTTTCTGTGCTATTTCCGGCCTACCAATCAATAATCGCGATAATTGCCTATATCCCCTTTTTTTTCTTGTATCATCTATTTATGGAGGTGTTTACGGATGGGCAATCATTCGGCAAACGTATTATGAAAATTAAGGTTCTAAAACTAACAGGTGAAAAACCTGGGTTTTTTGATTCGTTGGTGCGTTGGGTGTTTCGTTTGCCCGATATACTTTTTAGCTCTGGGCTTTTTGCGGTTCTAATGGCTTCATCAACCTCTGCAGGTCAACGCTTAGGCGATTTTTTGGCTGACACCGTAGTAATAAAGGTATTAGATGCCAACCGCCCCGATTTAAAACAGCTATTGGAGATGAATGCCCGCAACAAAAGTTATGATCCCAGTTACCCACAAGCCAAGCAATTAACTGAATCGGATGTGCTTTTAATCAAAGAAACCATCGACAGGTTTTACGCCATTCGAAATGCAAGCACCCAAGAAGCTGTTGTGCTTTTAGCCCGAAAGATTGAAGATATGTTGAATATTAAAGGTCCCAAAAATCGGATTGAATTCTTGCAATCGATTATTAAGGATTATGTTTTTTTAACAAGGTAAATAGGGGTAAAGGGTGAAGGGAGAAGGATGAAGGGCGAAGCTTGCCCAACCGAAGAATGAGGGTGGGGGTGAAGGGCGAAGGGTTTTGAAG
>CAZKHA010000092.1:0-13524 GCA_964552325.1 uncultured Bacteroidales bacterium
TACCCACTTGTTGTAAAAGGCTGGTTGTGGCATATAAATTTAGGTTTCCAAACGGGTACAGCGTACCCGAAAGGGTAAGCTGCCCAAAGCTGTTTCCATTTTGATTAATGAGTGTTCCTGCAAGGCAAAGGGTGTAATAACTTTGCTCTAAACGTGTTTCGAGCGAGTAAACATAGTCATTAAAGGTATAGTCGAGGGTATCGAATTTGTATTGTAACAAGGTGAAATCGTACGATATCTGAACGGGATCGGTTTGAAAATGGGTGTGCCTAAAAGCGGGGATAATGCTAAGGTTTTTCCCAAGATAAAATGGCATGCTTATAAAGTAGTCATTTTCTTTAACGCTGTATCGGCGCAGATAGAGTGTTGTATCGGCCGACATTGCCCTATGATGTTTGTAAAGCCCTAGATTTGAATACCCAACGTATAAGCCTAACCTTGGTGCAAGGTTAAACTGCATGCCAGCGTGCGAATAATATCCATTGCCAGTTACATCGCTTTCGCCATAAATGTTCTCAGTACCATCAAGATCGGTTTGCATTGCCTTGTTTTTACCGTTTAAAAACGAAGGCCCGCCTTCTAAATAGATGGACTTAACCAAAGGTGCTTGATAATAGGATTCACGGGTAAGTTTAGTAAGTTCGTGCGATAAAAAGCGGCTTTGGTTTACCCGACCAAAATAGAGATGTGAATAATAGAGATAGCTCAGGGCAAAAGCATCTGATGGGGCAAAATGTAAAGCTTTATCAAAATGGTGGATGGCTTTGGCATACCGTTCTTTTTCAAAATAAGCCCTGCCAAGCCTGACCCTAAAGTAATAATTGTCAAAACCCTGGTCAATGGCTTGGTTTCCGCTTACCAATAGCGAATCCCATTGGGCAGCCATATAGTGCCGGTAGGTAATGGCATCAGCTTTAGCTTCCTCGGGCGTAATTTGTGCTTTTAGCGGTTTTACTAATACTAAGGTTATGCAAGCCAATAATATAAAATAATGTAGTGTTTTCAGGGTCATAGTTCAGGAATTAGGGTAGCTACAATAACTTTGCCACCATACTGGATGTTGAAGTTTTTAAAGGAATCGTTATGAATATGTGTAGTAATCAGGGTAGTTTGTACAATTTTGTTGAACAATTTAATGTTTATAGCTGTCTCGTAATCAAATTCTTGTGAAGTAAACCCATCCGTAAATTTTAGGTGCCTGCGTGTATAATCAGCTTTAAGAAAAATATAGAAAGGAGCCAGCAAATCTTGAACAACGGATAGTCCGGGTAGGTTTACGGTGTTTAAAGGGAGGGTATCAGTAACTTCTAGGTTTTTATAAAAGCCCGGAACCGTTTTAAAGTTTGCAACGAAAAAGAAGTAAAGTAGCGAGCGGTGGTTTCCTTCAAAAAAGGTAAAGCAAAACACATTGCCTGTGTTGGTAAACCAAGCTTTTGATTTTGTATCAGGCTCGTAAAAATATGCGTTGTTATATACATCGGCCATAACCTCCCACTGTATAGTTTTGGGTTGTTGAAATGCTGGTGAAACAACTGACCACTTCAAGATTTGGCCCGGGACAAAATGATATGCTTTGGCAAGGTTTGCCACTAAATTGATATTTGCCACTATAGCCTTATCGGCTGGAATTCCAGAAGCTGTAAAGCTGTAACCTTGGGTTGAGCGCTCAATGTAATTGGAAATGGGATAGTACATGGTTTTGCTACCAACAAATGGGGTAGCCTGAATTTGAAAATGCAAGTGTGGATAAGGAGACCTTCCCGAATTGCCAACTTGTGCAAGTATCTCGCCGCGTGTAACATAGGCACCTTTAGCAACTTTAAACCCTGATTTTCGCAAGTGGCTCATTTTGCTGTACATGCCAGTGGTATGCCGTATTATGATGGAATTTCCCCAATTGTGCTCCATGTTAAAACCCCCTATGGGGTTGTCATCAATACCATCAATTATTTCTTCAACCCAACCATCAGCAGGAGCAATTACGGGTTTTCCATAACCATAGTAGTCTTCGGGCACATCGCCGGTTCGTGAATAACTCTTCCCTTCATCGTCCAAGATCTCAAAATCCCAGGCATGTTGCCATGCATCGCGGTGGGTATAAGGTCCGTTATGCGATTGGGTAACGGTCCACTCGCCCCAAACAGGTAGGGTAACGGCTATTAAAGCATTGGGATTAAAGCGTTGGTTGTAATTGAGGCGCGAATACAAGTTCTTTTCGGGCTGATAATGCTGAATATAAACCAAGGCCGGGTGTTGTAAAAAGCGCTCCCTAAACTTTAGGGCATACAAGAATAGGATTACCGTGAAGTTGAAAGGAAGTGAGAATACGGGTAGCTGGAACATCCCTAACAAAGCCATGGTGCCAGAAATGGCAAAACTAATTAGGGGTGTAAGCAAGATAATCCATAAAAAAGAATGATAGGATGCCACCAAGAAAAAGCCTCCGAGCGACATGGCTGTTAGAATAAAGTTGAAACCAATGTAACTGGTGCTAAGCTCGGCAATATTGCCACCAATAAAGCCATAAAACACATAAGCACTGGCAAATCCGGTAACTGATAACAGAAAAGCGATACGCGAATAAATCAAGATGCCTATTGCTATTAAGATACCTGCAAACAAGTGGTATTGAAAGAAAATGGCGCCCAACGATTTAAAATACAATAAAATAGGTTCGGGCAGCTTAAGTTGCCCAAACCAATTGTAAGCCTTTACCAATGGAAAACCACCAATGGTATAGAGTTCATTCATCATAAATATGCCGCGCGAGCTAACCTCGAGCTCCGAAAACTGCCTAGAGGCCAGGGTCAGCATCCAAACGGCTAAAATGAAGGGGATACTGAGGTAGGGTAGGCCATATTTCCCTAAAATGCCTTCAAATGCAAGGGTAATAAACAAGGTTAACAGCGAGGCAAACGCTATGATGGTGTAGAATTGTAGCGAAGGTTCATAATAAATGCCCATGCCCAGCCCTACCAATAAGCTGTTGAATCCATAAAGGCCACTCCGAATATTGGCTCGATTAAAACCCGTAAGATACGCCGCAAGATTTGTGAGCAGAACTGCCGCCAAGCCACTTAAGCCTGTGTAAAAATCAAAAAACGATACAACCAAGAGTATGGAAGCCAGCCGATGGTCGATTGCAAAGAATATCTGAGAATAGCTGTTGAGCACACTGCTAAGCATATGCGGAAAAATCTCGTTAAGCTTGTTCCAAATTTTCATAGGGTAAATCATTTTGTTGGCTTTTTTAGGAACTTACTGGAAAGGCTTGCTTGCAAGCCATGTACCAGCGAAGGGTTTTTCTTTGCAACATAAACCACAAATCCAGCCATTAAACATGTGTTAAACAATAAGTTAATAACTAAATTAGATGGACTTAAGAATTGGCTCAAGGTAAAAGCCAGCATAGCAACTAGCAGATACGATGCGGCGTTTTTTAATTTATATGGAATGGGATAGTATTTTTGCCCAAGCAAATACGATACTACCATCATAAACAAATAACAAGTAAAGTTGGCCCAAGCAGAACCCATATATCCTATATATGGAATAAGCAAAATATTCAGAACTAACGTTATAATAACGCCACCGAGGCTAATCCAAGCACCAAAACGTGTTTTGCCCGAGAGCTTATACCATACCGAGAGATTGTAAAAAACCCCTAAAAACACATGACTAATCAGTAAAATGGGGACAACTTTCAAACCCTCGTAATAGTTTTGGCCCACAAAAAACTTGAACAGTTCAATATAAAGCATGATGCCTAATGAAATAGTGATACAGGCCAGCACAAAATAGTTCATTACCAGGGCGTAGGTTTCTGGTGCGTTTTTTTCTTTGGCTTGTGCAAAAAAGAAGGGTTCGGCCGCATAGCGGAAGGCTTGTATAAAGATGGCGATGAATATGGCTATTTTGTAACACATACCATATATCCCGAGATTGTGCATGGCACTATCAGTAGGCAATAAATATTTTAGCAAGACCCTGTCGATTGTCTCATTCACTATTCCGGCCAATCCAAATATCAACAATGGAAAAGCGTACTTAAACATCGATTTCCACAGATTGGCGTTAAAGCTACGTTTGGCTTTCAGCATTTCTGGTAAAAGCAAGATTGCTGATGACAGACTGGCCAAAAAATTGGCTATAAAAATGGCACTAACGTTGGGTTTCCCATCTGTAAAGGCACCAAGAAATGTGTGAAGGCCAGTGCTGGCGGTTTCCCTATAAAAATACGGCAATACTATCAATAAAATAATATTTAAGGCAATGTTTACCAGTATGTTAATTATGCGAATGCTGGCAAACCGAAGGGCTTTGTTTTCTGATCGGAGTTTAGCAAAAGGAATTGCGGTAATAGCATCAAGTGAAATTATCAGCACAAAATACACAAAATATTCAGGATGAGCTGCATAGCGTAAAAAATTTGCAATAGTTTGTGTGCCAGCCAAGGCAAAGGCCGCAAAAACGGAGGTGGTAAGCAAAATAGACCAAAAGGCGGTTGAATAAACCTGGCTGCGTGATGAATGTGTTTCGGAATACCGAAAGAAAGCCGTTTCGAAGCCATAGGTCAGGATTACAAAAAAGAAGGCTATATAAGCATACATCTCCACATATACAGCAGCTTCGGCAGGCAAAAAAACCCTTGAATACAAGGGTACTAACAGATAATTGAGCACTCGGCCCAAAATGCTGCTAATGCCATAAATAGCCGTTTGGTTGGCGAGCTGTTTTACGGATTGCATTGGTTTTCTGTTTTAATGAAATTGCTTATGCCCTCAATGGCCTTTTTAATTTCAGGCAAGGGTCTTGCGAAGTTAAACCGAATAAAGTTATGAGCGTTAGATGAAAAGTGAATTCCCGGCACTACGGCAACTTTTTGCGTATCATAGAGGTCAACAGCAAACTTGAACCCATTGGCAAACGGCTCAGGAAGTTTTGCCCAAATAAAGTATCCACCGCCGGTTTCTGATATAGTAAAATGATTGGATAACAATGCATTGTGTAAACATTGGTAGGATAAAACCAGTTGCGATCGCAGCCAAGAAGTGTATTCTGGCATCAGGCCTGCGTTGATAAATCTCCAAACAGCTTCTTGCAAAGGAGCTGGTGAATTAAGGCCGGTAAAATCGTGGATATTGCAGAGTGCTTCAAAATGGCTTTGATGACAAGCCAAATAGCCAAGCCGCCAGCCTGTAATACTAAGGGTTTTCGAAAAAGAGTTTACGATAAAAACGTGTTCATCAAGCGCTTCAAAAGGTATCCGTATGGGTTCTTGATTGCGGTACAACTGGTGATAAACAATATCTAAAATAAGGATAAATTTATATTTGCGAGCCAATTGTGCCATTTTGGTAAGTTCGAGGGTTGACCATGTTTTGCCATAAGGGTTGCCCGGGCTTGCCAAAAAGAACAGATCGGGGCGCAATTGTGCTAGTTCGTTTTCAAGTTCATCCAAATCTTTGTTTCCATAAGGGTCAAGTTCAATAGGATGAAACACGTCGCCATAGATTTCGGGCAGTTTTATAAAGCTTTCATAAGCTGGGTCAAACGATGCTACAACAAGTTTAGCATTCTTTTTTTGGCGGATATAAAGGTACAAAAGCGAAAGGGCCTCGGTGGCGCCATTGGTTATCATTACATTAAACTTGTTAAGCCCCTCCTCAGCATACTCATCGGTAAGGAATTGAACCAATGGTTTAAGCCCTGTGGTAGGAGCATATTGATGATGCTGGGGTTGTGTAAGGCTGAACAGATGATGGAGCAACATAGCGGGTGGCTCAAAACCAGGTAAGCCTTGGGCAAGGTTAATGCCGCCTCCAGTTTTAAGCTTCATGCTCATATAGCTAATAAGTGAGCCACCGGGTATAGTGTATCTGTTCATTAAAAAGTGTGAAAATGATTATGATAGCGGTATGCGAACACAAAAGGTGCTGCCTTTGCCTTGTTCGGATGTAAAGGTTAGGGATCCATAGTTTTTTTCTACAAACTCCCGGCAAAGGATTAAGCCCAGGCCTGTTCCTTGTTCGCCTTCGGTGCCAGCCGATGATTGCGAAACTTCAATTTTGAACAGATTGTCCATGGTTTGTTTATCCATGCCTAAACCAAAATCGGTGATGGTAACTTCAGCCATGTTATTAACCATAGAAGCTTTAACTATAACTTCGCTACCTGGGTATGAAAACTTTACAGCATTTGAAAGCAAATTGCGAAGCACCGTGCTAAGCATGTTTTCATCGGCATAGGCAAAAAGGCTGTTATCAACTCTTGTTGAAATACGAATGTGTTTTGATTCGGCAGCATTGCGCATAAGCATTTGACAGTCGTCAACCAAACGGGCTATATGAATCTTTTCGGGCGAAATAACGAGCCGGCCGGTTTGTATCCGTGTCCATTCCAATAAATTAAGCACTAGTTGATAACCTTGTTTGGCTGAGTCGTAAAGCAAGCGGTGAAACTTTTTAATTCGTTCAGGTTCAATACTTTCTCCATCTTCAACCAATACTTGCGTGAGGCCAACCAATCCATGAAACGGGTTGCGAAGATCGTGTGCGATGATGCTAAAGAACTTATCTTTTGAGGCATTGATTTCTTTTAGCTGTTTTTCTGACAGCACCAATTGGTCTCTATTTGCTTTTATAATCTTGTTTTTATTATAGTTAAATCCTACAAGAATAATTACAGTTATGCCGAGTAAGCTTGCAATAGCAAAGAGGATATAGTGGTCGCGCTTGTACGCAACAATTGTTGAATCGTGTGCATAAGCAATTATAAACGAGGCTGTTTGTTTACTGGGGCTTTCTATCGAAAGAAATAGGGCAAAAACATCGCCAACGGCTAATTCGCGTGATTGACCAAAGGTTTTCTTTGTGTTCAGGTTATATTCTATTTCTTTTTTTGCGTCCTTGTTAAATTTAATAATGGTGCTATTTTTTACGAAAGCGCTTGTGGTATCGTTTTCAAAAGCGGAGAGAGAGGGTTTTTCGTACATAAAACCTTCGCTTAAATCGCTAAAGCTAAAATTATCGAGTTTAACAAAAGGGGTGGTGTAAAGCAATTGGTCTTTCTCAATTAAAAAGCGGAGTTCGTAAGGGAAAATCCGTTTCAATTCATTTCTAATTCCTGTGAACCCAACCCCGAGTTCTACACAACCCACATAACCCAAGCTATCGAAAATGGGATAGACAAACCTATAACCAGCTGAAGCCAAGCCAATTTCAAAACCTGACTGTGGTTTGCGTGTAGCATTTGTTTTTGCTATGAGCAAGCGGCTTTGGCCAACATTGTCGCCATAATACTCGGGTTCTTCAAAACGCATGAGAGCTTGGTTATCAGGCAAGAAAAACGAAAGATATTCTAAGTTTGTGGCTTTCATATGGCTGTGGATTGGTTGGATTCTTGCGTAAATTATCCTACGAATCTCATCTTTTTTTACCCCATCGGCATTTGTAGCTTCGCGAAGCAAGGATTTAAGATTGGAAACAGCACAAATATCCGTGTAAAACGAATTGGAGGTAAGCTCATAATGATGAGATACCGCACTAATTCCAATTTTAAATTCTTTGACTTTTTGTAAGGTGTATTGTTCTGAATTGCTGGTATATATGTAATAGGATACAAGGTATAGCAATACTTCCAAAAGGATAAAGGCGAGGAAAAAGTACCTGTACTTATTTATAAATAGCCTCGCCTTATCCATTTTGCTCAACTCCGATAAATTAAACCAGTTACAAAGGTGCGTAAATAAGGCATTAAAAACAAGAAATTGTTAAAAAAATATTTACATACAGACAGGATGAATTTATAAACCGTTGATTTTTAAATAGTCAGGTAGTATTTCCAAGGCAGTTACCGTTTCCAGTTCTTCTCCTTTTCGTATCAGTTCGGGTTTTGATTGGCTTGTAATCAATAGTACATTGGGCCTAAGAGTGATAAATTGCATCCATTGGGTCATGTTATACGCTCCCACATGGTGTACAACCACATGGTCGCCTTTGTTAAGCAACGGAAGCGCAATATTGTCTCGTACCACATCAATGTTCATGCACAATGGGCCATACAGTGTTGTATCTTCGGTGTAATGTGTAAAGTCTTGCCCCGGGCTAATTTTGTGGTCGTACCAAAAGGCTGTAAACAGTATGTTTACACCAAAGTCCATGATGGTGGTACGTTTGCCGATGGAGGAGCGCTTGTTTGAAATAACAGTGCCCAACAAAAATCCAGCCTCATCAATAAGTGCTCTACCTGTTTCGAGTATCAACAATGGCAAATCGCCCGAAGGCAGGTTGCTATTAATCAATGCTGTGGTGATGGCTTCGGCATAATCATCAAAAACGGGGTTGGTGTCAGAGCCGGGAAGATAGGCTCCTTTTAGTGTGTTTGGCGAAGCAAACCCACCACCTAGGTCAATGTATTTTATTGAATGGTTATATTTGGTTTTAAGGCCCACGGCCAAATCGGCAAGTTTTGTAGCTGCCACTGCGTAGGCTTGTGCCGTAATCATAAAGGTTCCAATATGGCAATGCAGGCCAACCAAATCCATTTTTTCTGATCGCATAATCCTGTTAAGCACATCCCAAGCTTGGCCATTTTCATAATTAAAGCCAAACCGGTCCCAAATTGGGTAAACACCCGTATCCATGTTAACCCGTATAGCTACTTTGGGGCGCTTGTTGAGCCGTCCGGTCAGTTCTACAATTGAATAGAATTCATCCAAATGGTCGATATGGATGAGCGAATCGTTGATAATGGCTTTTTCAAGGTCAGACGATGTTTTGTCAGGGCCATTAAAAATAATTTTTGAGCCAGGCACACCATTTCGTAAGGCTTTATCATATTCAAAACCAGAAACCACCTCAGCCCAGCTTCCTTCTTGGTGGAAGATCTGACACACAGCATCAAGGTAATTGGTTTTATAGGACCATGCAAACTGCACCTTTGGATAGCGTGTAGTAAATGCCCGAAGCGCTTTTTTATAGGTAGAGCGAATTGTGTTTTCTGATAGTACGAATAAAGGCGAGCCATACGAGGCTATCAAATCCTTTATTGGTATGCCTTCGATGTGGGTAAGAGGCTTGTATTCTTTGCGGCTCCCAAATTTGTTGGGTAAATCGCTTTCAAGGCGCTTTATAATTGGCCTTTCGTATCGTAGTTTTTCCATTTTTAAAGTTCTCCAGTTGTTGAAATTTCTTGAAATTCAGATATATCTACTATCATGTCCCATGAATAGCGTACAAACATTTTACCAATAAGGTAGGTGTCGAAGGCAGGGGGTGTTTGCCCAATGGCAAGCCTAACAAGGGTTTCCGGAATATTTTGTCCGGCGCCTTTGCTAAGGTAAATCCAGGCGGGCATTCGGGGGTTTATCTCTAAAAGGTAGAAATCTTGGTTTTTATCTTTCATAAGCTCTAGTTCAAAACCACCTCTCCATTTGGTTTTGGATATAAAGTCACGCGTCATCTCAATCATGGCATTATCATCAATGGTAATCCCACCCCAAGCTTTTCCTTTATCGGTAATGTATTGTTTACGCATGGGTATAGCAGCCAACATGTTGCCAAATCCATCACCTAAACCAGTTATATTGTATTCGGCACCGTGCACAAATTCCTGGATAATGATGGGTAAGCCCCATTTTGCCGAGATCTTGTGAAAATAGCTTTTTGCCTGTTCTTTGTTATAGGCTATGCTGGCATCATAAAACTTTCCTTTTATAACCAATGGATACTCAAATCCTTCGGGTAAATGATAAAGGTCGGTTACATCAAAAATGGGCTTGCTAGCAGGCACCCGAATGCCATATTTTTCACCAAACTTATCCAGGTTTACTTTATGGCGTTCTTCAAATTGCTCGAGTGTGGGCAAAAAGGTTCTAATACCCATTGATAACAAGCGCTTTTCAAGTTTAATGTACGAATAAAGCTCTGCATCAAAGTTAGGGATGATTACGTCGAGCTGTTCTTTTTCGTGAATGTATTGAATTCGTTCAAAAAGCAATTCAACACCAGCCGAAGGGTAGGGGACTTGGTAGGTATGATCAACCAAATCGTGCATATAAATCCCTGGCTCAAGCGACTCGTAGGCAAAACCAATGATGCGAACATCAAAATAATCAGAATCGATTAAGCAGCGGATAACGGCAACACCCGGACCTGGGCTGTCGATAGCATTAAGGCCGGTTACGGCTATGGTTAGCTTAGGTTTCATTGTCGATGAGCCTGAAGTGGTTAAGCATACCCTCGAAATCAGAAAAGTCTTTTTCAAGGGTAGCAACATCAACATGGTATTTGTTTAAGATAACCGTGATGATTTCATCTTTTGGTTTTCCCGCTTTAGCCATACCCAATATTTCAGAAGCTATGGGGTTAAGGGAGTACGATTCACCCGTGGAGGGGTTGAATACAAATCCAGAATCACTGGTGGCGACGTTGGTCTTTATTTTCATATAAATAAATTTTTAATTGATTATCAGTTTTTTAGCTGAAGATGAGAAGTTTGAAGTTTCGATGCGATAAACATAGAAGCCTTTTGGAAGCATTCCTGCAGGAATAACCAAATCAGAGAATGATCGATCGATACGGTAAGATTGAATGGTTCTGCCCTGCTCGTCCATAATGCGTAAAATGGCATCATTGGTTTGGGCTGGCAATTCGTAGGGTATGGTCACTTGGCCTGATGAAGGGTTGGGGTAAGCTGCAGAAACCTTTCCGCTGGGGTTAAGTGGCTGTGGGGCGATGGCAGTGGCAAGTTGCCCAGGAATAGTATAAACCTTGGTGGTGGTTGTAGTAATAGTTTGCGAGTAGTCATATACCCAAATAAAAAGCTTTGCACCCGTTTGGGCATTGTAAACAGCGGAGTATCCACCACCCGGAACACTAAGTAACACCGTTCCCGATTCATTGGCTATTCGGGTTTCATACTTACCATAACCTAGGTTTGAATCGTAATAATAGGTTACATAAAGCAATTCTATCGCATTGTCATTGTTAAACAGGTCTTCACTAACATATGCTAAATCAACTAAGTAGTGGTTAGCTGGCATGCTAAGCGAAACGCTTTTCCAAACCGAATGGTCAGGGTTGTAAAAAATGCACTTGCTGTTGGTGGCATCCATTGCATAGAATTTGTATCCAGATGTTGGAAGTTGAGTGTAAGCAACTGATAAACCTGTAAAGGTATATTCTGGCAAAATTTGAGCTTTCAAGCTCACTGCGGCCAAGGTGCAGAGTACGGCCAAGAAAAGTCTTTTCATTTATGTACGGTTTTTAATGCTACAAAAGTATTAGCATCTACCCTGATGGGTGTTACGGAATTTTGTGATAATTGTATAAGATTTTAAAGGCTTAACAATAAAAAAAGGCCACCCGTAGGCAGCCTTTTCATTGATTTATAGCAATTTGTACTATTCTTCGCTTTCTTGTTCCTCGTATGCTTTAAGCAGAGCTGTTTGTACATCGGGAGGAACTTGGGCATACTCAGCAAATTTGAGTCCATAGGTGGCACGACCACTTGTGATGGAGCTAAGCGAAGTTTGGTAGCGGTTCATTTCGGCCAGCGGCACACGGGCTTTAATTTTTTGGTAGTTGCCTTCGCTATCCATACCCATTATAATGGCGCGGCGACCTTGGAGATCGGTCATAACATCACCCATTTTTCCTTCAGGAACAATTACTTCCACATCGTAAATGGGCTCCAAGATTTTTGGACCGGCATTTTTAAAGGCTTCTTTAAATGCGGCGCGTCCTGCTAATTTGAAGGAGATTTCGTTTGAATCGACGGGGTGCATTTTGCCATCATAAATGTTGACAACTATATCGCGGGCATAAGAGCCGGTTAAGGGGCCTTGTTCCATTTTTTCCATGATACCTTTAAGGATAGCGGGTATAAAGCGGGCATCGATTACGCCCCCTACAATACAACTATTCATAACCAATTTTCCACCCCATTCAAGTTCAATAATATCTTGGCCACGAACCGGGAATTCTGTCTGATTTGGCATACCTTCATAATATGGCTGAACCATCATATGAACTTCGCCAAACTGACCCGAACCGCCTGATTGTTTTTTGTGACGGTAATTAGCTTTCGAAGATTTGGTAATGGTTTCGCGGTAAGGGATACGAGGAGCAATAAACTCGATAGCAATTTTTTCAAGGTTCTCGAGATGCCATTTTGCGATATTCAGGTGAAGTTCGCCTTGTCCGCCAACTATGAGCTGCCTTAGTTCTTTTGAATAGCCAACGGTAAGGGTAGGGTCAACCCTGTGGATTTCATTTAATAATGTACCAAGTTTTTCGTCATCTGCTTGGTTTTTGGCTTTGCAAGCCATGGTAATTTTTGGTGCTGGATATTCGAGTGGAGTGATGACATCGTCAGCATTTTTACCTGAATTTAAGGTAGTGTTGGTTCGGGAGTTTTTCAACTTGATGGTTGATGCAATATCTCCGGCCACAGCTTTTTCAATCTTGGTTCTGTTCTTACCAGCACTTACAAACATTTGAGAAACCCTTTCTTTGGCTCCGCTTACGCTGTTCACCATATCCATGGCTTCGGTAACTTCGCCGGCATATACCTTAAAGAAGGTAATTTCGCCTAAATGCTGCTCTATTGAAGTTTTAAAAACAAAAGCACATGCAGGTTCAGATGCTTTGCAGGTAAGTTCTTTTCCAGTGGTGGTTTTAACGCCGGGCATTTCGTTGGGTGCAGGTGCTGATGTACCGATAAACTGGAGCAAGCGTTTGGCGCCCATATTGTGTTTAGCATTTACGCATAATACAGGGAAAACACCGCGGTTAATAAGCCCAAGTTTTAAGCCTTTGGCCATATCATCTTCTGATAATGATCCGTTTTCGAAGAACTTTTCCATCAAAGCTTCGTCATTAGCGGCTAGATCTTCTACCAGTTTGGCATAAAGTTCGTCGGCTTTGTCTTTTTCGTTGGCTGGGATGTCAAGAATTTCGGGCTTGCCTCCATTTTCGGGATACTTGTAGAGCTTCATTTGAAGTAGATCAACAAAGCTGTTAAAGCCAATTCCCTCATTTATTGGATATTGGCATACTGTAACACCACCTCCAAATTGTTGGCGAAGTTGGCGTACTGTTTCTTCGAAGTTCGAGTTTTCGTGTTCTAAATGGTTAATGGCAAAAACTACGGGTTTATTGGCACGGGTGGCATAACGCCAGGTAATTTCGGTACCAACTTCAACACCGTTTTGTGCATTCACAACCATAACTGCGGTATCAACAACATTTAAAGCTGCTAGCACTTCACCCATGAAATCATCGAAGCCCGGAGTATCTATAATGTTGATTTTCTTACCATCAACTTCGCTATAGAGTACTGTTGAAGTAACCGAATTCTGCCTTTCGAGTTCTATTTCCCGATAGTCAGAAACCGTGTTCTTGTCTTCAATGGTTCCTCTTCTGTTTATAACACCACCTTCAAATAGCATTGATTCTGCCAAGGTAGTTTTACCGGTTTTAGCGCCACCTATAAGGGCGATATTTCTGATTTCATTCGTTT
>CAZKHA010000093.1:0-13486 GCA_964552325.1 uncultured Bacteroidales bacterium
ATTAAGTGTATTTCGAGCGAATTGTTGATAAGTTGTTAATTACTTTATTGACGAGCTTTGGTTTTAAATAGTTGATTTCAAATTATTTATATGGGTAAAATTCGTGTATTTGACCAAAATTACATATGCAGAATGCAAGCATAATAATAATACGTGCTTTTTAGGCAATAACCCTGCTGTCTTTTATAGGTTAAAAATTGTTTAATTCTTTCTTTGATTCAAGTTAAGTGATTGTATTTATGGTATTTGTATAACTCTAGCCCAATAATTGGTAGTGATTGACTCTTTGATCCAGTTTTTAAGGATAATAGTTATTAACATAGCTGTTGATATTTCTTAACAGTTTGGCATTTTTACTTTTCTTCTCTATATTTTTACTCCGCAATTATGAATAATATCCGGAAATATAGCTTAATAACTGTCTTGGTTTTCATCACCAGTGGACTTTTTGCGCAATTAAATGAGCGTAAAAAAGCCAACTTGCCCGTGATTACCGAAGCGCTATCGGTTTTAGAAAAAGCCGAGGGATGGACTTTGCAAGATAATGGGATATGGATTAAAGGCAACAATTACATCCCCAATTCAAATGCGGATGTTAACCGTACCAACGATCCCGAAAACAAGCTTGGAAGGCATAACTTTAAGTCAATAGAATTGCGTGAGGTACTGATTGGTGGGGAACAGTATCTTGTGATGCTCTCTTTTAGCAAGGGAGGGAAATTTGAGTTTGAAACCCTTCGAGAGGGTTGGAAATCTTTCGATAATGTTGCGTATTACGTTTTTAAAGCTTCTAAACTAAAGGAAGTTGTCTCTGACTCGACTTTGATGGGCAAGCTAAATTTGGTAAACCTGGAGTTGTTTTGCAGTGATCATTTAATTGATTTTGATAAACATACCTTCCTACAAAAAATCGCAAATCATATTCAACGGGTGTACAATTCAAAACTTCATAATAACTTCAACCTCTTACTTGCTGTTATGCCTTTAAACTCATCGGCAGGCAAGGTGATTAGGCTGCGATTTATAGAAGTCTATAATAAGAAAAGCCTCTATCAGCGTTATTTTATACCCGAAACCAAAGAAGGCTTGCTAAACAAGTATTATTACGAAATCCCGTTTAACGAGTTTTCGCGATTTATGCGCACAGTGCCTGTTTTTGCCGAATTAATAGGAAACCCACGCACCTTTACCGAGTTCTTTAACAGGGGAATAGCTCTTTATAAGCGCAACGACTTTAAACTTGCTATTCAGGATTTTGAAAAGGCAGAAGAGCTTTCGAGCAGCGATAAACCCTTCTTGGTATATGCCTATTTGGGAAGTTGTTATCATGAGTTGAAAGATTATAGCAAAGCATTGCAGTATTTTGATCAGGCTGTAGAGAATAAACCTGTTGAACGTGAGTTGATAAAAGACTGGGCAAAAGCCATTTACAATCGTGGGGTTACACGCAAAGCCCTCAACGACAAAAATGGAGCCTGCGATGATTGGAACAAGGCGAGCGTATATGGCGTGGATGAAGCCGAGAAACTAGTACGTAAACATTGCAAATAAATAAGGATGAGACTATTGAAAAATAATTTAAGATTGATTTTCTTGGTTCTAAGCCTTTTTGGAGTGGCGATTGTTTGGGCGCAAAAACCGACGCGCTCTTTTTCGATGTTCAACAACTGGAGCATAGGCTTTAATGCCGGCCCAAATTTGGCCATAGCTGATTTGCCCTTTGCTGGAACCCAAATGAAAAATATTACTTTTGGCTATAGCCTTATTGTTGGTAAACAAGTAAATAATTGGTTAACAGTACGTGCTCAAGCACTTAATGGCAAGCTTGCGGGCAGCGGTGTATATTATGATACTGATTTTGAAGCTCAAAGTACGGCTGCTTTTAATGCCGATGTTTTTGAGTATAACCTAAGCCTTGCTTTCGATATTTCGCAATTATTCAACGGTTACAATCCTGAGCGGGCCTTGCAGCTGTATGGTATGGCAGGTGGCGGATTATCTAATTGGAAAACATTGAGCTATAACACTGTAAATGGAGTTACGCTAACTAGCAATGGTTCTGGAGGCGGCAGTGGTATAAATGGCAGGACACTGGAACCTGTTTTTCCGTTTGGTTTTGGCATTAACTGGAAGTTGAACGATTTCCTGAAGTTTCATACCGAAACTTCACTTCATACTGTAAAATCGGATGTTCAGGATGGAATGCAAGGCGGACTAAAGTTTGATATGGCTTGGTACACAGGTGCTGGTTTAACGCTTGATTTCGATTTGAAAGGCACTAAAGGCATCCCGCTTATTCCTTACGAAGCCGATGCCGAATTGTTGCCCGTTAAATACAAAGATATTGCCCTTGACCTTAAAGGCAAAAAGACACTAAAACTGGGCGCTACACCTGAAATAACCTTTACTCCTCCCAAACACATAAGCGACGAAGATTCTTTTCCTATCCAAATCAACATCGCAAATGATGGAGCTGCAGGAGTGGTTGAATTAGAGATGGTGATGCCTGAAGGTTTCTTACTTCCCGATCCTGGAATTGTAGGGTTTAAGTATTCAAATAATGGCTTAGTAATCAACTTATTTGGAACAATTCCAGCCATTGATACAAGCATTGTGTTTAAAGTAAATGTTGTTTCAAGTTCGGTTCCAGTGGGTAGCTACCCGTTTTTTTTTAGTTCGAAATTTACGGATATTACGGGCGAAAGTACCAAGATGAAATTTGTTGATTATATTGAAAAGGATTTGATGTACAATAATTTAACCGAAACGGGAGCCTTTAAATTGGGCGTTGAATTTCGGGTACAACTCCTTTCTTCAAAGGGAGTAAAAATCCCCAACGACAAGCTGCAGGCATTGTTTACGGTGGAAGGCCCAATTTTGGAGGATTTTCAAGATGGATATTATCAATATACAACGGGTAGTTTCAACAATTTAGCAGAAGCTGAGGCTTATCGCGATAAACTTAAGAATGAATTGGGAACCAATGATTTGTATGTTGTCTTTTTTCAAAATGGCTCCCGTATAAGCACGTTTAAAGCAGCAGAAAGTGCCAATTTGTACATACGTGATAATACCACGGGCAAGGATACCAAGAAGGATTCTCGTTCCCGTATCGATGAATTCAGGGTAGAGATTAAACGCTCGCAAAATGCACGGATTTCTATAAATGAACTTGTTTCGCGTTTCGAAACCCCCGAGCCTCTAAAAGAAGATTACAGCGATGGTTGGTATTATATTTATGCCGGAAGCTTCAAACGTAAAGATGTTGCCAATGCGTACATGCAATATTTGAATTCGCAATACGGCTTCGCCGAAATGAAGATTATAGCCTTTTCGAATGGCAAACGTTTGGAATAGAGAGTTATCCTTTTAGTCAAATTTCATTATCGCGATTTAAACCCCCTCCTTCATTTACACCCATCCCAAAAAGGGCAAAATCATATTTTATGGGGTCTTCAGGATCAAATTGTTTCAGGTTATCCGTTAATTCCACAACTGCCTTAAAATCATCATTAGTACGGTGTAATATGCCTAGTTTTCGTGCTGTTCGGCCACTATGAACATCCAGTGGGCATAACAGCAAATTTTGAGGAATTCGCCAAAGGCCAAAGTCCACACCTTTCGTATCTTTACGCACCATCCAACGCAAATACATATTGAGTCGTTTGGCCGAAGAGTTTGTACGAACATTGGCCACATGCTTCTCGGTGCGCTCAAGGTGAGGCCCTTGCAAAAAATCGTGCCTGAAACCCGCCAACGCCAAACCCATGTTTTGCTTGTTCAGTTGTAAATGCTTTAAAAACAGTTCCTCAAGTCCGCCATAGTTTAAATAGGTATGGCGAAGGCAATGAATCATTCCCAGAAAATCATCTGCATTAAATGTTCGGTGTACAAAACCTGTTACGCCTCGCATAGCCTCTGCACTTGCCTGCATCACAAACTCATAGGGTTTGTTATCCATCAGCCGCATCATGCGTATTCCATTCGTTAGTATGGTCTTACGCTGGCCCCAGGCAATAGTGGCCACTAAAAATCCTGCTATTTCGATGTCTTCCGTAGCCGAAAAGAGATGTGGGATTTGAATCGGGTCATTTTGAATGAAGGCAGCTTGGTTGTAGAAATCAGCCTTTTGATTGAGCAAGGTCTTTAATTCTTCAAAATGATGGCGTTGCATTAATTCTTGAGGTATTCAAGTGTTGCGCTAACCATATGATGATCAGAGAGCTTTTTCTTATGGATTTTATAGTTGATGCGGTCGAAGTGATCGCTATAAAAAATATGGTCGATGCGGATAAGCGGCAATTTACCCGCATAGGTATTACCATAAGCTGTTGTTCCAGAACTAAAAGCGTCGTTGAGGCCAGCCGATGCCCTGCGGTAGGCATACGATGCGGGTGTATCGTTAAAATCGCCACAAAGTATGGTTGGATAGGGCGATTTAGCCACTTCATCGCCTACGCGGTCAGCTTGCACGGCCCTCCTGAAAAAAGCCTTTCGCAGTTTCCAAAAAATCCGTTTCGAGCCTGCCTTTAAATCATCGTTGGTTCCAGGGCTTTCGGTTACATCGTTCACAAATCGGTAATCATCATACCCAAAGTAAATCGATTGCAGGTGGGTATTTATAAGCCTGATGGTATCTTCTTGGTAAAGTATATCGGATATAAGTGCAAAATGCCTGTTTCCATAATCAATACTATTTTGATTTAGAATTGGATACCTACTAAAAATGATAAGGCAATCCATCTTCTTCCCATCCATATAATTCAGGTAATTGCGCATACTGTAATACGGCAAGCCTGACTCTTTTATAAATGTGTTGATAAAGGTTTGATAGTCTTTTTTTGGCCAATAGAACTCTTGTAAGCAAACAATATCAGGCTTTTGGGAAGTAATGAGTTGGAAGATGGTGTTATCTTTTTCTGGTTTTTTAAAATCACGATCGCTTTCGTTTAAGTGCTTAACATTATAGGTAACAATCTTAAGCTGGTTGGCTCCACCGTCGGCTTTTTCCGAAAAACGGATGTTGAAATGACTTGCTACGTAGGAGTAACCTATAACGATGGCTATAAGTGATACCAAGAAAAACTTTCGGCGCGTAAAGGCCCAAAAAACAACGAAAAACACATTTATTACAAGCCAAATAGGATATGAGAGACCGAAAAATGCTGGCAAATAGTAGTCGTTAGGGTCAATATAGGGCGAGGCATACGCAATAAATAATGCAATAACTGCCAAAATGTTGGCCAGCCTCATGAAAAATCCAGGGATTAGAAACAGCTTTTTCTTAGCCTTTTTTTTGGGAGCTTGCTTTGCCATTTATCAAATGAGTTGTGTTGCAAAAATAAAGCTAATTTTTTTTGCTCGACTTAAACAGGATTTCTTTTTCTTGCGAACTCAGGCTTTGATACCCCGACTTCGAAATCTTATCCAAAATGGAATCTATAATAGCTTGGTTAACAACCTTGTTACGATTATAATCTTCGTCATTCACCGGTTTTGTGTTGCGGTAAACATTCCTAAACTTAGGCTTAGGTTTTAAGAAATCCTGGAAACTTGAAAGACGCAATCCGTTCTTATAGGCTGTAATAAAAAGGTATCCAAACAAAGCACCACCCAAATGGGCCAAATGTCCACCTGCGTTATCCTTGCTAATCATCAAAAAATCTATTACTAACATTATCAAGGCCATAACAATAAGCTTAACCCTACCAAAAAACAGCAAATTGATGGTGTAATTTGGCACGTAAAAAGCAATAGCGGCCATTATGGCCATTACCGATGCTGAAGCCCCAATAACCCTTGAAACATTGACCACACTTGCAAAACCCGGAAAAAGGTTGAAAGCCAATGCATAAAGCAAATATCCAGCTAATCCCCCAAAGAGGTAAATTCGTATGAGGTATTTTTTGTCAAGATATTCCAAGAAGATTTTCCCCATCCAAAAAAGCCAAATCATATTGAACAGCACATGCAAGAAATCGATATGCGTAAACATATACGTTAGCAAGGTCCATGGAAACAACAGTAGCTGGTTGAGGGCAGAGGGAGCACCTAAATAAGGCATCACGAAAAGTTCGGTAAATGCATCTGGTACATTTCCCGTAAGCTTAACAAATACTTGTACGATATTAATTAGCAAGTAAATGGCCACATTGATTTTTATAAGCACGCTAAGTACATCCTTACGCTTGATAAAAGCCAGTATTTCATTGCCCGGATTGGCCGGTTGATGGTGTTGTTGATTTCCGAAGTTCATATTATTATCTTATTTTCCAATACTTTATAAGGAAAAAGCCAAAAATCATGCCTCCCAGATGCGCAAAATGTGCAATATTGCCACCCGAATTGCTGAAGCCGAGGTATAGTTCAAGGGCGCCATAGCCAATTACAAAGTATTTGGCCTTAACAGGAATTGCAAAGTATAAGTATATTAAAGAGTTAGGGAATAGCATACCAAAAGCAAGCAATAATCCAAATACAGCTCCACTGGCTCCAACGGTGGGCGTATTTATACTGCGTGAATACAAATCATAAAGTATCGTTTTTGCATTCTGAATGTATTGAATGTTATCAGGTGCTGTATTCCAGTCATATACAAAATCATTAAACTTTTGAGGATTAACACTGGATTTAAAATAGTCGTTAATAATCATTTCAAAGTCTTGTGGAGTAGGGCTATTCGTAAATAGGTCGATAGCCTCTTTGGCACCACCAATTTGAAACCAAATTACCAATAGATGAATGAAAGCAGCTCCTATTCCCGTAACCAAGTAAAACGTAAGGAATCGCTTGGGTCCCCATACTTGTTCAAGCGTATTACCGAACATCCAAACCGCAAACATGTTAAAAAGGATGTGGCTAAAATCTGTCATGGAGTGCATGAACATATACGTAACAAACTGCCAAGTGCCAAAGTGCTCAGAGGCTGGATAATAGATGGCTAAATATTTTGTTAAATCGATTTGGCCATTCGTAAATCTGCCAATTGACCATGTGCCAATATAGAACAGTACATTGATAATTAGCAGGTTTTTTACCACAGGTGTTAATCCTGCAAATCCGGAAGGGCGATAACTGCCGTAACTCATTAATAGTGTTTTAGTTAACTAATTTTTTCTTTGATGTGACAACAAACTGGAAATGTTTACATTATTTAAGGTATTCTGCCAACATGCCAGTTTCGAGGATGCGTACAATTTTCTTGCCATCAGGGCTTGTTGTAGGAACTTGGCAAGCAAACAGTTGGTCAATCAATTGGGTAAGCGTTTCTGCTGGCATTGCCACGGTGCGGGTTGGGGCAACTTTCCGTGCTAAGGCCAAAGCCATTCCATGAAACGATTGAACGAGCGGTTCTTGCTGCGTAATACGGTATTGTTCAATAATTTCGGTAAGTAGCTCTTTTGAATCGGCATGCTCAATCCCAATTGGGGTTCCTTGTATTGCAAAAACATTCACTCCGGCTGGTTCCAATACAAAACCAAGCTTGTGCAATTCGGGTTTAATTTCTGCGACAATGGATGCTTCGGTATGTGTAAAATGAATGAGTTGTGGAAAAAGCTCTTGCTGCGACAAAATCTTACCTTTCTCATAGTTTGATACAAATCGCTCATAATAAATCCGTTCCCAGGCCCTTTGTATATCAATAAGCATTAGGCCCGAACGTACTGGGCTTAATAAGTACCGGTTTTGAAGTTGAATGACCGATTTGGTAGTGATTGCTTCAAGGCTCCCAACTTCCCTTTCAATAACTTCTTCAGGCTGTTTAACAGTCTTTGTCATTTCTTGATGAAATTGAATGCCAGGGCTATACAGTTTTTCCCAATTCTCTTTATTCCGGTGGTCAAGGGGGTTAGGTATTCCTCTAGGATTTGTAAATGGATTGTAATCGGGGTTTACTTTAATAGTAGGCTGCACAATCGGGCGGTTGGGCTCAGCATCCAATCCATCAAAAATGGTTTCGCGTTCAAAATCTAATGCCGGCGACAGGCTAAACTGCCCCAGCGATTTCTTTACCACCGATTTCAAGATGGCGTAAATAGGGCGTTCATCAATTAGCTTTACCTCTGTTTTGGTAGGATGGATGTTGATATCAATTTGCTCGGGGTTTACCTTGAAGTAAATAAAATAGGAGGGATAGGCGTTTTCGGGGATCAGCTCTTGAAATGCAGCATCAACGGCATGATGAAAATAAGGCATCTTTACATAACGGCCATTTATAAAGAAATACTGCTCGCCCTTGGTTCGCTTTGCAAACTCGGGTTTGCTTACAAAGCCTTTTATTTCCACAAAATCTGTTTTGTCGTCGATGGGTACGATGCGCGACAACAATTGCGAACCAAAAAGTTGAATTATGCGTTGCTTTAGGTTGCTGGCTTGCAACTGAAACACAAGCTTGCCATTCATGTGCAAATCGAACGAAACGTCATGATATACCAAGGCAACCCGTTGAAATTCTTCGATGATATGCCGGTTTTCAACCGTATCGGCTTTTAAAAAATTGCGGCGGGCCGGCACATTGTAAAACAAGTTTTTTACCGAAAACGATGACCCGCTTGGGCATTGTGCATGGGTTTGGCTTATCACCTGCGAACCTTCAATTTGGATAACAGTACCAATTTCGTCTTCAACGCGTCGTGTTTTTAGCTCAACCTGCGCAATGGCGGCAATAGAGGCCAAGGCTTCGCCCCTAAAACCCAAGGTCCTGATTTTGAAAAGATCGTTGGCTTGCTGGATTTTTGAGGTTGCGTGGCGCTCAAAACTCATTCGGGCATCTGTTTCGCTCATTCCACAGCCATCATCCACCACTTGTATCAAGGTTTTGCCGGCATCCTTAATAATAAGCTGAATACGGGAAGCGCCGGCATCTACGGCATTTTCGAGCAGCTCTTTTACCGCCGAAGCAGGACGCTGAACCACCTCACCAGCAGCAATCTGATTCGCAACCGAATCGGGTAAAAGATGAATGATATCTGACATGCTAGCCGCCGAAGATCAGGTAAATAATTATAATGGCCAAAACAATGTACATGGCAATAGTCAGCGGTTTGGCCTTCCGTTGCACCGGATCAATGCTTCTGCTCCGCCAGCCAGCGCGCAACCTCGTGCGGAAATCATCTTTATCGTTGGAATCAGCAATGCCAAGCTCACGCTTACGCTGTGCCTTCTCTTCTTCTTCGGGGTTGTAAAACACAGGGGTATAATTGTAAGGCCTGGGTTTTGGAGTATGCAAAAATTTAATCTTCATATCATTATTAGTTTACAACTAACGCGTGCTGATAATCGTGCTAAGCACGTTTGCCAACAATCTACAAAAGTACCAAATTAGCGCGAAATAGCTGTTGTTATTGCTTAAGAACCCAATCTGAAGTTTTGTTTAATAATTCAACTCAATGATTAAACATTTTGTATGCGTCGTTGTTTATTTAGAAATAGAAAATTTCATGGCATCTCAAAAGGCTGTTGTTGTTGGAGCCGGATTCTCAGGTTTATCGGCTGCTTGTTTCCTTGCAAAGGCAGGTTTTAACGTTACTGTGCTCGAAAAGAACTCGATGCCTGGCGGACGTGCACGCAAGTTTGAGCAGGATGGTTTTACCTTCGACATGGGTCCAAGTTGGTATTGGATGCCGGATGTTTTTGACCGTTTTTTTGAGCAGTTTTCGCATAAGACTTCCGATTTTTATCAGCTCAAGCGGCTTAATCCATCCTACCGTATTGTGTGGGGCCAAAACGAAGCTACCGATGTGCCAGCCAGTTTCGATGCGATGGTTGCCATGTTCGAAGCCTACGAAGCCGGTGCTGGCCAGCAGCTTAAATCGTTTTTAAAGGAAGCCGAATTCAAATATAAAACAGGTGTGGGGCGTTTGGTTTACAAGAAAAGCGCATCACCGCTGGAGTTTCTTGATTACGACTTGCTAAAATCCATGTTCCGGCTGCATATCTTCCAATCGTTTCACGCATATATTCGCAAGTTCTTTAAAAACCCCAAGTTGTTGCAACTGCTTGAGTTTCCGGTGCTGTTTTTGGGCGGTACTCCACAAACCACCCCGGCACTCTATTCCTTAATGAATTACGGGGATATAATGTTGGGAACCTGGTACCCCGAAGGAGGGTTTTATAAGGTTGCCGAAGCCATGTATAAATTGGCTACGTCGTTAGGGGTAAAGTTTGAATTTAATACACCCGTTGACAACGTTATTATTAGTGCGGGGAAAATTACCTCGGTTACTTCTGGTACAGCCATGTTTGATGCCGATGTAGTGATTAATGCGGCTGATTATCACCATTTCGAACAGCATGTCCTTCCATCAGCCTTTAGAACCTATTCGGCCAATTATTGGGACAAACGCGTGCTATCACCTTCTGCCTTAATTTTTTATTTGGGCTTCAATACCCGTTTGCCAGGAATTCTGCATCATACCTTATTATTCGATGAGGATTTTACGCAGCATGCTGCCAACATTTACGATAATCCCCAATGGCCCCAAAAGCCCAGCATTTATATTAGTGCAACCTCAAAAACGGATGATTCGGTGGCTCCAGCAGGCTACGAAAACCTAATGGTTCTTATCCCAGTGGCACCTGGCCTTGAGGATACGCCCGATATGCGCGATAAACTCTACAACTATATCATCCAGAAATTGACACAACTTACGGGTATTAATGTTATTACGCATTTAGTGTATAAACACAGCTATGCCCACAACGATTTTATATCCGATTACAATGCTTACAAAGGCAATGCCTACGGTTTGGCCAATACGCTTATGCAAACGGCCTTCCTCAAACCCAGGATGCAATCGCGTAAGCTTTCTAATTTATACAATGCAGGGCAGTTAACCGTACCGGGCCCCGGAGTTCCTCCCGCCATTATTTCGGGTGAGGTTGCCGCCAATGAAATTAGTAAACAGTTTAAATTGAAGAAAACATGAAATATATATTTGATATGGTCTCAGGCAAGGCTAGCCGAATGACCACCCAATCGTATAGCACTTCTTTTTCGTTGGGAATTAGGGTATTCCATAAGAAGTTTCATGCACCCATTTACGCCATTTACGGCTTTGTTCGCTTTGCCGATGAAATTGTAGATTCGTTTGAAGGCTACAATAAACAGAAGCTTTTGGCCAAGTTTAAGGCTGATACGTTTGAGGCCATCAGCGAAGGAATAAGCCTTAATCCGATCTTAAACAGCTTTCAATGGGCGGTGAATAAGTATGACATCGATCATGAACTTATACACCTGTTCCTGAACAGCATGGAAATGGATTTGAACCGTACACAGCATACCGATGAAACGTTTAAGCAGTACATCCTTGGATCGGCCGAAGTGGTTGGCCTGATGTGTTTACGGGTGTTTACCGAGGGCAACGCCCAGCAGTACGAACAATTGAAGCCCTCAGCTATGGCGCTGGGTTCGGCTTTTCAAAAAGTAAACTTTTTGCGCGACCTAAAGGCCGACAACAGTTTCTTGGGAAGATCGTATTTTCCGGGCCTCGACCTGACCAGCCTTGATGAAGCCACAAAACAGCGCATTATTGCCGATATTGAACTTGATTTTGCCCATGCTTACGAGGGCATTAAAAAACTTCCGCGCGGTGCACGTTTTGGGGTGTATGTGGCATATGTGTATTATCTTTCGTTGCTTCGGAAAATAAAGCGAACGGGGGCTGCCAAGATTTTATCGGAGCGCATACGCATACCCGATTCAGAAAAGTATAGCTTGTTGCTCCGCTCAGCCTTGAAACATGCTTTTAATATGTTGTAAGCCAAACTTTGTAACCAAATTATTGTTTAGTTAAAAAATCTTGATGATGATAGCTTTTATAATTGTACTTCTTGCCTTCCTTTTTATGGAATTTATGGCATGGTTTACCCATAAGTATGTGATGCATGGATTTTTGTGGGTGTTGCACAAAGATCACCACATACGCGATGGCCGCAAGCTGGAATGGAACGACGTATTCGCAGTGATATTCGCCATACCGAGTATTTTATTAATGTATGTAGGAGTTGAAGCCTATGATTGGCGCTTTTGGGCTGGAATAGGCATATTGCTGTACGGGGTAGCTTATTTTCTTTTTCACGATGTGTATGTGCATCAGCGCATCCCAATCTTGAGCCGATTGAGCAACCGTTACTTACGTGCCACGGTAAAAGCTCACAAAGAGCATCATAACCCGGGTGCGCAGTATAATTTTGGCTTTTTGATAGCACCCATGCGCTATTACACAGAGGCTTTCTCCAAAAAATAAAGCATAAGCATCCTATGGAGCCATATACGTATTTGTTAATAAATATTTTATCGGTCTCGGTTCCGTTTGTGGCCAGTTTCCATCCCTACCTCCGGTTTTACCGCGAATGGAAATATCTATTTCCGGCCATGGGTATTACATTGCTATTTTTTATTAGTTGGGATGTTCTTTTTACACATCTGGGGGTTTGGGGATTTAATCCTCGGTATTTAACCGGCATTAATCTCATTAATTTACCAATCGAAGAATGGATGTTTTTTATTGCCATACCTTATGCGAGCCTGTTTACGCATTTTGCGCTGGGTAAAATAATGAAGTTTACAATTTCGGCTAAGCTATCTACCACTATTTCATGGGTCTTAGCCATCGGTTTAATTGGCATTGGGCTTTTACACCTTAACCAGCTTTATACCTCCGTAACGTTTATTATAACCGGCTTGTTTTTGGTTTTACATAATCTTTTTGCAAAACGCCACCCCATCGGACGGTTTTATCTATCGTATGTGGTTATCCTCATACCGTTTTTTATCGTTAATGGCATACTTACAGGCTCGTTTATTCCGGAAGAAGTGGTGTGGTACAATAATACGCTAAACCTAGGGATTAGGTTGGGCACCATACCGATAGAAGATGCGGTTTATGGTTTTTTGATGCTGGCAATGAGCCAAACGTTTTACACCTATTTTAAGGCTCGCAGCAAATCTTCAGCAAGCAAGCAGGATTAGTGCAGTTTATTGAATGGATGGTAATTGCAAAAGATTTCCGATCCCTCAACAAAATGATGTTTGGCAACCGCCTATGTGCCATATAGGATAATAATGTACAAATGTGACGGTGCAACGCAGCTAATTGATTGAATTGGTGATGTTCTTCCCCAAATGGGGCGGTGCTACGCACCTAATTGATTGAATTGGGGAATGCGCATCAACAAATGGGAAGGTGCAGATCATCAATAAAAAGGAACTACAAATTTCTAGGCACAAGCCTTGCCGCAAGCCCGAGGCAAGTAAGCACGGTTTTTGGCACGTTTTGGCAAGCAAGTTTTAAAAAGAACAAACCAAGATCAAATTTTTTAAGAATTGTTGCATAAGAAGATTGTGTGTATATTTGTGGCAACAATAATATAATGTATCACCAATTTAAACGATGTAAAGGTGATAAAGACTTTGAACCATAAAATACTGACCGAAGCGTTGAAAGTACTTACGTTGAATTGTTTAAGAAACAAATCACTAATC
>CAZKHA010000094.1:0-13258 GCA_964552325.1 uncultured Bacteroidales bacterium
AAAGGTGAAATCATCCAAAAGGCATTCTTGAAAAAAGATGAGGCCTATACTGTAAAGCTTAACTTGCCCGTAGCCATCAAGTCGTTGCAATTGCGCTACATGGGACAGGTTGTTGACGCAAACTTATCGAACGGTACTTTAACGTATGTTTTTAACTAATCTAATCCAGAACAAAGTCATGAAAAAATTTATAAATTTTGCTGTTATTGCCTTGCTAGTAAGCCTTCCTTCTATCGTTTTTGCAAGCGGTTCATGCGAGATCACAAAAACCAATGGCGGAGGTTTCACAAGCACCATACAATCAGTTGTTCAAAACTGTAACAACACCTATACCATCACATTGCGCGTTGATCACAATGGTTGTGGCGGCCCAAGCTGTAAAGAACTTTCTCATTATTCAGTTGAAGCTGCCGCTGGCACCTATTCGGGAGTAAGCGTTAATGTTTTATCGGGAGGAATGACCTATACCAATATTGACCTTGGACCGAACCTTGGTTCTGATCCTTTTAAAGGTTTTAAGGTTGATGGAACAAAGAAGATTGGTGGTGGAATGGCTGGCTCATTTACCCTTACTTACACCTTGGCTGGCAACCTTCAAAGTCAGCGCGCTAGCGCCAAAGCTGGCACAAATGGTCAGATTGTTACCTTTTCGATTGCCGATTTCCAATATGTAATGAATTGTAATGGAACCACTTGTGTTCCAGCAATCATAGATGCTGACGGCGATGGTGTTCCTGATGAGGATGACGACTATCCAACTGATGCAACCAGGGCTTTCAACAATTATTATCCTTCAGCAAATCAGTGGGGAACACTTGCCTATGAAGACTTATGGCCTTCGCGTGGTGATTATGACTTTAATGATGTTGTAATCATTTATAACACCAATATCGTTACCAATGCCTCTAACAAAGTGGTTGATATAAGAAGTAAATATAAGGTAACGGCCGTGGGCGCCTCCTTCCAAAATGGGTTTGCCTTCCAGCTCGATAATGTACTTCCTTCTCAAATAGCCAGCGTTACTGGTCAGGTGATTACGGAATCGTACGCAAGCTTTAATGCCAATGGTACCGAAGCTGGTCAGTCTAAAGCTGTTATCTTTGTATTCGATAATACCGAATCTGTTATAAACAGGGCTGGTGGATCGTTTCACAATACCCTTGATAATGGGAAAATAGGGACCAGCGATACCACAAGTGTTTTTATAAGCTTTACTACTCCGCTAGCTCAGTCGGTTGTTGGTTCTGCTCCTTTTAACCCTTTCCTTATTAAAAATGGCGTTCGCAACATGGAGATTCACCTCCCCAATTACCTTCCAACAGATCTGATTGACCCATCCTATTTCGGGACATCTGACGATAGAAGCATACCCTCAAGTGGCATCTATTATAAATCAGCAAACAATTTGCCCTGGGGTATCCATATTCCAGTGGTTCTGGATCATATGCTGGAATACACTGAGATCATCGAAGGATACCTGCATTTTGCCGAATGGGCTCAGAGCAATGGGGTTAGCTATCCTGATTGGTATTTAAACAATCCTGGATATCGCGACCAAAGCAAGTTGTGGCCAGGATCTAAATAATCCGATAAACCACCAAATTCTATGAGCTGCCCCTTTTTTCAGGGGCAGTTTTTTTTTGCTATTTTAGGTTCTTCGTTATTTTTGTTCGGGAATATTTTGGCGGTGTTGCAGCTGTAAAACATGCACATATGCTATTTTTTGTAAACAACTTGCATATTTTGTTGCAAGGCCAATTCGTGCAAACGGATCCTCAAATTTTAGGTGGTTGTGCACGCGCTTATATCTCAACACTAAATCCCCCTTCATTAACCTTTGGCTCACTTCCACAAGCTCAGAGCGGCTACTCGGGGCTGGCCATCACCACATGAACTTACTTTTCAAAATCCAGTTTCCATTCGTCTTCAACCTGCCAATTGGCACGTATTTCGATTGGTTTTGCGAAGAAAATCACTTTTTCGGGCTGCAGCTTGGTTAAATAGCGTCCGGTATCCCATTTGCCATTGGCATTGGCATCAAGAATTGCTTTAAATTTAAGCTTTTGTGGCATAAGATATTCAAAAACAATATCTTTTGTAGCCGAAAGTGTATCTTGAAATAACACCACATCCTTCTCGGTAAGCATTTGCAGTATGTAATGTGCCGCACTATCCTGAACAAGCACGGATAGTTTAAAAGATCCATACGCATCAGCAGGGCGTGTTGAAAACTCAAAAACGGTACTATCCGATTTCTTTCCAAAAATATCCGTAAAACTTCCTTCGGGTATATACATACGGTACTTATTGGCAGGTTCAATTTTGTAGTTTAAATGGGCTTGACGTTTCAAACTATCCACAAACCTAATCCCAACTTTCAAGGTATCAGTGCTTGTAAAAAACTCAAACGAATCGATGTTTTGTGTCAAAACAGGATTACCAAACAGTAAACGGCTTGGCTTAAAGAAATCGGAGGTAAACGGAGGCCCTGCAATATTTAATACATCTTTTTTATCTTTTTTGGCTCTCGATTTACCTTGGGTGTCTTCCTTGGCAAGCTTAAATTCCAGGGTATCAGCTTTCATCCCTTTGGCCGCTACAATTAGGGTTGTTGAATCAAAAGGATAGTTCGGAAACCACATCCACAGCGAATCCCTGCCTGCAGTTATACGCTTAAGGGGCTCATAGATTGAACTATCTTTGGTTAACACCTGAATCTGAAGGCTATCAACTGCTTGCTTAAATTGAATAAATACCTGATGATCATTACTTACGGTTGAATTGGCAATACGCTGAACGGTATCGGCCTCGGTAAACAACCTTAACTCATACTGTGCTTTGGGATCGGACCTTGCCGAAAGTTTTTTGGGTATTTTTGCGTTAAGGATATCAACTTCAGGAAGTGAATCTTTTAGGTGTAGGCTATCTGTACTCAAACTATCTGATTTCAAGGTGTCTGGAACGATAATCTCGGCAGGAAGCGCAACTATTAAACTATCCACAAAGGCTATTTCTTCGTTGGGTTGGTCGAAATAGTAGTTGGCATTAGCGTCTTTGAGTGCAAACAAGAGGTATTTTTCGGGACGAAGGTTTCGAAGGCTAAACTTGCCCTCTTTATTGGTTTTGGCAATGTAATAAGGAGGCACACGCAGCGGGAGGCTGTCGAACGAAATGGTGTCGTTCTCGTTGAGGTAAAGCATGGCCACAACATTTTCAATAGGTTTTAAATCAAAGGCATTGCGAATTATCCCACCAAGTTCCATCGAGTCGATGGCGCTGCCTGTCGAAAAAACGTATGAGAAATCTGTTACGGGATTGCCTTCGGTTAAATCGCCTATGGCATCGCCAAAATACAATGAATAGGTAGTTTGTTTATGCAAGCTATCTGTAAGGTCAATAACGAAACGCCGTCCCTGAACCTTGAACTCGGGTTGTTTATTAAACCTTGGCGAGGCAAGGAATTGCTTATTGACGTCTTTTACATTTATATATTCATTGAATTCAATTACAATGCGATCTGATTTAAAATGACGCGTAAAATCAGGAGGCTCAGCAAGTACCACATGCGGGGCTTCGGCATCCTTGGGGCCTCCCTGGGGCATTCCAGGATTGGCACAACGGTAAGCCAACAACGAGGTAATCAAAAGGGCGAAACTGAGGGCTGATTTTCTCAATAGTATCGTTTTATCCTTCATGTTGCAAAGGTGTGAAAAAAATGGTTCAACAATAATCCAGAACACATAAGCTGAGGTTTCCCTTATGTCTTCAGCAAATCAGTATTAATTACGCCAAAGCTATAACCTTTTTCAATACAATGTTTTAAATAGGCTGGAAGCACGTAAAGCATACGGTCGGCTGCCTTCTCACTATCATGAAAAACAACGATATCGCCCGAGCGTGTATGCTTGATTGTTTTGCTCAGGCACTCGGCAGGTTTCAGGTTTTTATCAAAATCCCAGCTTAGCAGCGACCATAACACAACCTGAATATCGGGATGAAGTATTTTTATCTGTTTGCGAAGGATTTGCCCATAGGGTGGCCTAAAGAAAGGTGAGTTTACTAAGGCATCGGCTTTAAAGATGTTTTCAATATAGCTAATTTGATCGGTTTTTGCCGCATTTATATGATCAAATCCATGGTTTCCAACAGCATGGCCTTCGGTCAGAATCTGGTTAAATACTTCTGGATACTTTTTGATATTGCTTCCTACGCAAAAAAAAGTGGCTTTAACGTTGAACATACGGAGAAGTTGGAGCACCTTGGGAGTAATCTCCGGATGTGGGCCGTCATCGAACGTGAGGTACAAGGTAGCGGGAATATGGCGAAAGCTTGTGATCGCCTTATTCCCTAAGTACCACCTTACAAAAAATGGTAAGCGGTAAAAACGCATGCTCAATCCTATTTGTTTTCGAGATATCGTTGATAGAACACCCCAAAATTGGCTTCTACCTTGGCCACTATTTCTTTTTGACCATGGGCTTCAGCAATTTCCTTGGCGGCATTTAACACCGCTAAGCCTTGCCGCTTCTCGAAATCGAAACGCTGCGCTACCTTGCCTTTTAAGGCAAAATAATAGGTTAGGTTTTGCGTAAAGTTCTCAACCACCGTATTCATGATGGCATTTCCCTTTTCAGTTGCCCCCGCTTTGTAATAACACTCGGCAATGGGGATTGCAAAATAGTCGTAGCTAATGATTTGGTTTGGGACAAGCTCCACAATACGATCGCAGACTTCTATGGCTTTCTTGTTCTTGCCTTCATCAACCAAAGCTGCTGCTAAGCGTGCATACGTATTACGAAGGTTTACAGCCAGCCTCACATGGTCGTCGCCATAATATACGTTTGGATTGTTGAACTTTAGCTGCGTTTTGGTCATCAAATTTTCATAAAGTATTGGTGTATAAACGCTTCCAATATCATCCGAATCTGAACCAACCTCATATGGTACCAAGCGGTAAGCTTGTCCCTCGAGCCTAAAATACTTTTGTAAGCCCAAATAGGCATCCCTTCCAGCCAAGGCACCAAAATATATGGGGCGTTTCCAGTCGAAATGGGCAATGATATCAAGTGCGGCTAAATCATTCTTGCCCAGCGCCCCCCTGTTAATTTTCCAGACCAATTCTTTTTCAATCTTTCCAGCCAACGCCAATGGTACGGTTCCATTGTTAACAACCCTAGCCGAATCAACAGAAATGCTGAACGTTTTGGTTGGAAAAACATCCAGTAAGCCATAATCTGTATCAACCTTTAATTTGGTTTCATCAACATCAATTAGCCTAAAAAGTTTTTTAAGGCCAATGGCGCCATAACCCTGTTCTTCTTGCATATACACCACATCGCGCGTACCTTGCCTATATTTTTCATTTTTCATGCTTATGGGCAAAGGTTCTGATTCGTAAGCCTTGCTCTTCATTTGATCGATGTACCAATCCATTCCCAACAGGCTCATGTTGCACACACGCACATCGGTACGGTAACCTTCCACCTCTTGGGCATACCATAAAGGGAACGTATCATTATCGCCATTGGTAAACAGTATGGCATTCTCTTCGCAACTATCCAGGTAAGCTTTGGCAATTTCAAGGGCCGTATAGCGGTTCGAACGGTCGTGGTCGTCCCAGTTTTGCGAAGCCAAAATTCCCGGCACAGCCACCAAGCAAACTGCAGTTGCAGCTAAAGCTGCTATAGTTTTATTTAGGTATTTTGAAAGCAATTCGGCCACCAACATCACACCAATGCCAATCCAAATGGCAAAGGCATAAAACGATGCTGCAAAGGCATAATCGCGCTCGCGTGGCTGCGGGCTGTACTGATTTAGGTATAAAACAATAGCCAAACCGGTCATCAAGAAGAGCATCATAACCACTAGGCCACTATTTCTATCGCGGCCAAATTGGTAATACAAACCAATGATTCCCAATAGTAAAGGAAGCAAATAGTACTTATTAGTTGCTTTGTTTTTTCGGCTATCGGGCAAATTGTTTTGATCGCCCACACGTGCATTATCAAGAAATGGAATGCCACTGATCCAATTGCCATCTGTACGTGAAAACATACCTTGGTTATCATTCTGGCGGCCAGCAAAATTCCACATAAAATAGCGCCAATACATGAACGAAATTTGGTAATTGAAGAAAAACCGCAAGTTTTCACCAAAAGTTGGAATGTGTTTGTTTTCCGGATCATCAATTCCAGCCCATCGTTTATACTCTTCGGCATGTTCAGGCTGTGCATGTTCGTACATCCTAGGGAAAATGGTGCAATAGTTCGGGTCAAATTGGGGAATAGAATTTTTCCGAGAATCGGTAACAACATATTTTCCTGTAGCTTTATCTTTGGTGTATAAGGGGTTACCATCTTTGTAACTTACTATCTCAGCATTATAATACTGCCCATAAAACAAGGGCCAATCACCATATTGCTCCCGATTCAAATAACTCAATAAGCTAATGGCATCACTAGGCCTGTTTTCGTTAATGGGTGTATTGGCATTCGACCGTATAACAAGCATTAAAAAAGAAGAATACCCTATCAATAAAAACACCAAGGATAAGAGAATGGTATTAAGTACAGGGCGATACGACTTGTATCTATAGATTAGGAATACCAGTAGGGCAACAATAAGCAGCCTCATCAACACTCCTCCGAATGATTGAGCCTCAATCAAGAACAACAAGGCGAGCAATCCACCCAAAATCGCAAATACGATGAAGAGCTTTGGGTTTCCTGAAACCGAAAACAGAATACCAAAAACAATAAAGGCCACTAAAAGGAGTGCAAACACAATAGAACCACTGTTAAAAGGAAGTCCAAGCCCATTTACCAAAACCAATTCGGCTTTGGCAAACATACTAACAATCTCGGGGATAACTCCATACATTACAAACGCGAGGATACCGATTGAAATAAGGAGTGTGATAACGATGCCTTTGTTGCTGGGTTTGTAATTCCTAAAGTAGTACACCAAGGTAATTGCAGGAATAGCCAAGAGGTTAAGTAAGTGAACGCCAATAGATAGCCCCACTAAATAGGCTATAAAAATGAGCCAGCGAGCTGCATGGGGTTTATCGGCCACCAGATCCCATTTTAAGATGGCCCAAAACACTACTGCCGTAAAAAACGATGACATGGCATAAACCTCACCTTCAACGGCTGAGAACCAAAAAGAATCGGTAAATGTATAGGCCAAAGAGCCTACCAAACCACTTCCAAAAATTACGAACATTTGCCAAGTTTCTACTTGATCAGTAACTTTTAAAAGTTTACGGGCCAACATGGTTATAGTCCAAAACAAGAACAAAATGGTGAAGCCGCTCGATAATGCCGACATCGAATTCATCATCAGTGCAACCTTAGATGTTTCGGGTGCGAAGAGGGTAAATATCCTTCCAAGAATCTGGAAGAGTGGTGCCCCAGGAGGATGACCAACCTGAAGCTTAAAAGCTGTTGCAATGTATTCACCACAGTCCCAAAGGCTTGCAGTGGGCTCGATGGTCAATAGGTAAACTGTAGATGCAATTGCAAATACGGCCCAACCCAAAAGGTTGTTGAATCTTTGGTATTGTTTCATTATAAACAGGTTAAAAGAAACAGTAAGTTGTTAAAAATTTTGACGGCGAAATTACGTAAAATCATGCATCTAATAGGGATTCCCTATTAACACAAACAACTAAATTTCGTAAATTTGCAGCGTCATTAAACATAAAAAGAGATTATGCTACGTTTAGTATTGATACGCCATGGCGAAAGTCAATGGAACAAAGAAAACCGGTTTACAGGATGGACAGATGTAAATCTTTCAGAAAAAGGCATGGAAGAGGCACGTGAAGCCGGTAAGATTATGAAAGAGAACGGCTTTGATTTTAAGATAGCTTATACTTCATATTTACGCCGCGCTATAAAGACACTGTGGCTCGTTTTGGAAGAAATGGATTTGATGTGGATTCCGCAGTATAAAACTTGGCGGCTCAACGAGAAACATTATGGCAACCTTCAAGGGCTCAATAAGTCAGAAACAGCCAAGCAATACGGTGATGAACAGGTGCATATCTGGCGTCGCTCGTACGACATCCCTCCGGCCGCATTAAGTGCCGACGATCCTCGCAATCCGGCTTTCGACCCCCGCTATGCCGAATTGACCCCCGAGGAAACCCCTCTTACCGAGTCGCTTAAAGATACTATTGGCCGCATTGTGCCTTACTGGCAAAACGAAATTGCGGTAAACCTCAAACTACACAAAGAAGTTTTGGTTGCTGCGCACGGCAATAGTTTGCGAGGTATTGTTAAACATCTTAAAAACATGGGCGAAGAAGAAATTATAGCACTAAACCTACCTACAGGCATCCCTTATGTTTTTGAATTTGATGACAATCTGGTACTCCAAAAAGACTATTTCTTGGGCGATGAGGAAAAAATAAAGGAATTGATGGCTGCAGTAGCTAACCAAGGAAAAAGCAAATAACCGTATTATACACCAATCCTATTATAGTCTATGCCTAAACAATGGGTAATACCTGATATTCATGGTTATGTAAAAACCACCCGAGCGCTTATCGAAGAGCAAATCAGACCATCAAAGTTTGATGAACTGTACTTTTTGGGCGATTACATTGACCGTGGACCAGACTCTAAAGGCTTGATAGACTACTTAATAGGGTTAAAAGCTCAGGGATATAAAGCCAGGTTCTTAAAAGGCAATCACGAAGACTTTTGCGTACAAAGCTATGAGGAAGAATTTAAGGTTGGCAGCTTTTTAGGGTTTAGGGGCACGAATACCAAAAAAGCCGATTGGTTTAAATTTGGCGGCAAAGAAACCTTGAAAAGCTTTAAAATAACCGATTTGCGCAAGTTCCCCGTTGAATATATCGATTGGATGCGCCAACTTGAGTACTACATCGAAGTAGATGACTACATCCTTGTACATGCTGGGCTTAACTTTGAAGATGAGGATGTTTTTAAGGATAAGGACTTTATGCTTTGGGCTAGGGAATTCCAAGTTAAACCTGAAAAGATTGGCAATAGGAAGGTTATACACGGACATGTGCCTGTAAGTCATGAATTTATTGATTTTTGTGTACGCAAAGGCACGTATAATTTTATTGATCTTGACAACGGTGTATATATCCGCAAAAAAGGGTTTGGAAACCTTACCGCCTTGGAGCTCAACTCAGGAATCCTGATTGTTCAACCAAATATTGATGATCCTGAATAAGCTGCTTTACAGTTTTATAATTTTTTATCAACATCCACGTTTCTTGAAGGCTAAATTGCCTGTTGTTACATAATTTTGCTACCTAATTTCCTTTCCAGTGAACGATAGTATTGTTATAATCCCAACTTTCAACGAAAAAGAGAACATCGAGCGAATTGTACGTAAAGTGTTTTCGTTAAGTGTTCAGTTTAATATACTGATTGTTGAAGACAATTCGCCCGATGGTACTGCAGCCATCGTACGAAAGCTGATGGCAGAATTTCCAGGCCGGTTGTTTATGGAAGAACGCAAAGGCAAGCTGGGATTAGGCACGGCATATATACATGGCTTTAAATGGGCATTGTCGAATAACTATTCCTATATCTTTGAAATGGATGCCGATTTTTCGCATAACCCCGACGACCTTATTAGGTTGCGTGAAGCTGTTGCCACAAAAGGAGCCGATATGGCAATTGGATCAAGATATATAACAGGTGTTAATGTAGTTAACTGGCCAATGGGTCGGGTACTCATGTCGTATTATGCTTCGGCCTACGTACGATTTATAACCCGCATGAAGATAAAGGATACCACCGCCGGATTTAAGTGTTATAGCCGTAAAGTATTAGAAACAATCGATTTGAATAATATCTGGTTCACAGGTTATGCATTCCAAATAGAAATGAAATACTCGGCATGGAAACTTGGCTTTAAAATAGTTGAAGTTCCCATCATTTTTACCGACCGTACGGAAGGCGAATCGAAAATGAGCAAGGGGATTTTTAAAGAAGCCATTATAGGCGTGATGAAACTCCGTTTCAAGCGAATACGGATCGCCAAAAAATAATTGAATATCAGAGGTACAGCATAAAATCCTGTACCTTTTTTTTGTACCTTTATAAGCTAAAAGTTCTACCGAAATGAAAAAGATTTGTATTGCCAATGCCTTAATGGTTAATGAAGGATTAACTTCAAAAGTCAATGTTTACATTCATGATGAACGCATATTCCGTATAGAGGATAGTACGCATAACAGCAATCCAGAACAGGGTTATGAAATAATTGATGCAGAAGGCCTGCATTTGATTCCAGGTGTGATTGATGATCAGGTACATTTTCGGGAACCCGGACTTGAGCATAAAGGCGAAATCTATACAGAGGCCAAGGCAGCCATAGCAGGAGGCATTACTTCGTTTATGGAAATGCCCAACACCAATCCGCAAACCTTAACACAGGAATTGCTCGAAAAAAAATATGAACGGGCAGCACAGGTTTCGCTTGCAAATTACAGTTTTTACATGGGAGCCTCTAACGATAACCTCGACGAAATCTTAAAAACGGATCCTAAAAACGTTTGCGGAATCAAGGTATTTATGGGGGCATCAACTGGTAATATGCTGGTTGACAATCCTGAAACACTGGAGGGCATCTTTGAGAAAGCTCCCTGCCTTGTGGCGGTTCATTGCGAGGACGAACCGACCATTAAAAGCCAAACCCTTCATTATGCCGAATTGTTTGGTGAGGATATTCCGATTGAGTTCCATCCAAAAATCAGGAACCACATGGCTTGCTTAAAAAGCTCAACCCTAGCTATTAACCTTGCAAAAAAGCACAATACCCGCCTGCATATCTTACACCTTTCAACGGCAGAAGAAACAGAATTGTTTAGCAATGCTATTCCATTGGCTAACAAACGAATAACTGCCGAAGTTTGTGTACATCATTTATGGTTTTCCGATGAGGATTATGCGCGCAAAGGTTCGTTAATAAAATGGAATCCCGCAATTAAGACCTTGCACGATAAAATTACCTTACGGCAAGCTTTACTTGCCAATAAACTAGATGTAATAGCTACCGATCATGCACCGCACACTTGGGACGAAAAACAAAACATTTATACAAAATGCCCAAGCGGAGGCCCTCTGGTACAGCATAGCCTTGTAACAATGCTTGAACTTATGCATCAGGATGAAATTGGGCTTGAGACCGTGGTTGAAAAAATGTGCCATGCCCCAGCCATCTGCTTTAATGTACAACATAGGGGTTTTATACGCCCGGGGTATTTTGCCGATTTGGTTCTACTAAACCTTAACGACCCATGGATGGTACACAAATCCAACATTTTATATAAATGCGGATGGTCGCCATTGGAGGGGCAAACATTTCAATCGAAAATTACCCATACCTTTGTAAACGGAAACCTTGTATATGATAAGGGTCAATTTAATGAATCAGTAAAAGGCTTACGCTTAGTTTTCAATAGATAATAGTTATGAAGAAGTATTTTGTGATTTCGTTGGCGGCACTATTCTTAATTTCATGCGGCAATAAGGTTGTAGATGTGGTGGCGGAGAAATTTCCGGATGGGGCAAAAAAAACTGTAAAACGGTATAAAATTGATGGCAAGGACAGTGTTTTGCTAAAAGAGACGGTTTATTATCAAACCCAGCAGAAATACATGGAAGGCAATTTTTTGAATGGCAAACGTGATAGTGTTTGGACGGCTTGGCTTTCGAATGGGCAAGTTTGGTCAAAAGGGAGCTACAAAAATGGGCTTGAAGATGGCCCCAAGGAGGTTTACCATGAGACTGGATTCAAATACTACGAAGGGCAATTTAAGGAAGGGAAACGCGTAGGCAAATGGTTGTTTTATACTGCACAAGGCAAACTGGTAAAACATATCGACTACGATGCAAATCCTCCCCAAGAAACCATCCTTCAGAATTAAAAAAAGGCCTCGAAATGAGGCCTTTAGTTTTTTGTACGGCTTGGTTTCGCCTTATTCAACTATCACTACTAAGTATTTGGAGGCGCCCCAGAAACTTTTGGTATTCTGAATATACAAGGTATCGGCTTTCTTAACACCCGAAATACGGTAGGCATCACTCGGGTGAGTGGTTACGATATTGGCTTTCTTCGCCATTAAGGGAATGAAATTCAATTTGGTAATGTCAATCTTTGTGAAATAGTCCTTGTTAAAATCCTTTTTCAATGTCTTGTTACTGCCAATTCCAATAAAACCACCTTCTTTGCTAATAACATTATTGGCTATAAGTTCTTTTTTGGTACCAATGGCATAATAAGCCGTATTGAGTTCGCTGGTGGTACTTTCAATAACCTTGGCTTTGTTTTCAATATCTTGAGCCTTAGCCGTATTTTCATCTTCAAGCTCTTCAACCTTAACGGTTAGTTGGTCAACTTTAATGTTTACTTTTGCAAGGTCGTCGCGAAGCACGGCCAATTCAGCATCTTTTGTTTCAAGTTGTTGGTTCAGGAAGGAGATCATTTTCTCGAGGGCGGCAATCTTTTTATCCGATTTATTGAGTTTGTTGCGTAAGGAGTTTACCAGTTTTTTGTTTTTCACCAGCAAGTCGTGAATGGCATTAATATCGTTCATTATCTGATCTTTAGCGTCTTGCTTGATTTCGCCACCTGCTGAAGTGTTCACTGTAATTAAGTTTTCAACGGCTTTTATAGAGTCAAGGTTCTCTTGAACCTTGTTAAAGGAAGTAATAAAATCGAGCAACGACTCATCCTTGAGTTGTGTCAGGGCCGTAAGGCTGTCATTTTTAGCTTGCAGGCGCTCAATTTCCTTCTTTTTTGAATTACATGAAACCAGCACCGCGCCGATTACGAACAACAAAAACAATTTCTTCATTTTAGCTTAGTTTTGAGGGTTTTAAATTCGGGGTACAAAATTACTATTATTTTATTAGAACCATTGGAAAATGTGAAGATAGCACGCCCTGAGCTTGCCGAAGGGTGGAAATGGCCTGCCCTGAGCCTGCCGAAGGGTGAAGATGTGGGAATTAATTGGCTAATGAGCTGGCGTGCTAATAGCCTGCCCTGAGCTTGTCGAAGGGTACTCATGATTAAGAGGTTGGCTCATGGCCTTGTACAGGCCGAAGGTGATGGCATGAGAATGTGCGGATGTGAAAATTTGAAGATGCTGGTGCGTAGCGACAGTTCTGAGAATTAGGAATGAAGATGTGAAGATGCTCTGCCCTCGAGTATCCGTAATGAGCAGGCTAATGTGATGTATCAGATCTGAACAAAGCAAATGATAATG
>CAZKHA010000095.1:0-13207 GCA_964552325.1 uncultured Bacteroidales bacterium
GTTATGCTCCTTTGCTAAAATCCTCATTTACTCAATGTAAACTCCGGTTTTAGCTCAGTCGCAGGCCTCGAATATAGAATTTTTAGAAGCCCCCTATAGTTAGCTTTTAATTCGATTCAAAAAAAATGAATATGGCTATCTATTCGTAAACTCAGAAAAGCAACTATTTGTAAGCAGTTAGTAAACAATACGTAAGGATGCTCCATAACAGCATAGCGTGGCAAGTTACTCGATTTTTTTATTCCAGTTAACCAACAATACAGTAATCCGTAAAATGCAGCTCCCAAGACCAGTTCACTGTAAGGAATCGATTTTGTGATTACCCGAAATTACATGAGCTACAACAAAAAAGCCCCCAAAAATTGGAGGCTTCTTATGCAACTAATCAGGAAGTTAGTTTACAATTATCTTTTGATTATAGGTTTGCGTTTGATTGCTGTATGTAAGCTTATAAATACCTTTCGATAGGTGAGTTAGTGGAATAGTAAGAACACCCTCCGTTAGTTGTGAACTGGAATAAACCATCCGCCCACTTATATCATATAAGTACACTTGCTCACCATGTTTAAACCCGTTTGGAAACTCAATATTTACAAAACTTGATGCAGGATTTGGATAAACATTAAGAGTTGAATTTGAAGCCATTGTAATTCCGGTAACGCCACTAACCAAAAAGTCAACGGTTTCTTCTAGTAAAAACGAATTTCCGGTATAAATGGTTTGACTGGTTTTATCTGCTATTTTATACAAACCGGTGCCATGTTTGCAGCAGATGCCATTCCCACCTAAATCACTGATCACAAATCGATATGCCCCATTGTCTGGTATAGTCAATGGAACAATATTTACTTTATTGGGTTCAGTATAAGGCCCGCCTGATTTAATAATTTCCCCATTCTCGTTTAATACTTTCCAGGTTGTTTCTTGGGGGCGCTCATCGGTACGAAGCACTAAGGTAATAGGGGCTTGGAAGTAGGAACTTACCATTCCAAACGACTGGCTTTTTTCGTTGTTGCCTGCATATTGATCCACTTGGCCATTGGGATTGCTTACACTTACCTGAATAGAGTTCTGGTTTTCAGGGGTAAACGTAATTTCAGGTAAAACCAAGGTATCCTTACTTAAATAAGGTATGCTGCCAGTCCAATTATAGGTTATTGGAGTGCTCCCATTTACGTTATACGTAATAGTTGCTGAGGTTAGTTCCGTTGCACCATCGTTACGCAGTATTATTTGTGGGCTAAGCCTTCCCATGGATACAGATTGGGGTATGTTTGAAAGGTTGGCAAGCGCTATGTCGTAGTTTAATGTAGGTTGAATATCGGTTAATGGAACCTTTATGGCTTGTAAGATTTCTTTGGTAGAATTATCCTGTAAAAATGCAACCAATTCACAATTTGTAATTTCCCATTCATCCGGCACATCAAATTCCAAGGCTGTCGTAACAGTGGACTGACTTGCAAAATTCACCTGGGTGCCTAAATGGTCGGGTATCATTAAGCGTTCAACAAAGTTAAGTTCGGTCATGCCTTGCCAAGCTTCTTCTATATTTGATTCAGTAAGAACCAAATGCAGCCTTAACGAAGGGTTAGGTGTGATGGCAACCTTGTTAGCCGTAATGTTAATGTCGTATGAACGCGCCGTTGCTGTTCCGGTTAGGTTTAGTGTAAACGAAGATAATACATTGTTTCGTTGGTTGACTTTTGGCAGGTACGAGCTGTACATGCTTTGTGTTTGGCTTCCACCTACCACGGGTAGTAAACCATCGAAATGTGCGGTAGGAAAACCAGTGGCATTGTAAAAGTTATTTCGATAATCGCTGGCTGTGGTGGCATAATCATCGCCTCCATGGTACTCAATCACAGCTACATTGTAGCCATTGGCTATCAATTCTTCCACCCCCATGGCAGCACCTGGGCAATACTGGCACCAGGTTCCCGTAGCTACCTCTATCACTACTTGGTTCCGTGGAACTTGTTGTGAAATAGCATGAAAGGAAAAAGATAGAAAGGCAAGTACTAAAAGGTAAAATTTGTTCATTGGTAGTTGATTTAAGTTGGTTTGTAATGGCAAAAGTACGTGTTTTCTGCAAATCCATTTTTCGTAATGGGCAACCATAGACGATTGCTTGTGTTAGTAGTGCTGTAAATGTTTACGGGGTTTAGAGTTACCTAGAGTTTTTTAGTAACTTTGCGCTGTTTATAAAACCAAACTTTTTTACCAAACCAAATTTTGTCATAATGAAAAGATTTTTACTCTTTATGCTTGTTTTACTGGCATTTACACGTGTGCATAGCCAGAGTTTTAGTTTAGCCACTGCCGATGGTACGCCTATTGCCTCTGGCGAAACAATTTACGTTTCAGGAATTCCTACCGAAGAGATTGTTATTGAGCTTTTAGTAACAAACACTGCCGCTGTTGCTAAAGACGTTTTGGCTCGTAAGGCCCCAATAAATGTGCCTGAAGGCAGCACCGATGTATTTTGCTGGGGGTTGTGTTTTCCTCCTTTTGTAACGATTGCCCCCGAAGCCCTTAACATTGCCCCAGGTGCAACAAATGCAGAATTCTCTGGCCATTACACCAGCAATCTTGTATATGGACATGCCGAAGTTAGGTATAGTTTTTTTGATTCGCATAATACCAACGACAGCGTTTATGTTAATGTGGTGTATGTGCCTACAACATTGCAATTAGGCGCTGAAGGCGTTGGCATACAATGTAATCAAACCGTTACAGCATCAGGTGTATTTACCGAGGAAGTTGTTTTTGAAACAGCAATAAAAAACAGTGGTGAAGCAGGAACTTTTGTAGTTCGTAAAAAAGAAATGAACATGGTTGCCGGCACAAACTCGTACTTCTGTTGGGGAGCCTGTTTTCCACCCAGCATAACTTTATCTCCTGGTTTGGCCATTGCCGCCGGCGAAACTTCCAATGAATTCTCTGCCCATTATGTTCCCAATCAAATCAATGGAATTTCTACCGTTACCTATAGCGTGTTTAACTCTGCCAATCCTCAAGATTCTATTTGGTTCCACGTTGCTTTTGATGGGCATGCTTCGGGCGAAGGCACTACCGAAGTTACAAAGGATGTTGTTGTTAAAACCTATCCTAACCCCGTAACCGAGAAAGTAATCTTTTCGTACGAATTGCCCGCAGTGGCCGGAACAACTTTTATTCGCATTAGCGATTTAACAGGAGCCACCGTTAAAAACCTTAAGCTCGATGGTCCCAAAGGTACGCTCACAGCATTTGTTGCTGATTTGAATGCAGGTTTGTATTTGTACTCCGTTGTTCAGAATGGTAAAGTGCTTACAACTAAAAAGTTGACTGTAGTGAAGTAAATTTTTCCCAAAAAATAACACTGAAAGCCTCCCATATAAGGAGGCTTTTTTTTATCTTAGCAGTTTCAATTTCAGTAGTTGCAATTAAAAAAGTACATCCTGAGTCGCCACCTCCCTAGCTAATTTGTCACATGCAAAGCCAAAACATCCTGTCTATCCTAATTTTTATTTTCCTTTGCCTCATCATCTTTATGCTTATCTATATGGTAATCAAGCGCCAAAGGCAAATCGAAAATTACCGGAAGCAAAAGCTTAAGACCGATGTTTTGCTCAACACCTTCTTAAATCAGCTTGACCTGCATACCATTTTCAATTTCTTAAACATGATTGGCGCATCCTTGTACCACAGCTCGAAAGATGAGAGCTACCAAATGATAACAGAATTTGCAAGAATGCTCCGTGGGAACCTTACATTTAATATACGCTTGCTTAAACCCTTGGGCGAGGAGTTGGAAAAGCTGCAAAACTATCTTGACCTGGAACGTGAGCGCTTCGAGAAAAAGTTTGAATTCGAAATCGTTGTTGAAAATCCAGAACTTTATAGCGTCGCCGTTCCCCGCATGTTAATTTATGTCTTTGTTGAAAATGCTGTAAAACATGGCATTAAACACCTTGATAAACAAGGAAAGGTCAGAATCAAGGTTGGTAAACGCGGCGAGTTTGTAGAGATAATAGTTACTGATAATGGCATCGGACGCCAGCGTTCAGCCGAAATCGGAAGCAAATCAAATGGTTATGGCAAACGAATCGCTAATTCGTACTTGAGCATATGTAATTCAAAAAAGCTGCAAAATCTTAGCATACAAGTCGATGACTTTATCCCGGTTAGCGAAAACCCAGGTACCATGGTCACCTTGTTATGGAATCCAAACCATCAGGATTTACTCAAACCTCTTTAGCACTTACTGCTTCATTCTGATAATATATTGAATTAGAGGTTATTAAATTTTTTTTTGAAAAAACTCTTGACTTTTTCGAATTTCGTTGTAATTTTGCCGCTTGGTTTAACCAATTAGTTAAACTATATGAATAAATCAAATGGTCAAAAACATGGAACTTAATGATTCAACTACCGAGATTGCCATTCTGAATGCCGCTCGCGAAATATTTATACGAAAAGGCTTCGATGGAGCCCGTATGCAAGAAATAGCCACGGAAGCAGGCATAAACAAAGCCTTGCTTCACTACTACTTCAGGTCGAAAGACAAACTCTTTGAAGCTGTATTTATCGAGACGTTTGTGAAAATAGTGCCGGCCATGCTCGTTTCACTTAACTCAAACTTGCCACTCTTCCAAAAGATTGAGTTGTTCATCGCAACGTATATTGACGCTTTGGCCAAAAACCCGTTTATCCCAGGGTTTATTTTGCACGAGTTGGCCCATAACGAAGATCGCGTGGCTAAACTTATACGCGGAACAGGCCTTAACCCTTCCATTTTTATACAGCAGGTAACCCGCGAAATAGCCGAAGGCAAAATAAATGAGATAGACCCCCGGCAATTAATAGTCAATATATTGGCCCTTTGCATCTTCCCTTTTGTGGGGAAACCTATCCTAAAGTCGGTAATATTTGCCAATAATGAGGACGAGTTTAATCATTTTATTCAATTGCGAAAAACGGAAGTGGCAAAATTTATTATTAATAGTATAAAAAAGACCCGATAATCTTATGAAACGATTGATTGTAATAGCTTTAATCCTAGCTTCGAGGCTGGTGACGGCACAAGGTGTTTTAACTTTGGATGCCTGCCAACAAGCAGCGGCCAAGAATTTCCCTTTAGTTAATAATCAACAGTTGTATGACCAAACATATCAGTTTACCTGTAATGCACTCAAAGCAGCGTTTTTGCCAAGCCTGGCAATGGGTGGGCAAGCCTCGTGGCAATCAACCGTTACATCCTTGCCCATAAGCTTTCCGGGAATTTCAATCCCAGAGATGGCCAAAGACCAGTACAAGCTAAACCTTGATGCTACCCAATTGATATACGATGGCGGCTTAACCAACATAAATAGGCAGTTAGCTGATGTTCAATTGGCCGCTGACAAGAATGATTTAGCCACCGAGTTGTACAAACTTCGGCAACGAATTAACGAACTATACCTGAATGCAAATCTCTTGCAAAAACAAATTGCCATCACCCAAACCATGCAACAAAGCCTCGAAGCCCGACTAAAGGTTTGCCAATCGGCTTTTGCTAATGGCTCTACAACCGCCGCGCAATGCGAAACCCTGAAAGCCGAAATCCTATTGCTCAAACAGCGTAAAACCGAATCCGAGTCAGCCCAAAAAGCCGTAGCCAAAATGCTATCCATTTATACAGGCTTGGAAATTACCGAGCAAATGATAGCCGAACTACCAGCTATTGAACAGAACCAACTTTTAACAATCACGAGCCGCCCTGACTATATTGCCTTTGATTTGCTTCAAACAAAAGCCTCCTTGAATGCAAAGCTTATCAGCACGGCCAAAATGCCAAAGGTAACTGGTTTTGCCCAAGCGGGTTATGGCCGCCCAAGCTTAAACATGCTCAGCAGCGATTTCGACCCCTATTTTATGCTGGGTATACGGTTTAACTGGATGCTGTGGAATTGGAAACAAACAACCAATCAAGCCAAAGTGGCCGAATTAAAAACAACTTCGATTGAATATGCAAAACAAACCTTCGCAATGAATATACAGTTGCAGTTGGCCGCCAAACAAGCCGAAATTCAAAAATTCTTGGATTTGATGGACTCTGACAACGAACTTATTGAAACCAGAAAAAAAATAAGCGCCGAAGCTGCATCACAGTTTGATAACGGGGTTTTGCAAAGTGCCGACCTTGTTCAGCGAATAAATGAAGAGGCTACGGCCAAGTTGAATGCCGAAGTACATAAGCTTCAACTTAACTATGCCAAAATTATGTACAATGAATTACTTGGTGTGAATAACTAATCTATTACAAATATGAAAACGAAATACATGTTGGTATTAATTGCCCTTTTAAGCTTATTTAGCTGTGGCCGAAACGAGAAAACTGCCGATGCATACGGCAACTTTGAAGCAACCGAAATCACTGTATCAGCCGAAGCAAGCGGCAAAATCATGAATTTAAACCTGGAAGAAGGCCAAGTATATGATTCAGGCCAACTGGTTGGAACAATTGATTCAACCGATTTGGTCCTTAAGAAACTTCAGTTGACCAACCAACTGAGCGCCTTGGAATCGAAACGCTTGAACCTGAATGCCCAGGCTGATGTGTACCAACAACAGCGAGCCAATGCCCTAATTGACAAGCAGCGTATTGAACGCCTGCTAAAAGATGGTGCTGCCACCCAAAAACAATTCGATGATATTTCGTCGAGCCTGCGACTCATCGACAAGCAAGAGCTTTTGGTTAACTCCCAGTTTACTGGCTTATCAGCTGAAGTAGAGGCATTAAAGGCCCAGATTAACCAAGTTAAAGAGAGCATTAAACGCTGTGCCATACGTGTTCCAATTAAGGGAACTGTGCTGGCACGGTATGCCGAACAAGGTGAATTGCTAGCCTATGGCAAGCCTGTGTTTAAGATTGCCGATATGAACAAAATGACCCTAAAAGCCTATTTCTCGGGCGATCAAATGGCATCGTTTAAACTTGGGGATAAGGTTGAGGTACTTATCGATAAGAATGAAACCGAAAAAACATCCGTTGAAGGCTTGGTAAGTTGGATTTCGTCAGAAGCCGAGTTTACGCCCAAGATTATACAGACCAAGAAAGAACGCGTAAATATGGTGTATGCCGTAAAAGTAGCTGTGGAAAATAATGGTATGCTAAAAATTGGCATGCCCGGCGAAGTTGTGCTTGCAACTGCTGCAAAATAATGCTGAAATGGATATGATTAATATAGTGGGTGTTTCAAAGGCTTATGCGCAGGTTAAAGCCGTACAAGACGTTTCGCTTACCGTAAACAAAGGCGAGCTGTTTGGGCTTATAGGACCTGATGGAGCTGGAAAAACCACCCTTTTTAGGATACTTACCACCTTGCTGTTGCCCGATACAGGGTATGCAACAGTGGCAGGGCATAATACCGTGACCGATTATAAAAAACTGCGACGGATATTGGGATACATGCCCGGTAAGTTTTCATTGTACCAAGACCTTTCTGTTGAAGAAAACCTGAATTTCTTCGCCAAAATCTTCAACACCAGCATCCAACAAAACTATTACCTTATCAAGGACATTTATCAATTTTTAGAACCCTTTAAGGATAGGCCTGCTGGAAAGCTCTCGGGTGGCATGAAACAAAAGCTTGCTTTGTGCTGCGCCTTGATTCACAAACCCGTTGTGTTGTTCCTTGACGAACCCACCACCGGTGTGGATGCCGTGTCGCGCAAAGAGTTTTGGGATATGTTGGGCGGACTTAAAAGGGAAGGCATCACCATATTTGTGTCAACACCCTACATGGATGAGGCCAGCCTTTGCGAACGTATAGCCCTTATTCAGGACGGGCGCATAATGAAGGTTGACACCCCACAAGGCATACGAAGCACATACCCAATGGAGTTGTACGCCTTGCGCCTAGAGGGAATTGCGCGCTTATTGCCCCAATTGCGCTTGTTCGAAGGATTACATAGTATGTTTTCGTTTGGGCAATCGCTGCATATTACGTTTAAACCGGGTTCCGATGTAACAAAACTTACGCATTACTTGCATTCCATTGGGCAGGATACCGTTCAAATTGAACGTATTGAACCTCAAATTGAGGATTGTTTTATGGAAATGATGCAACATAACACCCCTGCAAATGGCTGAACGAACCAACATAATAGAGGTGCGCGACTTGGTTAAAAAGTTTGGCAGCTTCGTGGCCAACGATCACCTCACATTCTCGGTTTACAAAGGCGAGATTTTCGGGTTTTTAGGTGCCAATGGCGCTGGCAAAACCACTGCTATCAAGATTTTATGCGGACTTCAAAAGCCAACATCCGGCTATATTAATGTAGCTGGATTTGACGCCCATACGCAAACCGAGAGAATAAAACAGAATATTGGTTACATGAGCCAAAAGTTCTCGCTTTATGAAGATATGACCGTGTGGGAAAACTTCCGGTTTTATGGGGGCATTTATGGATTAAGCACCGCCGATATCAAAGAACGGTCAGAGGCTTTTATCCAAAAGCTAGGCCTGTTAGAGATGCGGAACAAGATAGTTGGCTCCCTGCCTGCCGGATGGAAGCAAAAACTGGCCTTTTCGGTAGCAATCCTTCATAAGCCAGCCATCGTTTTCTTGGATGAGCCCACCGGTGGGGTAGATCCCATTACCCGTCGCCAATTTTGGGATTTGATATATGATGCAGCCAATGAAGGAATAACCGTTTTTGTTACAACGCATTACATGGATGAAGCCGAATACTGCGAACGGATTACGATGATGGTTGATGGCAAGATTGTAGCCCTGGACACACCCGAAAAACTAAAATCGACCTACGGATGTAGCAATATGGAAGAAGTGTTTATTAAACTTGCACGAAACTCAGAATGATATGAAAGCATTTATTATTAAGGAGATGTTCCATATTTTTAGGGATAAGCGCTCGATGCTGATTTTGTTCGGTATGCCCATCATACAAATCTTGATTTTTGGGTTTGCCATCACCAACGAGATAAAGGATGCCGGAATCGCTGTATTGGATCAATCAAAAGATGCCATGTCGCAAAAGATTGTGAATAAATTGGTTTCGTCGGGCTATTTTAAATTGGTTGCCAACCTTGCCTCGGTTAACGAAATTGAACCGGGCTTTAAAAGCGGGAAAATAAAGCTGGCTGTTGTTATAGGCAGTTCGTTCGAAAAAAAGGCGCAAAACGGCCAAACGGCACAAATTCAACTGATTTCCGATGCTTCCGATCCAAACACGGCAAGTATTTTAACCAATTATGCGAGTGGCATCATCATGGATTTTCAACAGGAGCAGTGGGAGCAGTTGAAAATGCCCATCGAACTCGTAAACCAATCGCGCATGTACTTCAATCCAGAACTGCGCAGCGTGTTTATGTTTGTCCCGGGCACCATCGCCGTAATCTTGATGCTGGTTTCGGCCATGATGACCTCCATTTCCATTGCCCGCGAAAAGGAACTGGGAACCATGGAGATACTCTTGGTGTCGCCGCTTAGGCCTTTGCAAATTATTGTAGGGAAAGTCATTCCTTATGTCATTCTTTCGTTTGCTAACGCCTTAATGATTCTATTCGTCGCGTGGCTGGTGTTCGCCATGCCGGTGCGTGGAAGCATGCTGTTGCTATTGGCCGAAAGTATCTTGTTTATAATTATGTCGTTATCGCTGGGCATTTTTATTTCGACGGTAAGCCGCACCCAACAAGTAGCCATGATGCTTTCGATGTTCGCCCTCATGCTGCCAACTATCCTATTGAGCGGCTTTATTTTCCCGATTGAGAATATGCCTACCGTGCTGCAGCTTATCAGCAATATCATGCCCTCGCGTTGGTTTATTGTAATTGTAAAAGGAATCATGGTGAAAGGTGTGGGGATAGGATACTTATGGAAAGAAACCTTGATTTTGGTGGGCATGACCTTGTTCTTTATAGCCTTGAGTGTTAAGAAATTTAAAATCCGATTGGCCTGATGCGTACCATATTATATATCATCCAGAAAGAATTTATCCAAATATTTCGCGATAAGTTTATGCCCAAGATTATCTTCGGAATACCCGTATTTCAATTGTTAATATTGTCGTACGCGGCTACATTCGAAATCAAACTTACCCGTATCGCCATCCTTGACCAAAGCCATTCGCAGGAATCGCAGCAGCTTATTGCTAAGTTTGAGGCCAGCACATTTTATGAGATCGCCGCCTATGTTGATGATTTTAATGCTGCAGAGGCGTTGCTGCTGAACTCGAAAGCGCATCAGGTGCTCATCATTCCGGCTACGTTTGCCGCCGACCTCGAGCTACACAAAAAAGCTTCGGTACAAGTGCTGTCAGATGCTGTAGATGGAAGTGCCGCTGCCGTAAGGATGGGGTATGCCCAATCAATTGTGGCGGCCTATAATAATAAGCTGGTAACCAATTTTTTGGGCGTCGATAAACTTCCTTTGCCCATACAAACCAACTACTCGTACTGGTATAATCCCGAACTCAATTACCAAACCTATATGGTGCCCGGAATCTTGGCGCTTTTGGTTACAATCCTTGGTATGTTTTTATCGGGCATGAACCTGGTTAAGGAGAAGGAGATTGGAACCATTGAGCAAATAAACGTAACCCCCATCAAGCGCTACCAGTTTATCATTGGCAAATTGCTGCCCTTTTGGATTATATCGATGGTAATCATGTCGTTTGGGATGGTGTTGGCTAAATTGGTTTTCGATATTCCTTTTTTAGGAAACATCGGATTGGTTTACCTCATCACGGCCGTTTACTTGTTGGTGGTGTTGGCCATCGGGCTTATCATCTCTACCTTTACCGATACCCAGCAGCAAGCCATGTTTATAGCCTGGTTTTTCTTGGTCATCTTTATCTTGTTAAGTGGTTTGTTCACCCCAACCGATAGCATGCCCCATTGGGCACAGGAGTTTAACCGGATTAACCCTGTGGCCTATTATATCAAGGCATTGCGCATGGTTATGCTTAAGGGTTCTGGGTTTAATGATATCAAGGGACTGTTTATGGCCATTGGCATATATGCGCTTTTAGCCAATACGATAGCTATTTTAAGGTATAAAAAAACGGCCTAACTTCGCTAATTTGCCAACTTTGCAGCTACCTTTGCATTTTGTGTTGCTTTTTCTACCATATAGATTCGAGGCTGGCCAAGTACTTTTACAAAGCATTGTATTTGATTGCTTTGTAGCAAGAATCTGATTTTGGTATGATTGTAGATAATCCCAATAAAACCCTGAGCTATGAAACATGTTCGACTCATTTTTCTGCTAATTGGCGTGCTATTTTTAGCTAGCTGCGCCAAAAAAGATGATACCGACCCAACGCCTGACCCTACCAAAAAAACCATGGACGAGTTGGTGATTAGTCCTACCTTTAAGTTTGATAACTCCAAAGCTATACAGGTTGATGTTACGCTGCCTTACACCGTTGACTATGCGGCAATACGCGGACGAGTTGATTTTTATTACCTAGCCAACCAAACCCAATACATCGTTCATTCAGGATTGAGCGACCACCAAGGGCGGTATGCGGCTAGTTTTGAGGTGCCCAAATTTGTAAGCAAGCTTTATGCTCGCTCGATGGGTGGAACCGTGGAGTTGGATTTGAACTCCGCCTTAAAAAGTTCAAACAACGGTGGTTACACGGTTAATTTTGGTGCTACGCTTACCACCGATCCGCCTCCAACACCCGAAGGTTCGTTTAAGGCCTCTGAAGTTGATCCAACAGCTTCAGCAAGTGGTATCTCGAGTAACTCTACGTTAAAAAGCCAACTCGCCACCAATTTACTCACCAACGGAACCTTTGACAACAATAGCTTTGGGAGTATTGCACACTGGTCTTCACCTATGACTTATAACCAACAATGGATGATAACAAGCCAACTTGCCGGCAAAGCACAACAATACAACGATGGTGGGAATAAGGTTTTGCGTATTGGTTCTACCATTTATGGCGGGGTTGCCCAGCTAATTACAGCCTCTGCGGGCCAGCTTATTACCTTAACCGGCGATATAAAAGTGTCAGGCAGTGGCGCCAAGTATGTTTGGCTCTATTTGGTTCCGCGCAATGCTGGTGGGTTCCCCATAAGCACCATTGCAGTTGAAGAATTGTCGCCTTCCACCTCCTGGAAAAACTACATGGTTTCGGCCACCATGCCCGCCGGAACAGCAAGCTGCGAAGTACTTTTATGGATTAACAATTACGGCGGTTATATCTTTTATGATAACATTGTGGCCACCGGTCCCAATCCAGATGCCGATAACGACGGCGTTATTGATGCCGAAGACGAATATCCAGCCGATGCAGCACGCGCTTACAACCTGTATTACCCTGCATCAAACGCGTTTGCAACCTTGGCATTTGAAGATAACTGGCCGTATAAGGCTGACTATGATTTTAACGACCTGGTGATAGCCCTGCAACACAAAATGGTGTTAAGTGCCGATTATAAGTTGGTTGATATGTACTCAAAGTTTAGTGTTAAAGCCATTGGCGCCTCCTTTCACAATGGGTTTGGTTTTGAAATGAACATGTCACCTGCTGCCGTTGGTTCTATCACAGGGCAATCCATCACCGAGAACTACCTCAGTTTTTCGGGCAACAACACCGAAGCGGGTCAAAGCAAGGCCGTGGTGATTGTTTCGGACAATCTATTTAAGCAACTGCCCCACCCGGGTTCGGGCACGGGTGTAAATACAACCCCCGGATCGCTATATGTAACGCCTGATACGCTTCAAATTCATGTTGCCCTTGCAACACCTGTTTCGTTGGCCAGTATCGGAAGTGCCCCGTTTAACCCCTTTATTATCGTAAACCAGGTTCGTGGCCGCGAAATCCATATGATTGACCATGCCCCCACAACCTTGGCCGATGCCTCCCTGTTTGGCACGGGTGCCGATAATTCGCAAGCCGGTGCAGGGCAATGGTATAAAACCAGCAACAACTTGCCGTGGTGTATTTTGTTGCCTTCCACATTTGATTATTCGGTTGAGAAATCGGCCATTATTGATGGGTACCTGATGTTTGGCCAATGGGCCGAAAGCGCTGGCGCACAATATAGCGATTGGTATTTACCTGGAATACCAGGTTACAGGGACGTAAATTACATTTACGAAACTGAATAAGAAATTCTTCCCTACGGGGAAGGATGTTTTGAATTGTTTTCATATGCTTTGTTTTTTTTCAGGCTGGTGCTGCAAGGTGCCAGCCTGTTTTGCTTGTG
>CAZKHA010000096.1:0-13121 GCA_964552325.1 uncultured Bacteroidales bacterium
ACTTTAATCTGAATAGCGTTGATGCCAATGCCAAAAACGGGGCTGAGATACTTGCTATACTACGTAACCCAAGCAAGCAATTGCTGTTTTTCAAGAAAACACCTGTTATCATTTTATCATCAGAAACCGAAATTGCCGTAGCCCTCACCCTCCTTAAAAAAGGTGCCAATGACTATATCGTAAAAGATGATGCCTTTTTCGACAACCTCTCAAAAACCGTCAATACCATTCTGGATATCAGGAATTACCGTAATGAAATCCAAGTTCACAAAGGAAAAGCCGAAAAATTTCGCAAAAGGCTTACTTATATGGCTTTAGCTATTGTAGCGTTGCTTGGCATCACGCTAATTGCACTTTTTGCTTAATACGTAGGCTATTCAATAACAATGGGCTGTAAAAAAGCTTCAGGAACCGGTAGTTCAACCATTAACAAAACTGCACAAATCACAAAAACCAGCAGTAATCTAATTGCATCGCCTTTCGCAATCAATTGATTACTTGTTACTTTATTTCTAAAGAAAAGCCAAAATCCCGCACTTACAAGCACATCGGCCAAGGCTATTACTATAAATAGCTTACCATTAGCCATATGGAATAGTGTAAACACAGCACCCAGCGTTCCAATGGCTAACGTAAACGAAAGCAACTTAAACATAAAACCATGTAAAGGGGTCGCCAATTCCGGATAAAACCACCTAAAAAAATAAATCATGGTAAGTATCATGGCTGCCCCAAAACCTATGGGTATGCCCAAAGCAACTTTTCCGGTATAAACTAGTACGGCACCTACCAAAATTAATGGGAGTAGAATCATTTCAAACGTCAACAAAGAGCCTTCTATCCTTAATGCAATTTGCTCAATTTTACGAACTTGCTTGTTCTCCATCGGGTTTAGGTTTTAAGGTGCAAAAATAAGAAAGTAAGCAGCTCAAGATGCAAATCAGGCTAAATCACACACAATCCATTGTTTGTCAAACCATTCCACCATTTACTATATACTACTTCAGCTGGTTCTAACCCATAAAGCTCACTACATTTGGCAAAAAAATTAGTTACGCTTAATGGCGTACCTTCCACTGGATCAAAGGACAAAGCATTTTCAAGAAACCACTGACCAATTTTAAGCGGTATCAAAATCCGAGTAGATTGCGCTGCTCCGCTAAATTGGATGTAGGCCTTATCCTTTTTAGGCAGCAATTCTAACTCAAATGCGTTACCCAACCAAACCATGTGTTTGCGACTTAAGCTGGTGGTGTCAGGTAAATGCTTTCCAAGTTGTTGAATATAATCAGGCAATATCTTGGTTTTAGGGTCTTTAAAACCAAACCACTCATTAACCGGGATTTCGAACCCCAAACCATGCATATAGTTGTAAACGGCCTTGTTTAAAGGTTTTGCAAGTTTTAAGTCATTCCCTAACGAGCGGTCAATATAGGGTATTTCGTTTGTTGCAAAATCAGCAACTGAGCTATCAAGTACGTGAATACCAAAAGATTTTGGATTTTTTGCTACGGGGCTATGTATTGTTAAGGCGAATTTATGCCAAAAAGCCGATTGTACAAAACCATTCTCAAAAAGCTGCCTTACAATTTCCAATGAATCAACCGTTTCTGCCAAAGTTTGGCTTGGAAAACCATACATTAAATAGGCATGAACCATAATACCCGCATCCGAAAAAGCGGCAGTGGCACGGGCAGCTTGAGCCAGGCTTACACCTTTGTTCATGAGGGTTAATAAGCGGTCGCTGGCGGTTTCAAGCCCGCCCGTTACGGCTATGCACCCTGCTTTTGACATCAATTGGCATAATCCCGGTGTAAAGGCTGTTTCAAATCGGATGTTTGTCCACCAACTAACTATTAATCTGCGCTTTAGAATTTCGAGTGAGATGTTTTTTAATAGTGCCGGTGGCGCCGCCTCATCGGTAAAATGGAATCCTGTTGAACCTGTTTGCTTGATGATGGCTTCCATTTTATCAACCACACTGCTTGCTGGTACACTGCTATAGTGTTTTATATAGCTTAGTGTGGTGTCACAAAAAGCACATTTAGCCCAATAGCATCCGTGGGCCAGGGTCATCTTATTCCAGAAACCATCGCCCCAAAGCCGATGCATAGGGTTGGTTACTTCATTCAACGACAAATACTTGCTTCTTTCCAATCCCTCAAAATCGGGGACAGGAAGTTGGTTAAAAGCAGCTTCCTCTTCGGCTTCATTTTCGGTAAAAAACAATTGCCCATTATCTCGAAAAGCACACCTAATAACTTGTTTTACATCAATTTGACCTATAACATGGCGCACTACTGACCACAAAGGCTGTTCGCCATCATCAAAGCCAACAAAATCAACGTAGTTAAAAAGCCGCGCATCTTTCATCCACCGCAATTCGGTATTTGGGTATCCGCCACCTATAATAGTTTTTATACCATACGTTGTACGTACCCATGCCGAACAGCGCAAGGCTGCATACAAATTACCCGGAAATGGTACGGTAAATCCTACCAAAACCGGCTTTTCATCCACCAGAATTTCATCAAGAATAGTAAGCATTAGCTTATCAATCAAACTCTCGGGTTGGTCGAGGGCATGCTTTAAGGGTGAAAAATCGGGGAGGCTGGCGCAAAGTTTTTCGCCATATTTCACCAACTCAAAATGTTCGCAAATACAGTCTCTGATGAATTCGGCTATATCAAGCAAAAACAATGTGGCCATGCGCTTAGCCTTATCGGTAGTGCCCATTACGCCAAAAGCCCATTCTTCATCGGCATCGTTGTTAAAATGTGCGCCTTGCGGAAGAAAGCCTTGTTTTACAAGCATTAAGGCTGTAACTGTGTCTGGATTCTTTAAAAAGGCCATTACATAATCAATCCGGGCTAGGTAAGCCTCTTTTTGCGCTAATACTCGTTTAGCACTTTCTGAAATGCTTGGCATTGCGCGAACGGCAACGAAGACTTTGCTCAATTCTGTGCTTGTAAAAAGCCTGTTAATGAGCTCAATACCTAAATCAACCTGCCAAACGCGCACCCCTTTTTGTTGCAAGAAAGCTTTTAAAGCCGTGGTGGCCGGATAAGGCGTGTTAAGCTGTGTTAAGGGAGGAATAATAAGCAGTACAGAGGGCTGTTTTGCATTCAAAGTTTACGGTTTTGGTTTGTAAAAGTACGCAAAACGAAGGTTAGCATAAAATGCACCCAAAGCAGCTTTTTACCGGTGATAGATAAACTCCGTTTGACCAAGCTTAAGCTCATCGCCATCTACCAATACAAATTTGTCGAATTTGGTGAGCCTTGTACCCCGATAAAAAGTTCCGTTGGTGCTTGGCTCCCCATTCTCATTTAGCGAACCATCATCATATAATATGGCTATTTGCGAGCCGTTCATGGTTTTTACTTCAATTATGCAGTGCTTTCGACTAATATATTTGTCACCATTTTCAATGGCAGGGCTTCCTTTTCGCCCTAAGACATTTATGCCTTCAACCAGTTTAAAAACCATTCCTGTAGTTTTTTCGACCAGCCTATGCCTCGATTTTATAAGCGAAGACGACACATTGCTGGTGCTAATTTCTGTATGATCTTCTGGTACTATTGCCTCTGGCTTTGGTTGCTTCCGTGGGATATCAAACGTTATAATTTTTTGACAACCAGGGCATTTTATCATGGCGCGGGTTTTATCTTGAGGGATTTTTTCTGCAGCAAGCTGTAGCTGCTTTTTGCACGAAGGGCAGATTATCTGCAACATGGTTTGGTGTTTTGCGTAAAAAGTATCAATCTTCTAAATTAAGCCAGCCCAGTATTTTGGATGACCGTTTAGGATGGTTAAAACTAGTTGTTAATTTGGATGCTAAGCGATTGGCAACGCGACAGTCTAAGCCCAATCGTTGTACTCATCAAAATTCTCATCCAAGTTGGCCACATCGTCAATTTGAGCATCTAGCTGGGCATCCGATACATCTTCGGGCATATCGGAAGCCACTTCCCCCTCGTAAATAACTTCATTGCCACCTACTTCCGTCGCAGCATCAAGCATCACCACCTCGCTTTCATCTATTTGATGATCGCTGTTTGCATCTGTTCCAATAGCATCGGCATAAGCATCTTGGTTTGCATCCATCAGCAAAACATCATCCACTCCATCGGCATTGGTATCAACTGACATAACCGAAGGATCGGCAGCCTGGCTCGGTTGAGTTAATGACTGAGGGTCGTGAATGTATTGAACTTCAGCTTCTGACAAAACACCATCACCGTCGGTATCGGTAAAAAAGGCATCGGCACTACCATCCTCATTAATGTCAACCATTACGGCGTCCACAACACCATCGGCATTTGAATCAACGGCCATGGTATGATAGGTTTCTGTTTGCTGGTTTGTGCTATTGCTCTCGGATGAATACTCCACTTCGGGCGCTACATACTCAGTTGCTGGAAGGTCATGCTCTGCAACAGTTTGGTAGTCAACAATAGGATTGCCATCTTCACCTAATTCTTCGGCGTAGAAAGTAGTATAATACTCGCCGTGATACATAAAAACGCCGCCAGGGCCTGTTTCATGCCGCGCAGCTGCAAAGGCTTCATCAAATTTCATTGAATCATTAACGCCTTGGGCAATTGGTGCGCTGTTTGGATTAAATGATTGGTTATCTGATGCAAATTCGGCATCTGTAATAATTTCTTCGGTTGCATCAAAAAGCTCAGCCTCTTCACCAGCAACTTCTTCTAAAGGTTTTGCATGAAGTGCCGTTGCGGCCACAAAGCCACCAAGTGCAGCCCCGGCAATTTTTATCGCCGATTTTTGTTTATTGATGGTGGGCTGTTTGTTTTCGGGCAAACTTGCTACATCGTTTACAACTATAGGGTCGTTTGATTCAAGGTTAAATTCTTGATCTTTTTTTTCTGGTTTTTCCATGATGGTTGTTGTTAATTGATTATTAAATTTTTGATTTTATATTCGCCACTTAGCTTTGCAAAAAGAACAATACCCTCTTTTATATAGGTTTTCGTACGGTTCAGCCCCCAGAAACTTAAAACATGATGGACATATATAGTCTTTTTTGTATTGTTCTTCAATTTCCATAATCTTGAGCTGCACATTTCCCATGGCACCAGTTGCCAAAGTACCAAGCGCTGCACCTACTACTGGCACCAATGATAATCCTGCCCTTATACCAGTACTTGCAAGACTGTTTCCTTGTATCGTTTTTCGCTTTGCCTTAATGTAGTGCTCATAAACTTCCTGTAATTTTTCAAAGTCACGGCAAACTTGAATTTGCTTTTCCAAATCTTCGTACGAAGAGCTTGTGGGTAAAGGCTTTTGTTTGAACAAATAAAACACAATTTCAACATTCAAGCTAAAATCTCCTAAAAGGATTTCATCATCTTTGTTTATTAATTGCTGCAAAACGCGTTTGCCATTCACTATGGTCCCATTTGTGCTTCCCATGTCTTCAATAAGGTAACAATCATTATCGATGGCTTTTATTAAACAATGATGGCCACTTATCCTAGGGTGCTTAATAACCAAATGGTTTGTGTCAGCCCTACCGATTTTTAATTCAATCTGCAAATTCATTTAATAATTTTACGTATGGTTAATATTTATATTGGTAAAACATTTAATAATATGGCCGTATAATTGTCTTTTGAATTGGCCTCACAAATCTTTTTAATTATTTCTGCCTTTTCTTCCAACAGCATGGGCGATGAAAACAACTCAATTAGTTCTTTGGTGGTAAAACAGCTCCAAACGCCATCAGAACAAAGCATTAATACGTCCCCGGGCTCAATATTGGTTAAATGTGCAACATCCGCTACGCAAAATTTATGTGGACTAGCTTGGATGGCCCTAGAAATAGCATTAGATCGGGGGTACATACTTGCATCTTCTTGTTTTATAATCCCATTTCGTATTAAGTCATTAACGGGTGTGTGGTCAAAGGTTTTAAACAAACAGCTATTTTGCCTAAAGTGGTAGAAACGGCTGTCACCACAATGGGCCACCGAAACACCCTTTTCGTGAACCTTGGCTAACACCATGGTTGTGCCCATATCCATTGCATCGGGATGATATACAACATATTCATTAAATCGATGCCTCATATAAGTAAAAGCATCGTTCATTTGCTGTTCATCAACAACTGCTGCGGGATTGCTTGCAATCCAATCCGATAAACACTGGCACGCAAGTTTGCTGGCCACTTCGCCATTGGAAGCTCCACCCATGCCATCGCAAACCATGTACAAACCGTCAACAATTATTTCAGCATCGGCTGTTGGATACAGGCTGTCCTGATTGTTCTTCCGTTTGCCCGTTTCCGAAAAACATATTGGATTGGCTAACCTCCATTTCATACCAAGAAAGTTATTGATTTATATATCCGACAGGCATTTCCTGTGATGCATTGCCTATTATAAAAGGAGTTTGCTTGTTTTGGGTAAAGTTTAGCACGTTGGCTTTTATATACGGAAAAAGCTCAACAAGCGTAATCACTTTATCGCTGTTTCGGTCAGCAGCCCCTTTCAGCCCTTTTAACAAATAATATGAAAACGCTCCTTGGCGTATCTTGACGTTTTCTTGGGATGTTTCGGTACTTGACGATGACATGATGATGGCAATATTGGTTTCTTGGCTTGTGGGAGCAGAGCTGGACTGGGTAGGTTTGCCCTCATATATGCTTCCCGAAAAACAGGCATCTGCAAAAACAATCTTATACTTTGCGGGATGTCGTTTAAAAACCGATTTAATTTCGTCATGCGACAACAAACTTGAATACTGATTTGTAGCATCTTCCGGACAAAAAGCTCCTTCTGTGCCATGCCCCGAAAAATAAAAGATGAGCATATCCTCGGGGCCGGCCTTGGCAAAAACCCGCTCCATGGTTGCCAAGATATTGCTTTTGTTGGCGGCCTCATCAATTAGCACCGAGATGTTGGCCGCATCAACACCGCCCTCGCAACTCTGTAAGTAGGCATAAAAACGGTAAGCATCGTCATCAGAATAACGCAAATCCATTCCCGAACCTTGGTAATCAGCCACACCAACTATTACAGCATATTTTTTAAAACTTTGTGCTTGCAGCAGGCTAATGAACAACAGCGGCAAAACACTTACCCATATTAACCTTTTCATATACAATGGTTTAATAATTTATACGGAATCAAAGGCCGGTTAAGGCCTAACGTTCAAAATTAAGCAATTATACAGCCAACCATTGGCATCGTTTATCGCATAATAATGTGATATGTAAGGGCAGCCTACTCTTAAATAGTGAACAATAAGCATTTCCTGCGCCTGATTGACTTTCGTGCGCTGCTAAATGCCTTAATCCCTGTTTATACAACCAGCAGGACGAATGGGTTTTGCCATCCATTTATTGGCTTATGCGAGCTTAAAAACGGTAATTGGCTTGTAAATTGGGCCTTTGGGGGTTAGCAGGCTTTCGTAAATAGTAATCTCAGGTATTGCGAAAGCGCTTGGAGCGAATGCATTAGATGCATTTAGCCAGTGCTTCAACATGGGCTCAGTTACACCCCTGTTTATCCTTCCAAGTGTCAAGTGCATTTTAAAAGGTTTGTCATCAAGTTGAATTCCATCAATCAATGCCGCTTTTTTAAGCTTTTGCTGTGCTTTTACCAATTCTCCCGTAGGTTCATCCAACCCTAACCATAGCACCTTGGGGTTGGTAGCCGTACCAAAAAATCCTTGTTTGGACGTAAAAAGTGAGAATCTCTTGCATTGGTCTGCAACAGGTTTGGTGGCATCCGCAATTTTTTTAAGTTGCAGGTTATCAGTATCCCCATAGAACAATAGTGTTAGATGCATGTTATGTGTTTCAACCCATTTTATGGCTGAACCCGCAAAGCAACGCTGCGTTTCTTTTATGAATGCAATCAAATGTTCATCCGCAGTGATTTTACAAGCCGTAAAGATCCGTTTCATTAAATCATCATTTTGTGCAAAGATAAGTGTTAATGGCATATGACGACTATTTGATTGTGAACATGTTGTAACTTTTATTGTTGAAGTAATCCCCCAAATACGATTTACTATGATTAAGCAACTCATATTTGGAATTGCAGCTTTACTGCTTATGTCGAATACCAAAGCCCAATTCCTGCCAATGATAAAAACGGATAGATGGTGGAGCTCGCTCGAAGTGCATTGCAACCCAACTGGGAGCAGCTTTTCGTCTAACTATTATAAGTTTCAAGGCGATACCATACTTAATGGATTAACCTACAGCTGCTACTATTATTCATCGAATAGTGAAATGCAGGATTGGGAGTTGTATGGGTTTTTCCGCGAAGACACGCTAACTGGCCAGTGTTGGTATCGGACACTATTTCCGGAAATAGAAGGCTTGGTTTACGATTTTGGTTTAAGCCTTGGTGAGAAAGCTTACGTTGAGAACAATAACTTTCTTGGGGTTCCATTTGAGTTGTATGTAGTTGAAGTTGATAGCATTATGCTTGATAACCAATTTAGGAAGCGCATCGTATTAATGGACTCGGTAAGTTGGCAAACCGAAACTTGGGTTGAAGGAATTGGCAGCCTTTGGGGCTTCCATAACGCGGGCATTGCCCACCAAAGTGGGGCCTGTGGTGGCGAACTTTTGCTTTGTTTCAACCAAAGTGGGCAAGTAATTTATCACGATCCGGCTTACAACGAATGCTTTTTTGAATACACCTCCCTTAACGAACCAAACAAACTTGCAAATCTCCATGTTTACCCCAATCCTGCCACTGAAATTCTTCATATTGAAACGGATGGCACATCCGGCAATGAGCTAAAGATTTACAATTCTCAAGGCAAGTGTGTCCATCAAGGCACTTATTCTGAAATACCGATTCAAATTCCTATAGGCGCGTTGCCAGTTGGTTTGTATCATGGCCGGCTAACAACATCGTTAACAAGTCTTGGGTTTTCATTCCTAAAAAAGTAAGTCTTAGGATTTACAAGAATTCCTATCTTTACCGTCAAAATATTCGGTTTATGAATAACGTATTAGCTTTTTTTACCAGCCCTACCAAATGCGGCATCACAGCGCATAAAGTAATTTGTTTAGCTCAAAATCGGTTGTTTGCAAACGTTTTTATCCTTACTTGGGCGCTCTTGGTTCTTGTGTTTCCTTCACACGCTCAAAATATTAAAGGAGGCGTTTTAGCTGGCATAAACGGCACTCAAGTGGCTGGAGATGTGTGTTCAGGCTATGATAAGGCTGGCATTACGGGCGGAGTGTTTGCCAATTTCAAATTTGGCCAAAACTCCATGTTTCAAATGGAATTAGCTTATACACAAAAAGGTAGCCGCATGAACCCTACCGAGAAGAATGCATACACCTCGTACCTCCTGCGACTAAACTATGTTGATGTTCCTTTTCTTTACAAATACCTCTACAATGAGAAACTGTCCTTCGAGGGAGGCCTGTCTTATGGCTACTTGATTGATTATTATGAAGAAGCAAACGGTTTTACGAATGTTGGAGGCGAAAACCAGTTTCACCGCCATGCTGCTAACATTATCATTGGCTTAAACTATACGCTTAATGAGCATTTTAGGGCAAACTTTCGTTCGGTTAACTCCCTAATACCGCTGCGCGACCATGCCTCTGGTGTAAAACGCTTGGGAAATGCAGGCCAATACAACGATGTGTTAACCTTGAGTGTACAATATCAGTTTTAAGGCCATCATGAATCAAAACAGCTTACGCCTTGCTGTGGCTATAACAGGTGCCAGTGGAAGTTTTATTGCCCAACAACTCTTACGGGCCATAAAGACCAATGCCCAGCAAGTTGATCGTTGTGATGTGGTAATATCGGCCACTGCCCAACAAGTAGTAGAATTTGAGGTTGGCAGCATTGATGTTGCCGGAACTCCCTTTAAGTTGTTTAAACCCAATGATTTCACTGCAGCAATGGCTTCGGGCTCAGCTTTTTATGATGCGATGGTGATTTGCCCATGCTCGATGGGGACCTTGGGCCGGATTGCCAATGGTGTTTCGAATGATTTGATTACGCGAGCTGCTGATGTGTTTTTAAAGGAACGAAGGCCCTTAATCCTTGTTGTTCGCGAGGCACCCTATAACCTCATCCATATCCGCAACATGGAACAGCTAACCTTAGCCGGTGGTATCGTTTTTCCAGCCAGCCCTAGCTTTTACCACCATCCGGCCAGCATCGAGCAGTTATACGAACCAATGATTGAACGAGTCTTAAAAATGCTGGGTTTTCAACTCAAAACCCGTGAATGGGGTATAACCTAAGATTCAAACACTAGGTTGTAAACCCGTTCCAATTCAAGCCCTAACTGGTTTAATGATACTGATTTACCATATCTTCGATACTCTTTGCCTTCAAAGAAGAAAAGAATGGTTGGAAACCCGAAAACCCCAAAATGGGAGGTGAGGTTTGGGGCTGAAGTCCCTTCGATGTACAGCTTTTCAAAACGTGGAAACTCCTCATTCAGGAAAGTTTCAATTTTGGGGCGAAGTGCTTTGCAAGGCGCACATTCTTCGCTATAAAAATACACCATTAAAGCTTGGGCATTTTCAATAGCCTTTAGGGCTTCCTCAATCGTTTGCATACATTAATTATAAGGTGTAAGATTTTTGCAAAAATAGCAGTAAATCCTTTAGCGATTCAAAAATATTCCCGTACTTTGGTTTGCTAAACCAAAATCATACTACGATGGCAATTATTATAAAAGGATCGGGCTTAACCATTAAAGATGTTGTTATGGTGGCCAGGCATCACGAAAAAATCGAATTACATCCGGAGGCCCTCATCCGTATTGAAAAATGCAGGGCAATGCTCGAGCGGAAAATTGAAGCGCATGAAATTATGTACGGTGTAAACACCGGCATAGGTGAGTTTTCGGAAGTTGTACTCAATGACGACCAAGTCCGCGACTTCCAGAAGTACCTGATTTATAACCATGCTGCCGGTATTGGGGACGCAATGCCCGAAGAATGGGTTAGAGGCGCAATGCTAGGTCGTATAAATGTACATGCCCACGGCAATTCAGGATGTAGGCCAGAAATTACGCTTACGTATGTTGAAATGCTAAACAAAGGCGTTACTCCATATGTTTGCAAGAAGGGCTCGGTGGGTGCAAGTGGCGATTTAGCACCCATGTCGCAGATAGCTTTATTGCTCATGGGCGAAGGCAAGGCCTACTACAAAGGCCAACTTCTTCCGGGAAAAGAAGCTATGGATCAAGCAGAAATAGCTATTCCGGGACTAATGGCCCGCGACGGACTTGCTGCCATAAACGGAAGCAATGTGCTTACGGCCATGAGCGCTATTTTCCTATACGATGCCAACAAATTTTTGAAGCAAGCCGAAATAGCTGCTGCTATGTCACTTGAAGCCCTTAAAGCAAACATGAAACCATATCATTCACGTATTCATGAGGTTAGAGGCTTCCCTGGTGCAGTACGAAGCGCCGAAGCAATACGTAAAGTGGTACAAGGAGGCGATCTGGCCGAAAACCGCATCAAATGCAAAGTACAAGATGCTTATTCAATGCGTTCTACCCCTCAAGTTATTGGTGCTGCACACGATGCCTTTAAGTTTGCCAAAGAACAAGTTGAAATTGAACTGAACGGTGTAGGCGACAACCCTATTTTCTTCCCCGATGAAGACATCCAAATGTCAGGAGCCAATTTCCAAGGCACGCCTGTAGCCTTGCCCATGGATATGGCTGGCGCTGCCATCACAATGATATGTGTACTCTCCGAACGCCGCATGAACCGATTAAACAATCCTGCGCTTAGCGTTGGTCTTCCCGCTTTTCTTACCAAAGGGGCGGGTATGTTTTCGGGCTTGATGCTTAGCCAATATACCGCTGATATGCAGATTGTTGAACAACGAATTCTTTCAGCACCTGCCTGTATTCAATCCATACCCGCTGCGGCTGACCAAGAAGATTTTGTTTCGATGGGCATGAATACTGCTCTTAAAAACTTCCAAATACTTGATAATGCGTATGGTATATTGGGCATAGAATTTATGGCCGCTGCCCAAGCGCTTGATTTTAGGGAATATAAATTTGGCGCAGGCACCACAACTGCCCATGCTGTTATACGCAAATATGTTGATTTTCTTGACATTGACCGCCCATTGTATGACGATCACAACGCAATGAAACAACTTGTTGAATCAACCGAAATACTTGATGAGGTTGAAAAGGTAACAGGCTGCTTGGGATAATCGTATTTTTGTGCCCAAACAATTAAAGCAAGGAACAGCAGCTAACTTGGCATTCCTTGCTTTTTTGATGTATAATATTAATTTCGATTTGTTTAACACATATGGATTCAAGTTTTCAAAACCCCGACACAAGTAGCCAAGGCGAACAATTACGCGTGCGTCGCAGACCTGATCGTCTTGCGGTAATGCTTGTTTTGTCATTTATAGGTAGTGGAATAGGGGCTTTTTCTTACTCTTTTTATGCCGGCTTGTTCGATGAAATCAGGCTTATGTATGAAGAAAAGACATTGGCAATTCCAGGTCTTGATTTGCTAATGTCAGGTGGGGTGAGGTATTTTTTAACTGGAGCTATCTTATTTTGGGCCTCATTTATTGGCGTTTACCTTATGTGGAAGCACAAAACCATAGGCTTCCATTTCTATACAGCTTCGCAGGTCTTATTATTAGTGCTTCCAATGACAATGTTAAAAAATTATCCGTTTTCGTACGTTGAATTGGTTCTTACCATTTTTTTCATTGGTTTCTATTGGCTACATTTGAAGCTTATGAACTAATTATCAATTATTTATGTAAGTGTTGAACCTACACTAAGCATTAATGTTAGCCAATGACAATATTTGAATTGCCACATAATTTACTGATTAACTGTGTGTTATAGCTAGTTCACATTTTTTAAATTAATTGTGATCTTTTTGTAACAAAAACTTGATTTTTCTGATTCTTTGTTATAAATTGCACCGCCTTTAACTGTTGTTAACTTAGTTTAACGGTTTTTAAGGGCTTTGAAGTAAAAAGTTTTGGGATTCTGCTTCGATGCATTTTCTTGATGCTGACAACATGGTTCCTGTTTTTTATTAAATGCTTAACCTTCATTACTAACCAAAATTTATTCATTATGAGAAAATTTTCTTTCCTGCT
>CAZKHA010000097.1:0-13103 GCA_964552325.1 uncultured Bacteroidales bacterium
AAATTGTGCAGGATGAAACATTTGCACCTATCTTGTATTTGATGAAATACGATACCATTGAAGAAGCTATCGCCTTGAACAACAACGTTCCACAGGGATTGTCTTCGGCTTTGTTTACGGATAGCATGCGTGAATCGGAGCGTTTCTTATGTGAAGCGGGTTCCGATTGTGGCATAGCAAATATCAATATTGGTACCTCAGGTGCCGAAATTGGTGGTGCTTTTGGAGGCGAAAAAGAAACAGGTGGTGGACGGGAATCCGGCTCCGACGCTTGGAAGGCTTATATGCGCCGCCAAACCAATACGTTAAACTATGGAAATGATTTACCTCTAGCCCAAGGAATTCAGTTCGGTTTTTAAACCGTAGCCTACTTAAATATTCTTATGCCTACTTGCATTATATATGTTGGTAGGCATTTCTATATAAGCATGTACCCAAATTATGTTGGCATGGGCTCTTGTTTGCAAAAAGTGGCGAGCAATCTTGTTTAGATTATATCTAAATTATATGAACATTCTTGCGGCTTCTAATGTTGCTTAGGTAAATATTAATTACCATGTCAAGAGGATTATTCCACGTTCCCAATGCATATAATGAACCCGTACTAAATTATGCACCCGGTTCATCAGAAAAGTTAGAAGTAAAAAAAGCTTTAAGCCAACTTAAATCACAAGTTATTGATATACCAATGATTATTGGTGGGCAAGAAGTTCGCACGCAAGATGTGCGACCCATAAGGGCGCCGCATGAGCATGCACATATACTCGGTTATTATCACCATGGTGAAGCCCAGCACGTTACCGATGCAATTGATGCTGCCTTAAAAGCAAGGGCGCATTGGCAGGAGTTAAGCTGGGACAGCCGAGCTGCCGTCTTTTTGAAAGCTGCCGATTTGGTGTCTGGACCTTACCGTCCAATTATCAACGCAGCCTCTATGTTAGGACAGTCAAAAAACATCTACCAAGCCGAGATTGATGCTGCTTGCGAATTTGCCGATTTCCTTCGCTACAACGTACAGTTTATGGTGGAGATATATAATGAGCAGCCTGTATCGCCCAAAGGTGTTTGGAACCGCATGGAATGGCGCCCACTCGAAGGATTTGTTTATTCTGTGACTCCGTTCAATTTCACTTCAATAGCCGCCAATCTTTCGGCAGCACCCGCTTTAATGGGTAATGTAGTAGTTTGGAAACCTGCAAATACCCAAATTTATTCGGCTAAAGTAATCATGGATATTTTCAAGGAAGCCGGACTGCCCGATGGCGTAATAAATATGGTATTTGTGGATGGGCCAACAGGTGGAAAGGTAATGTCGCACCACCCTGATTTTGTGGGTGTTCACTTTACTGGTTCCAATGAGGTATTTAACAAAATCTGGAAAAAGATCGGCGAGAATGTTGCCATTTACAATACCTTCCCAAAAATTGTTGGTGAAACTGGCGGTAAAGACTTTGTAATAGCCCATCATTCGGCTAATGCCAAGCAAGTAGCCACAGCATTATCACGCGGAGCCTTTGAATATCAAGGGCAAAAATGCTCAGCAGCCTCAAGAGCGTATATCCCTGATAATCTATGGGATGATGTAAAGAAATACTTAGTGGCTGACTTGGCGTCGTTTAAAATGGGTAGCCCAGAAGACTTTACAAACTTTATTAATGCCGTTATTGATGAACGAGCCTTCGATAAGATCACTTCGTATATACAACAAGCTAAAAATGATTCGGATACAGTTGAAATAATCGCGGGTGGAAATTTTGATAAAACCATTGGTTATTTTATAGAGCCAACAGTGCTTCTAACTAAGGATCCTCAATACATTACTATGCGCGAAGAGATTTTTGGCCCAGTACTGACCATTTATGTGTATCCGGCTGGTGAATTTGATGAAACCTTGACGTTGGTTGACAAAACATCGCCCTATGCCTTAACGGGTGCCATTTTCTCCACCGATCGGTTTGCTATAGATAAAGCCTTTCAGCGCTTGTCGAATGCCGCTGGCAATTTTTATATTAACGATAAACCAACTGGCGCCGTAGTAGGCCAACAGCCTTTTGGAGGTGCCCGCGCTTCCGGAACCAATGATAAATCAGGTTCTTACTTAAATTTGCTGCGTTGGGTTTCTCCACGTACCATCAAAGAGAACTTTGCGCCGCCAACGGATTATTCCTATCCTTTTTTGTTGGAATCGTAAAGAAAAGAACGGGGAACCCAAGTGGTTCCTCTTTTTTTGTACTTTTGCACCGTCTTGGTGCCTGTATCATCTCGCTATGATTAAGGCTTAATAGGGAATCGGGTGAAAAGCCCGAACAGTACCCGCTGCTGTAATCTCATTCAAGACTTTCTGAAACACAAGCCACTGTTTAGCACATAATTAACAAACCGTGCACGATGGGAAGGCGTCAGAAAGTGAGTAAGTCAGAAGACCTGCCAAAACACCAAAATATCAAGGCTTTCGGGTTAAAAGCTAGGCATATCACCACCTTTTGGCAGCGATATATCCAGTTTTTTATTTATCCGGGTTTTGAGGTTCACTCACAACGTATGTTTAACCTTTAAAATCTGTATTATGCAATTCTTTACCAATTTCAAAAAAAGACTTATCTTACTAGCATTAGTTGCATTGCCATTTGCCCTTAGTGCACAAACTCCAGGAAACCGCCAGATTATTACGGCAAATGGAGGATTGTTCGAAGTTAACCTTCCGTACAATGATTTTGTTACTGTTCAGGCAGTGGACCCCGTAACAAACCAAGTTCTTGTTTTCGATACAATTAAAACGCAATCAGTTCAAGATGTTGTAGTTAGTGGAAACTTTGCTTACGTAGCTGCACAAGACTCGGTTGTGAAGTACGACATCACCACTTATACACGCGCAGCAACGGCTTTGGTAGAAGGAGTTAACAAACTGGCAGTTTATAACAATATGCTCCTTATAACAAGGCAATACCCTGTTACAGAAAAGTTTGTACAGGTTCGTTCAACATCTGACCTGAGCCTACTAAAGGAATTTAGCGAAATTTCGGGCGAATCGGCTGGAATTTTGGTTAAGGGCACTAAAGCCTATATAGCCGTAAATGGCGGCTGGGCTGGGACTTCCGGCAAAATAGCCATTTTGGATATGGTTACAGTGCGTTTTGAGCAAGAAATAGATTTAGGTGCCGATGCAATTGGAATTTACAACCTTTTCCGCTTTAAAGAGAATATTGTGAGCGTAAACCGCACACCTTATGGTGGGACCTCAGGAAGCCTAACGATGCTCGACCCAAGCAATCATTTTACAACCACCGTTTACAATGCCAATATAGGAACGGGTTATCAGGTTTACAACAAAATCTTATACGTTGGTATTAATGGAAACCTTGGATCGTTTGACCTAAATTCTATGGCTGTAATAAATCCAACATTAATAGAAAACCCAGCCGCTGCATCGTTTGGGAGTATTTCGAGCGCTTGCCTCGATACATTAAATATGAAGTTTTATGTGAATGCCTCCGATTACTTTTCATTCGGACAGGGTTATGTTTACAACTTTACGGGCGATTCAATTGGTGCTTATACAAGTGGTATTTCTAATGAAGCTATCGCAATAGACTACAGCTCAGTTACTGGCGTTGCAAATCATTCTTCAATGGGTCTTTCAGTTTATCCAAACCCCTGTTCAACAAAACTATCCATCATTGATTTGCCTTCAAATTCACTAGTTTCTATTTATTCTATTGAAGGCCAGCTAGTTTTTCATGAAACTGTTCAAGCCCCCCAGACACATTTTTGCATGGATGTTAACCAACTTACGAAAGGAGTTTATATGTTGGTTGTAACTCAAAATCAACAAATTTACCGTTCTAAGTTTATAAAGAACTAGCATGTATTATAGGTCGGTTTTGTTGGCTTGTGCATCCATCTTGGTATGCTCAGGTGTTTTTGCACAGTTTCCGGATGCCGCAGGAATGCCCGGAAGCACTGCCATTAAATACGATAGTAGTAGCATAATCGGCTGGGCCACGCAGTGTGTTGTAGAGCGTGGTTTGGCCGATATCCAAGTGCCCGAAAATGGCTACGCATCGTATGGCGAAGCCGAAAATGCAACTGGTAGCAGCGATGGCAATCCCTTATCAAGTATAAGCCTTGGCGACAAAGGTGTTGCAACGGTATCTTTTGCACAGCCCTTTGGTGATAAACCCGGAAATGATTTTGCTGTTTTTGAGAATAGTTTTTCCGATGATTTCCTTGAGCTAGCCTTGGTATCTGTTAGCAGCGATGGAGATAGTTTTTACACATTCCCATCCTATTCACTAAGCGATACACTCACACAAATTGGCACATTCGGAATCCTTAATCCTACCAAAATACACAACCTTGCAGGCAAATACAGGGCTGGCTTTGGCACACCTTTCGACCTAAATGAGCTAAGCCATATTTTAACGCTTGATATACAGCATATCACCCACGTTCGCATTACCGATGTGTGTGGTTCGATTAATCCATTGTATGCCACACGTGATGTTGAGAACAGAATAATCAATGATCCTTATCCAACGCCTTTTAATACAAGTGGTTTCGATTTGGATGGCGTAGCAATCGTTTCGACTCCAGCCTCCGGAAATCCTAATATAATGGACCAATCCATTCGTTTTGGGCCCAATCCAGCCACGCGTTTATTGTTTGTCACTTTTCCAGAACCTACGTCGGGTTCTTATGTAATTTCAACCCTTTTAGGAAATGCTGTAAGTGCGGGTAACCTAATAAATGGAACCAACGAAATTTCGCTGGCACACATACCAAATGGCATTTACTGCATTACGGTAAATACAACTACAACCAGGTTTGTTAAAACCTTTATAAAGCGCTAGCTATATTGTGATTAAGAATTGCTTACTTGTTTTGGCTTTGTTGCTTCTAATTGGTAATGAAAGTATCGCCCAGCTTTCGTTACCCGTAGAGCCTTATCTACAAGAAAGCAGAAAAGATCCTGTTTCCTACACTGATGTGCAGACATGGCCTGACACTGTTAAAATTTCTGGAGTAACCATTCAAGGTCAGCAAACATCAACAAATCACAGCTTTACCATTGTTTCAATTGATTCTTTGGCGCTAAGACGTCATGAAAACAGCAACATAGGTGAATTATTGAAAGAAAGTTCCAACGTCTTTATTAAATCTTATGGACAAGGTGGTTTAGCCACTCCATCATTCAGGGGTACAGGCGCTTCGCACACACAAGTGCTTTGGAATGGGGTAGCTTTAAATTCTCCGATGCTCGGACAGACCGATTTTTCAATGGTTCCCGTTTTTTTTACCGATCAGCTTACCGTTTACCAAAGCGGTTCAGCACTTGGTAAAGGCAGTTCCTTGCCTGGGGGAAGCATCCTTTTCGAGAATCTGCCAAGGTGGGAAGTAAAGCATGAGGCAAATCTATCCTCATCTATTGGAAGTTTTGGATACAAAGGTGTTTTTGCTGGGGTGCGTACAACACGAAAACACTTACACCTTTCGGCCAAATTATTTATAAATGAAGCAACCAATGATTTCTCATTTAAGAATACTGCCCTAAGCAAAACCAATCCTCCTAATGAAACCCGTGTTGATGCAGGCTATTCGCAAAAAGCAGCGCTGATTGAACTTTACAATCAACTTAATTCGAAGAACCAACTAACACTGCGAACTTGGCTCCAACAAACCCATAGGCAAGTGCCTCAACCAATGATTGTTCTAAAAAGACCGGGTAACGAATACCAAGACCAATCGTTTATACGCACCATGGCTAATTGGGATTACTTTGGAACCAGCATGCAAGTAAACACAACGGCCTCATGGTTTTATGAAGATTTTTTCTATAGGAACATCATCTCAGAGATTTCTTCACACAACTTCACCAACTCTTTACAGTTGCAAAGCACGGCACACCTAAAGGTAAAGTATTTGGGTAAAGTGAGTTTTTCTGGAAGATTAGATGGCCATTTTGTAAACTCATCGAATTATAACGAGCAGAAAACTCAGTTAATCCATTCATATAACGTGCATCTTTACAGGGATTTAAATCTTTTTGGAGAATTTAAACTTGGGTTTCAGGCCCAAATTGTAGATGGAAAACGTAGTCCATTGCTACCATCGCTAGGTTATAAGGTTTTCGTGCTTAAACCCAAGTCTTTATTTATTACCGCTTCCATAGCAGGTACTTACCATTCCCCTTCATTAAATGATTTGTATTGGGTGCCGGGTGGCAATCCGATGTTGCAACCCGAAAAAGGTTTTACTTCAGAGCTTGGTTTCGGCTTCGATGTTAAAGATAAATGGTTTAAAACCCTTAATTTGAATGTGGTTGGTTTTTATTCGCGTATCCATAACTTAATAATATGGCTGCCCGATTCGGTGTTTACCTATTGGAAGCCCTATAACATGAAGGCAGTCAGCAATAAAGGAATGGAGGTTCGATTTAGCAGCGAGAAGGTTATTGGCAGTTTGAATTGCAGTGCAATAGCTAATTATACTTTTACCATAGCTAGAACCACCGATGGAATCTCGGCTGACGATGCTTCTATTGGCAAACAATTGATTTATACGCCTCAACATACTTTAAACACACGAATCGTTGTAAGCAGAAATCAAGTCGCTGTTTTTTATTTGTTTGAATATGTAGGTAAGCGTTTTACAAGTAGCGATAATACCCGTTATATGCCAGCCTATTGCCTGCACCACGCCACGCTTGGGTATGCTTTCAAATTCCTGAAAATAAAAACCGAGCTGCAATTTCAAGTAAACAATATCCTCAATTCGAGTTATCAATCTATTGCTTGGCAGCCCATGCCTGGCCGTAACTTTCGATTGAGTCTGAAATTTAATTTAAGTAAAAAATGATCCAAAATATTTTTAAACTGCTGTTTTTAATTAGTTTATGGCTTACGGTTGGGTGTACCGACCCCGATGGTGAGGAGCAAAACACTGATCAACTTACGTTTAAAAATCAGAAAGGTGTTTTTGTGTTGAACGAGGGGAACTTTATGCAGGGAAATGGCTCCATTTCATTTTGCCCGTTAAAGAACGATTCAATTGTAAACGATATATTTTATTCAGCAAACCAGCTTCCAACGGGCGATGTAATCCAATCGATGGTCATTCTTGCTAACGAGGCATGGATTGTTGCCAACAATTCGGGTAAGGTTGAAGTGGTTGATCTGGCCACATTTAAGCAAAAAGCCAGTATTTCAGGTTTTTCATCCCCACGGTACCTTTTACCTGTTTCGGATGATGTAATCTATTTATCGGATTTATACACACCACAAGTTTATATCCTTAATTTGAAAACAAGGCAAGTGCTTGATTCAATAGCTGTACAAAAACCAGTTGAAAGGATGTTAAAGATTGGCAGTAAAGTGTTTATGCTAAATTGGACATCCTATGGAGGATACACTAATAATACCTTGTTGGTTATCAATACCCAAACACATACTGTTGTTGATTCCTTAATAATTGCCAAGGAACCAAACTCAATGGTAGTTGATAAAGAAGGAAAACTTTGGGTGCTTTGTTCGGGAGGGTTTTTGCACGAAGAACCTGCGGCTTTGGTAAGGATCGATCCCGAGGCCTTAAGCATCGAAAAAACGATGGTCTTTCAAGATATGGACGCTTCTCCCTCTCAACTTTGTATTAATGCCATGGGCGACACCTTATACTTTTTAAACAAAGATGTCTTCAGGATGCAGTTTGCCGCGGGCTTACTACCGGAGCTTCCTTTTGTTAAGGCAACTCATAATTTATTCTATGGCTTAGGCGTTTGCCCAAGTAATTCGCATGTATATGTTTCAGATGCAATTGATTATCAGCAAAACGGGTTGGTTTACAGGTATAGCCCCAAAGGGGAATTAATATATAAAATAAAAGCCGGCATTATACCGGCTTCCTTTATTTTTAATTAATTTCACGCAGCGCAATAAAGCAAAAGTAGAATTTCTGCGATTCGTCTTAGCCCAATGCCCAAACCTTAGAGCTTAATGATTTTCTGGGTAAGCTGTTTTTTGCCAGATGTAACCTTCAATATATAAATGCCTTGTGCTAAATCTTGCAAATTATTTAATTGTAGAACGGGTTTCCATTCAGCCTCTTCGTTAAGGAGTTGGAGTCCTTGTAAATTGCTGATTGTTATTATAATTGGGCTATTTGGCTCAAACGGATGGATGATCCGGATATAGGTTTGGAATGGGTTCGGGTACACATTCGCCGCCTCATCTGACACAGGATTAATAGAAGAGAGATATCCGTGGGCAGCCATAATATCTGGGATGCCGTGCCCCAACAATGAGTCGGGCACACTGAATTGGTTGCCAGCTTTTTCGATGGATTGAATGATTTCCATGTTTTTTAGGGTAGGATGTGCCTGCCATAAACAAGCCACCATTCCGGCCATAATAGGGGAGGAGAACGAGGTTCCGTTTCCATAGGTAGTTGCACCATCGGGACCTGTTATGGCCGAACCTTGGCCTTGCGCCACTGCATTTGGTTTCATTCTTCCATCGGCTGTTGGGCCTGTTGAACTGAACGATGCATAATTGCCAAAAGCGTCAACGGCTCCAATGGTAAACACGCTATCGCCATCGGCTGGCGCACCTATGTAGTGCCAAGTGTTTTGGGCACTATTGCCAGCACTGTTTACCACCAAGATTCCTTTTCGGGCAGCAAGGTCGGCGCCAATGGTAGAAGGGGCTGTGTTGCCATCCATGTCAGCATAAACATGGCTTTTGGCAGGGTTGTCGTATTCTGTATAGCCTAACGATGAGTTAATTATATCGACCCCAACACTGTCGGCAAATTCAGCTCCCGAAACCCAGTTGTATTCTTCGATGATGTTTTCTGAAGGACCATCTTCGGTACGAATCAGCCAGTATGAAGACCCGGGGGCCGTGCCCACTAATTCATTGGGTTTGTTGGCTCCCATCGTCGAAAGCACCATCATTCCGTGCATATGAATGTCGTCGCGGAAAACATTGCTTCCAGGTTCTACAAAATCCCGTGTTCCCAAAATCTGGTTGTTGTCCCATAAACTATCAAAGGCATCAAGTTGGTCAACGTGCCAAAAACCTGCGTCCAAAACCGCTATGATCATTCCTTTGCCATTATAGCCCAAATTGTGCAGCGCATCGCCATTAAGCATGTGGATTTGGTTGTAACCGCCTCCATAATTGTAAATTGTTTGTTGATTGCTTTTAAGGGTATTGAGCGGTGCGTATTGGCTTCCAAATCCTTGTAACGGAACTAGGTTGTTGAAATTCAATTGCATGGTGTTGCCTTGCTCATGATTTTTGATGTTTGGATTGGGCAACTTTGCCATGTTTTTCACATAGGGCAGTTGTGAAACAACCAAGGCTAAGGAGTCGTTTTCTGTATAGAACGTAACAGAATTAAGCCATTTTGAGGTGTTGATAACCTGTACGCCAATCGCCTTTACACCAGCAACATACGAGGGTGTTACGGGCAAATCGGAAAGTTCTATCGCTATGGATTGATTTGCCCTGCGCTGCAGGCTCCTTTCCGATAAAAACTGCGTGGGGTCAGAAAGTGAATAGGGGTTGTTGTCCTTATCTTTAAAATAAGCCACATATTTCATTGGCGCAACCTGAGCAGCCAGGTTTAGGCCGAGAATGATTAAAAGGGGAAGTATGGTTTTTTTCATGATTGCATCGTTTAATATATAACAAAGATAGTGCAGTTTGGTTGAACTTGCAACAGCCTGAATGTAGGCAAAAAAAAACCGGCCTGCATCCCTGCACGCCGGAAAAAGTAATCAAAAAGTACTTAAGAAAAAAACAACAAAAACAATTAGTAGGTAAAGAGAGTTTTAATTTGGTTTGGTATTACCAGGTATTAACCTGCAACAGCATTTAGATGTTTTCAAAACTCGTGCCAAAAATTTTATTATCTTGTTTATTAGTTAGTTGACTTTTTTGCTTGTTTTTTTATAGGAAATGCTTTGGCAAATAATTATCCGATTTTCAAAACGCCTCTATATGGATTCGTTTTTAGTTATTGTTTATTAGTTAGTTAGCCTTTGTACGTTCATTTCTCCAAAATCGGATAGTTTGATTGTTTTTGTATACGCTTTAGCGGCCTTTCAATATTATTGCAGTTTTTTTTTGCGTAAGTGCACATAATTTTTAAAATAATTTCAATGTTGTACGGTTAACATAAACTACATATTAGGAGATTCCGAGCGTAATGCAATGAAGCGAGGAATCCCCAAAATTTTATCGGACAACAATGAGATAAATTTCAATATGTCGGCAAAATGGTGAATTTGTTTTTGCATCAACATCCTGAACTGGCAATTCGTTCGATAATTGCAACCGGAATATCAACCCAATGTTTTTCTTGGGCAGGTATAAGTGGCGAGTGTGAGGTCATTCGCATCAAAAATCTGTTGTCTAATCGAACCATCACGCACAATTTCATGCCATGATCAATTGTGTTTGATAGGAACAGGCATTATTTGTGCGGTAACTTCAACATGTGTCTGATCAGTTCTGAGGCAACCGTTTGCTGCTGTTATGGTTACGCTATAGGTGTTTGTTGTATTTACCTGTAAAGTTGGTGTGGTAGATAAAGGAGTAGGTCCTGCAGGGACTGTGTTCCATTCATAGGAAACCACACCTGGAACGTTTTGTCCCAAAGTAGTTGTTTCGCCATAACAAATTAACTGGTCAGGGCCTAATTCAAGCACAGGCCCGGGCAATACGGTTACTTCCACCTCCGAAGTAGAATCACAACCCATGTAATTGGTTCCAACCTGTGTAAATACACCTGGATCGCTTACCCAATTCCCGAATACTTGCATGCTGTCGCCTTCACATAGAATTATATCAGTATGCACAAAGTCTGATCGTTTGTATGTCAACTCAACAGAGTCTTGTGACGAGGTTAACGAATACCACCATGTATTTACCGTATTGGCATCTCCCACGCCATAATCCCAAGTATGGCAACCTATGCTATTATCACATCCATTGAGTTCCAGGGCTTGGGCTGGAAAATTGCCGGGAGGTGCGTAATTATACACCAAGGTATCGCACCAGAAAATCTTTGGTTTTGGACCTATGGGCCTCACTAGGTTAACCATAAACCCATTCCAATAATCACCTGGCGAGCTTTGTCCATATTCTACATCGTATAGTGGGAGATTCGTACGGCCGTTAACAAAAGTAACGAGTATGCCAACTTGTGTTCCGCTCGGCACTAAACCACCCGTTCCATCTAGTCCATTCCAATCAATAGTATTAGGAACGCCTGGCTCTACGGTGGCTGCCAAGAAAATATCGGCAGCTTGGTATCCCGGCGTAGGGTCAATGTCAAGCATAATGTCGCACAGTCCTGGTTTATTGGCCCATAACACAATATGAACGTCTTCATCGCACTCGTTCACTACATCAATTGACTGTAGCTGTCCTAAGGTTCCAGAAGGAAAGATGCTGGCATCCGGATTATTGAAAAAAACCTTGTACTGAGGGTAAGAGTGCCGGCCGTTTACGGATCTTCGGTCTTCGATAAAGTTATTGTTATTAAAACAGCCTGTTAGATTGCACGAAACACTGAATGAGTAAGGCCGCATCCCGTTAAAATCAATCTCTGTTACAACACTGTCAGCAGTTATCGGGTACATTTTCCCTTTATATTTCTTTGTATCGCTGGTAGTGGTAAAGTTCCAATTATAGGCATAAAGCCTGCCTCGGATTACCGCACCGGCTGAGGAGGCAACGGTGAGGTCGAAAAATTCGACGGTATATTCATCGGTTGCGCCAGTTCCAACATCAAAGTTAAAAATGTAAGTTCCGCTATCGGCAGGTAAAAAGCTAAGGGCTGTATAGCCACCGGGTGCAACATTGGTTGGGCCTATGCAGGCTTTTTCATAATCGGGAATATAGCCAGGGCTTGTTGATACTTTAGGCAATGCACCACTTTGAACCACAGTACCATCAAGCTTGGTTATTTGGTAATTGTATGTTGTGGGAAAAAAATTATACATCTTAGCCCCAAAATAGACCCGTTCACCGGGTTCTTTAATCTCAAAGAGGATTCTTGAGTAAATGTCGTTGCAGTAAGAAGTTCCAAAACAGCCACGTTCGCCTCCGTTTCGGATTTGTACAAAATATTGATGGGATTGGTCAGGTGAAATTTCTTTCGTTCCTTCGGCAAGGGTCTGCGTGGCAAAAACTATCAGTAATAGTATGCAGATTATAAGCCGGTTATAGGTTCTCATAGCATTTTGGTTTGCTTCAATTTTGGTCAATTGTGTTTTATAAGTGTAGGCGGTGGTGGATCAGAAACCATTAAGTTCATGCTATCAAATCTGTTACAGCCTTGCGGTGTTGTTACCATTACCGAATACGGCCCTGAAGTTGAAACAGGTATCGTTTGACTGGTGGCTCCGGTATTCCATAAATAAGTTGCTCCGGGCCAGAATCCTCCATCCAATATTAAGACTGTACCCGTGCATATTCCAGTGTCTGCACCCAAAACTCCAGGCGGCACCCCGTTTACGATTAAGTTAAACTTATGCACGCTATCGCAGCCCATGATATTATAAGCGCTGTCCCAATAGATTCCGCCTATTTTCCTGTAAATCCCAAATACCAATGCACTATCGCCGTTACAAATGGCTTGGCTGGCCTCAAAAAAATGGGAATGTTTGTAAGTTAACGCAATGGGCAACAGCGTAGTGCTCAATGAATACCACCAGGTATTGATGGTTTTTTCATTCCCAATAGAGCCCCAGTAATGGCAGCCGCCAAGATTGGTGCAGCCATTCAGCTCGAGGGCTGTAGCAGGCCATCCACCCGTAGGATAGAGCAATGTATCAACCCAATAAACCTTTGGCTTAACACCGGTTGGCCGAATAAGGTTAACTTTAAACCCCTGCCAAGAACCCGAGTTGTATTCAACATCGTACATGGGCAGATTGGTGAGGCCGTTGATGTAAGAAACCACAATATTCACCGAAGTTCCATTTGGAACTTGCTGACCCAGTCCATTTAAACCATTCCAGGTTAAGGTGTTGGTAACACTGGCATAAACGGAATCGCTAACTTTAATATCCTCGGCTTGGTAGCCAGGTAAGGGAT
>CAZKHA010000098.1:0-12978 GCA_964552325.1 uncultured Bacteroidales bacterium
CTCATAGCTCGCCACTTCTTTTACCAATTTTCCCTATTCAAAATCATCCATATTGTTCATGTCTTCCCTGCGTTGCTGTTTCTTGTAATCGTTAAAACGATAGGAGAAACCGATGAACAACGTCCGGCTATCACGCGAACGCTCTGATAAGGATACGAAATTGGTGCCGTAAGTTGTCATATTGTATTTTTGGGTTTTAAACACATCGCTTAAGCGAACGGTTATGGTACCGTTACCATCTAGCACATCTTTTTTCAATCCAATATCAGCACTGTACATTTCATCCATACGGCCTTGGCTACCACCAACTTGCCCGCGATGACCACCAATAGATGGGGTAAATACCACGGGTGAATTGTAGAAAAAGCTTACTTGAACATCGCAAATTTTTGGAATCTGCATCATGCTGTTAAACTTAAAGGTCCATGAGTCCGTTTCACGGGTTTCGGCACTAATATCCTGCCCCTCGAACCGCGATCTGAAATAGCTGAAATTGCCATTAACACGCCACCATCTCAAAAACTGCTGAGTAACAATTAGCTCTAGGCCATAGGAGTACGATTTATCTTGGTTACGGTAGGTTGAACGCGATATCCCTGTGGTATCCACCGTCATAATACGTGCAATTACATTTTCGGTATTGCGATAAAACAAACTCGAATTAATAGTAGTTTTCTTTATTTGGGATGTACTTCCAAGCTCAAGTGAATTAGAAAATTCGGGTTCTAAATACGGGTTTCCATACGACAAGTTCAGTGGGTCAGAATAATTAACAAAAGGATTCAATACCTGCGAGCCCGGGCGGTTTACCCTTCGCGAATAACTCAACTGAAAAAGTTGGTTGGCATTCAGTTCGTATTTCACATGGACGCTCGGAAAAACATTCAAGTATTTGTTGTTCACGGTAGTATCTTGCGTAACTTGGTTGGCATTGGCAATGGCATGTTCTACACGGGCGCCTAGTTGGTAGGTAAGCTTTTCATTAATCATATTAGAATAGATTCCATAGGCTGAGTTCAGGACCAAATCATAAATAAATTGGTTGCTAATATTGTTATTGATCTGAAACTCTTCTACATCTTGGTTAAAGGCAAAGAGTTTATAATCAGAATCGGACTTGTTCCACGAAAGTTTGTAACCCGTTTCAAGCCTTCCTGAACCTAATGGATGAACATAATCAATTTGTGCGGTGGAGGTGTTACGCTTGGTAGCAGTAAGTGTATTTTGCAGCGAATCGGGAAACACGAAATCAGGAATGAGACGATGAATCAGCAAATCGTTATCCGAATCGCCATTGGAGCCTGAAAAATAGGCATCAACCGTAAGTTCTTGGATTTTGTTAGCGAAAGTGCGTTTGTAATTCAAATTGCCTTCAAAACCACTGTTTTCCGAATTATCGATCGGCGAATTATAGAACAAAGATGTTGTATCTAAGCCGGAATTACGCGTGAGGTTTTGGCTTATGTCTTCGCCTTTGTTCTTCCTGAAATTTAGCATACCACTAACTGACAAGGTATTGCGTGGATTGATAAAATAGTCGGCGCCCAGCTTAAAATTATGAAAATTGCCATTGCGCTGGCTTTCGCTAAGTTGATCGAAATAGGTAGCTTTATTATCGATGGTGGTGGTACGGGCCGTTTTCCCTTCTCCTTTCATGGCAAAACGCCGGTAGTCGTAGGTGGTAAAGAAATTGAACTTATGGTACCTGAAATTCAAGTTTGCCGATGCGTTGTATTTATTGCCTGTTCCGGCATTTAGCATAATCATGCCATTGTAGCCTGGCTTTTTTTGTTTCTTCAATACAATGTTTAAGATGCCTGTGGTGCCATCGGGGTCATAACGTGCTGATGGATTTGTAATTAGCTCAACACGATCAATCATGCTTGCTGGAAGTTGATCAAGGCTTACCAAATTTGAAGGCCTGCCATCGATAAGAATAGTAACATTGGTGGAACCCCTTAAGCTAATATTGCCATCAATATCTACATTTATGGCGGGAATGGTTTGCATAAGGTCGATGGCCGTTGCACCCGCCGAGGTTATTGTCTGATCAACATTAATAACCTTTTTATCGAGGTTGTATTCCAAACCTGCTTTGGTACCTTTTATTTCTACACCCGTAAGCGAGGCATTGGAAAGCTGGATTTTAATCGTTGCAAGGTCAATAACTGGCTTATCAGGCCTAATAAACACTGAATCAATAACTTTTGTAGGATAACCTATAAATTGTATCTTTAGAAAAAACTTTCCAAAAGGAAGCTTTTCAATCATAAACTGACCTTTTTCATCGGTTATCCCACCATCTACTAATGATGAATCTTTCATCCTGAACAGCGCTACGTTAGCATATTCGAGGGGTTGTGTGTTTTGGTTGTCGATAATTTTACCTGAAACAACCCCGATTTTCTCCATTTGGCCGGTGCGTCCCATGCCACCTGAGCGGTTTTGGGCTATCAAAACAACGGGAGCTAAAAACAAGACCAGCAAAACTATAGTCCTGAACCTTTTGGTTTTTAAGTTCTTACAAAATAACATAATTCTTCTAATACAATTTAATAATTTGACTTAGGCATCTCCTCACGTAATGCCTAACAATTAATGGAGCAAATAGGCTTATGATGGTTTAGTCAATAACAATCCATTAACAAAAAAAATCCAGACATCACCCTCGTAATACAAGGAAGACAGCATGGCGTTAAAACAAAAAGCCGGGAAATGAAATCCCGGCCAATATGCAAAGTGGTAGTGGTTTAATACTCCACAATCTTTGTCCAATTAAAATCGCGTGGATTAATGCACATCACTGGGATTTGCGAAACATTAAAGATCATTTCTTCATCGTAACTGCCAAGGATAAATGTTGACAAACCTTTTTCAGGGTTAGTCATAATCATAATAAGGTCAGTATTTTCAGCTGTGGCATATGAAATTACTTGCTTGCTGAAATCAATCGACTTATCGGCAATTTTTACCGAGTACTTAACTTGGTTTTTATCAAAATGTGAAGTCATTGTGTTGACGGCTTCATCAATTTCGGTGCCCGGTAAACGGTAAATATGTATGGCTGCTTTAAAATTTTGGGCAATGTAGGTAGCCCATTTGGTTTTCTCCCATGGGCCTGCATCAGAGGTAACCGGCAGTACGATGTTATGGTAACCTTTATCAAAACTGCGTTTTTGAACAACCACAACGGGAGCGGGCGAACTTGTTACTACCTTAAGCGCAAAACTGCCGGTTAGTTTCTGTTCTAGGCCAACTTTGCCATGGGTTCCCATGTACAAAAGTTTAGCGCCGGTGTCTTTTGCCACTTCGGCTATGGTTGTAAAAATACTTCCTTCTTGGGCAATGGAACTTGCTTCTATAGAATGGGTTTTAGTTATGTCGGCACATATTTGGTCAAGCTTTTCCTTAATGGATTCCATTGTAAGGTTATCCTTTTTAAGGGCTGATTTGGTGCTTTTATCAATAACATGCAGCAAGCAAATTTTATAGTTAAGATGCTTGGCAGCAAGACAAGCCTGATGTATGGCATTGTCAGCCACTTCGGTAAAGTCAGTGGGAACTAATACGATATTGTTTGCCTGTGAATCCATATGAACAAGGAGTTTTGGTGTCAGAACTAGTAGAATAGATAGTGTACAAAAGTAGGGATTTTAAGAAAGGAAACTTCATCTGAACAAAAAAAATCATCAATAATAATTGCCTACTCAAGCAAACCATCAAGTGCTTTAACAATATTGCGGGCAATATTGGCCACATGGGCACTGGTGTTATTAAGGATTATAATGGTAAGGTCTTCGGAAGGGATACGGGTTAAGGTTGAAGTGAATCCATGCCACAGCCCGTTATGGTAGATGGCTTCTTTACCTTCTATCTCTTTAAAACGCCAGCCGAAACCATAATCTATAACCCGCTGATTTTGAATAACAGGTTTAACAAATGCCTCTTCTAAAACACTTTGTGATACCAATATTTCTGTATTCCATGCATTGCTCCATTTGTAAAGGTCTTCAACGGTGCTGTAAATGCTTTTATCGCCAAGAACTTCGTCAATAGGGTCATACTCATAATTTTGAGCGCTCTTAAGCGAATGATATCCAATGGGCCGTTTTTGAATACTGTCGAGCAAGTGTTTATTGTAAGCAAAGGTTTGATTCATTTGAAGGGGCAGGAAGATATTGGCCTTTAAGAACAAATCAAATGGCTGTCCTGAGATGCGCTCAACTAATAAGGCTAGCAACGCATAGCCCGTATTGGAATACCGGAAGGATTTGCCAGGTTTGAAATTTAAAGGCATCTTATGCTTAATCAAGAGTTTAAGCACATCTTCGTTGTTAAGGGCCAATTCATGCGGATTGTTCTGACCGGCCATATACATGTAATTGGGAACACCCGAGGTATGGTTAAGCAAATGCCTGATAGTAACATTTTTGTAAGGGAACTCCGCTATTAGGTGCTTAACGGTGTCATCAAAGTTTATAAGACCTCTATCCTTAAGTATCATCACCGCCATAGCTGTAAAGCCTTTGCTTACCGATGCCAACTGAAATGGAGATGCTAAGCTTAAACTATCCTTGCTCTTTAAGTTACAGTATCCTCTGGCATCTTGAAATAAAACATATCCTTTGTAAGCTATCAGAATATTACCGTTCAACTTCGATTGATCCAACACCTTGGTTATCCGTTCATTAATAGCTGACAATTTTTCATCAGGCAAAGGTGGGGCCACCACAACTCCACCACGAACCGCGAAAAATTTTCCGGGAGCAGCTTTGTTGGTAGTGCTGTTAAACGCAACCAAGAATAGGGGAAGGAAGAAAAGAAGAAACTTGAAAAAACGCATATATCTACAGTATGATTCACAAAAATAGTTTCATTTTCTTGTACAAAGACACAAAGAGTGTAAAAGTAATTAACTTTTTATCCACAAAATTTGTGATAACTTTTCTCAACCAATTATAATACAACATTTTAAAATCACAATCACAAAAACTGAGACGCAAGCCCAAAACCTATGATTATCGGATTTCGTACAAGCCATGGTATCAAACGTGGTTTTTAGCTAAAAAGTTTAGCAAAACAAAACCAAACTTAATACGTTTAGAGTATGATAATCTATTTCTGGCCTAATATACTAAGCTATAAGTTTTAACATTACCTACACAAACCGCCATAATTGTGCTATACTTACATCTACTTGGATGAAAGGCAAGCAATTGGGCATATGATGCCAACTAAAGCGGAGTCCTTTCGTATTAAAAAAGGCGGCTGCGAACTTTTTTTGGTTATAAAACACGTTTTGTGCGTTTGTAATGTCAATAGTAGAAACCTATAAGTAAGTTTGATGAAAAAAAACTTTCTGATATTTGTTTGCCTTCTTGCATGTGTTTTTCAATCAAAAGCACAAGAAATGCTTGGTATGACGCAATCTAACTATGCTGGCATCAACACCTTGATGGTAAACCCCTCATCGATGTTGAATTCACGGAATTGGCTAGATATTAACATTATTGGATTGGGTGTTTTTGCTGATAACAACTATGTTTACATGCCAAAAGAAGACTTTTGGGTCTTTGACTTGCTAAGCAGTGATTTCCAGCCGCCTAAATATGGAAAGTATGAACGACCCATTCTAGTTGCTGACAATAGCAATTTGAAGAACACCTATATCAATCAGCGGCTTAACCTTCCATCAGTAATGCTGGCCAATTTTACCGAAGCCTATGGTTTAAGCTTTTCATATCGAACAGCAGTTTCGGGAAGAAGGATTCCGTTTGATGTGGCCAATTTTTCCTATTATGGACTAGAACATGCTGCACAACAACGCATTGAATATAACGACAACGACTTTACTTTTGCTGGTATATCATGGGGCGAAATTGCCTTAAGCTATGCCACCATACTCAAGCACAAACGATTTGACCTTTGGACAGGCGGTATTTCACTCAAATACTTGCTAGGAACTGGAGGTGGTTATGCAAAAATTAACAATGTTCGCTATGTGGTTTTAAACGACTCCACCATTGATATCAGAAATCTTGATGCCGAAGTTGGTTTTGGCGCCCCCATAAATTACAGCACCAATACATATCCTGGCCCTGGAGGCTTATTCCCTGGCCGCGGCTTGGGCTTTGATGTAGGGGTAACCTTTATTCGAACCCCTCGCGAACTCAAAAACATCTATCGCGATAGGCTTTGCAGCCAACGCTACGAAGACTATAAATACCGCATTGGGATATCTTTGTTGGATGTTGGGCGTATTAAATTCGCAAGTAACGCGCAAAAACATGTATATGACAACGTTAGCCACTTCTGGGAAGATCTGGATTTAGGCTTCGACAACATAAACGATATTATAAGGGATGTTAGCCAGCGCTTTTATGGCAGCCCCACGGCATCCTTAACTGATACTATTGTGAGTGTTGGGCTCCCAACTGCATTTAGCCTGCAGTATGATTACCACTACAACAAAAATGTGTATTTAAATGGCACCGCCATTATTGGGTTGCCCATTTTTGGGGATGTTTCAGTTGAACGCCCATCGCAAATTGCTTTTACACCACGCTATGAATCAAAGGCTTTTGAGGCAAGCCTGCCGTTAAGCCTCTACAACCTCCACACACCACGAATTGGACTTGCATTACGGTTCTATTCGTTTACCATTGGCACCGAAAAGCTTGGCAGCTTATTGGGAATGACAGATTTTTATGGTACCGACCTTTATTTATCCCTGCGTTTGGTTTTCAGGAAGGGTGAGTGCAGGGAACCTAAATCTTCGACCCCTTGTGGTAGGTTAGATTTTGAGTAAAAAGAAGAATGCCTGATGACAATCACCAGGCATTCAATGTAAAAAGGCTTTGCTATTCAATGGTAATCTCATCAACAAAAATCCAAGCTTTGCCTCCTGCGCCGGGATGCCAGCTTGGGCACGAAGCCTGGTTTTTGCCAATAACTTTAATGTAACGCACTTGTTTGTTGTCACTAGTTATCGAAAATTCCTTTAAGAAGCGGCCGTCTTTGTTTTTGGGCACATCACAAACCGTTTTGCCAACCGATTTATAATCTTTACCATTGGTAGAAACGAAAAATTCCACCCATTCCGGAAACCAAATCCAAGCTCCTTGATCTTGAAAACAACCTGCTGAGAGCTTTTTAACATCTTCGGGCTTTCCTAAATCCACAACAAGGTCAAAATCATCACCTTCATAACCCTGCCAAGCGCCGGTTTTAAAATCTTCGCCCCCACGCACAAAATCTATCATGGCTAAGTCGCCACCTGCCGCATATTGTGGCTGATATTTTGTGTTATAGGTCACTTTACGATCCTTCGGGATTTTGGAGAATACAGCTTCTATTACCTGACTTGAATTGCCATCACCCAAAACCGAAACAGCTTTTAATATGGTGGTCTTATCAACCTTAATAGGGTCTTTATAAAGACTTGATTTCGTTGAAGGCTCACTGCCATCAAGTGTAAAGTAAATCTTTGCATCTTTATCAATACAACTCAATTGCAAGCTTGTTTCCGAAATAAATGTTCTATCACCCTTCTCAACAAAAGGAACTGGCACAATTTTTTGGTACTTAATCTCAGCAAATGGCCTATCATCAATAGCTTGCCCAAAATCCTTTGCCGGCGAAGTTGTCATTTCAAAAACCAACTCACCTCCTGCCGTCAGCACATTGTGGCTAAACCACGAACGCTTATACACATTTCCATTTAAACTTGCCGACTTAATGTATTTAGCATCTTTTTGGTTGTTGTTAGTCTTGATAATGAATGTGGTGCTATCACTAACGGTAATGGTAGCCTTATTGAATATTGGGCTGCCAAAAACGTACATATCAGTTCCGGGTGTAACTGGGTAAAAGCCCAATGAACTCAACACATACCATGCTGACATTTGTCCGCAGTCTTCGTTGCCAATAAGCCCATCCGGACATGGTGTGTAGAACTCATCCATAATCTGCCTCACAATTTCTTGTGTTTTCCAAGGCACACCAGCATAAGCATATAAGTAAGCCATGTGATGGCTGGGCTCATTGCCATGCGCGTATTGTCCTATCAAACCCGTGATATCGCTTTGTTCGCGGCCCGTTGTTTTGCTGTCGGTTGTAAACAATTCATCCAACTTTTTAATAAAATTGGCGTCGCCACCATGCAGGTTTATCAAATTGTTTACATCTTGAGGCACGTAAAAGCTATACTGCCAGCAATTTGCTTCGGTATAGTTAAAGTTTACCTCGCGTGGATCGAAAGGCTCCATAAAGGTTTGGTTTGCTTTGGCACGCATAAAGCCAGTACTTGGGTCATATAGATTCTTGTAGCTTTGGGCGCGCTTTATAAAGGCGAGATAATCATCTTTGCGGCCCATTTGGTCGGCCATGGTGGCTATACACCAGTCGTCATAGGCATATTCCAATGTTTTGGAAACCGATTCACCTTCATCATTTGAGGGGATATAACCTTTTGCTTTATAAAATTTTAAGCCAAAATGATCGAGGTTGGCGCTGTGTTTCATGGCCTCGAGGGCTTTATCAGCATCCCAGTCGTTAATACCTTTAAAATAGGCATCAACAATTACCGGAATACTGTGGTAACCAATCATACACCAAGTTTCGTTTCCAGAAAGTTCCCAAACAGGTAAAGTTCCTCCTTGCTCGTATTGCACTAAAAATGTTTTAATAAAATCGTTGGTACGTTTTGGCTCAATAATGGTAAACAGTGGATTAGCAGCCCTATAGGTATCCCAAAGCGAGAAAACACTGTAGTTGGTAAAGCCATTGGCCTTATGCACCTTTAAATCACGTCCGCGGTAAAGGCTGTCAACGTCCATATAAACATTGGGCGCCAATGTAGCATGATATAAGGATGTGTAAAAGTTTATCATGGCTGCAGTATCGGTTGATTCAACTTTAATTTTGGCCAACTGCTTCTCCCAAACATCGGATGCTTGCTGGGCAATGGCATCAAAATCCCATCCAGGTATTTCAGCATCAAGGTTTTTGCGGGCACCATCCACACTTACGCCCGATATACCAACTTTTACAAGCACAGCTTCTTTTCCATCCGATTCAAACCTAACATAAGCCTTTAGGCTTTTGCCCGAAGCTTTTGCAAGGCTTTCCTTTAACACACTATCAATCTGAATCCCATAGCTTATAAAGGGTTTCGAAAATTTGGCTACAAAATAAACGTATTGATCAGCAGCCCATGCCCTCGACCTTCGCAACCCCGAAATTTCGTTGTTGCCGCTTATTTCGATGGATGACTCAATAACTTCATCGCGGTGAACCAAATCAAGTATTACATTGGCTTCTTTTGTTTCTGGAAAATAATACCGGTGAAAACCTGCACGTAAAGTAGCAGTTAAGTCAACATTCACAGGACCTTCGTCTAATTGCACATGATAATAACCCGGTTTTGCCCATTCATTATCATGCGTAAAAGTTGAGGAATAACCATTAGAAGATCCTGCTTTGGCTCCATTGTCGAATTGTAAAGCACCAACAGTAGGCATCAACAACACATCGCCATAATCAGAGCAGCCCGTGCCACTTAAGTGCGTGTGGCTAAAGCCATAAATTATGCTATCCGAATAATGGTATCCCCCGCAGCCGTCCCATCCATCTAAGCGTGTGTCAGGGCTCAATTGCACCATTCCGAACGGAAGGCTAGCCCCCGGATACGTATGGCCGTGTCCGCCGGTGCCAACAAAAGGGTCAACATAATCGGTTAAATTTTTAAATTCCTTACCTCTAAAACGCTCATGACAAGGTGATTGCGTTTGTGGTTTAGGCTTGCAGGCAAAAAAAGTGGCAACAAGCATTGCCACTAAAAAAACATTCAATTTCATCGGGTTAAAGTTTGGGTTATTAGGAAATTAGGGTTGTTTAAAAGCGCATTCATTACTCAATTTCAGCACTTTCTCAAAAGTTTGATTCATTCTGGTGGTCAACACCCTAATGGCTTCCTTCTCCATTTTTGGCAACGAATACATGGCAAGTTTTTCAGCCATAGGTTGTTGACGAATAAATTCGTTGGTTAATTCATCGAAGCGTTTCTTTGCCTCAAGGCTGCGCTTCTCGTTAATGCTATTGGTATTCTTGTAAAAAAGCTCGTAAGCACTATTAGGCATAACCGTACCAGGCTTTTGATCGCCTTCTAAATGATGCTGGATTGCTTCTGTATAACTCTTTCCTCCAAAGCCTTCCGGGACTTTATCAACACCAAGATAAACAGGGAAATAGGCATTGGTACACGGACGATAGGGAGCTAACCATAGCACGCAGCCAACCATCAAAGGCATCGAAGCTCGAAGTTGTGCCACAAAACCATATTGTGTTGTTTCGCTGCAAATTGATGAAGGTTCGCATTTGTGTTTATCGGCATTGGGATCATCTTTGCTACAGGCAAATTCGGTGTTCTCATAATGGTTTGATAAGATGGCCATAAGGTTTTGTAGCTCTACCTTCCTTGCTGGTTTAAACACCCAAGGGAAATCATCGCTCGATTTATACTTTTTCTCGGTCAACATATTCAGCGCCATCCACATACGTGCAATATTACTCAAATCCTGCAGGCTCTCTGCCGATCCATATGCTTTCCTGAAATTAAACGCCCCATCTTTTTCGGGATTATACCACTCACGACTAATTGCGTATTTAACCAAATCGGGGCTTGCAACCACGTTTTCCGCATCATTTAAGTCAACATCTGTTATAGTGTAATAATTGGGGATAACCGCTACACATGAATCGGGTATACGTTTAGCCACATAACGCTTTCCATACACTACCGATAGCATCCAAGCCTCATTGGGATCGGCAATTATATAGGTACGTCCCGAAGAGTTATAGCCCCTATTGATGAGCAATTCGGTTGCAATGCCAACAGCATGCCGAGCCGAAGTCGCTTCCGAAGCCATTGCATAACGCAATTGCCAGCTTATACCCCCATCGGTAAGTTCAGGTTGGTCTTCGCGCGAATGGCAGGCATCTGAGGCTATCACTACGCCATTGTCATTCATAAATGAATCGGAAAAATCCATACCCGGCATCTCTAACCAATGAAACCCAACCTTGGGAGGCTTAATGTCAGCATTTTCAGCTGCGGTGTTGGTAGCTGTTAACACCACTTCTTGGTTATTAGGAGATGGCACCCTATACATATTAAAATGCACATCGCCATAATCATCTTCGTTATGTGCAAACATAACCGAACCATCAACTGTGGCTAATCTTCCGGCTACCACCGAAAAACAATCGTGATGCTTTTGGGCATAACCAATTGACAAACACAATCCTAAACATAACAACAAAAGATATCTACGCATGGTACTCAATTGTTAGATTAATAATTTAACTGCAAATATACTTAAAAGAACGAAAGCTTGGATACTTTTTAAAATTTTTGCAAAACTAGTTTATTCCCTTCATCAAAAAGCTTTACAATCAATTCTCCAAATAAGGTATTGGCCCAGGCAAACCACTTACGGGAGAAATTATTGGCATCATCCTTATGGAATGATTCATGCATAAAACCTGTGCCCGCATGTGTGGCTTTCAGCATTTTGAGGCAAAGGGCAATTTCTTCGTTGTTGGTTGAAGTTAACGCCCGCAAAATGATCCCCATCGGCCAGATATTCGTTTTACCTGTATGAGGGCTGCCTTGTCCTTCGGCTGCAATCCCTCTCAAATACCAAGGATTGTTGTCGCTAAGTAAAAAACGCCGGGTGTTCATATAACGCTCATCGCTGGGCTTGCAAACCCCTAAATACGCTAACGACATAAGACTTGGCACATTGGCGTCATCCATAAATACACAATTCCCAAACCCATCAACCTCATAGGCATACATCTCCCCAAACTTAGGATGTATTACCACTCCGTGCTTTTGCACAGCCTCGGCTACCTCTTTGGCAAGTTCACGGCATTCGTTAACAAATGCAGCTTGATGCAGCACCGAATCATAAATTTCGGCCAATTGGCCTAGCACTTGCACAGCAAAAAGGTTCGATGGGATCAAATAGGGGTACATCGTTGCATCGTCCGATGGCCTGAACATCGAACAAATCATCCCCGTAGGCTTTATAGGCCTTCCTGTTCCTTCATGCACAGGGGCATCTTCCATGGCGCTCGTCTGTCGGATAAACCGATACGGGCTTGTTCCATCTTTACGCTGCTCGGTCTTCATGGTTTGCACAACAAGCTTCATCGCCTTATCCCAATCAGAATCAAACACAGAAGCATCGCCCGAAAACTTCCAATAGCCATGCGCCAACCGGATGACATAACACAGTGAATCAAGTTCGTATTTGCGTTCATGCAATCCCGCCTTCATTGTTGGTTTATCCGAACTCCAGTCAGAAACATCACGTTCGTTGTGGTTAAACGCATTGGCATACGGATCGAGGAGCACACAAGCCGCTTGACGGTTTACCAAGCCTTTTACCAAGATTCTAAGTGGTTCATCTTGGGTCAAGAATGGCATATAGGGCCATACCTGGGCAGTGGAATCGCGCAACCACATGGCATGAATGTCGCCAGTTATAACAAATGTGTCTTCCTTGCCATGCAACGTGCCTTGATATATGGTGGTGTCGAGGGTATTGGGAAAGCAATTCTGAAACATCCAAGCTAACTCATTGTCGCTCATGGCTGATCCAACTTCCCTTATTTTCTTTTCAATAGCACTGCTAGTAAACTTTCTAAGTTCAGGCAACGGACGTTGCGATACAAACCCAACTGCTGTAGGGATAGCATTTGCAAGGATTTGGTTTTTGAACAACACGGCCGAACTTGCCAAAAGACCTGTGTTACGAATGAATTTCCGACGGTTCATAATGCTTGAATTAGTCGGACGAAATTAGAAAAAAAACGAACCCAACAAAGAGTCGGCAAACATCGAAAAATTACGGAAGTGCGGAATAGCCACACGGTGGCCGACATTGATAATACGCTGATCCAATTAGATAA
>CAZKHA010000099.1:0-12969 GCA_964552325.1 uncultured Bacteroidales bacterium
TCAAGTATAATGAATCGTCTTTTTAGCGACCTTGTGCTCTAAATGCTTCGAAATCGAAGGTGAGGGTAAAGCGCAAGGTGTTGTCAAGCGGGTTGCGTTGGTCGGTTGAAACGAGGTAGCTGAAATCGAGGCCAAAGACGTTGTAGCGCAATCCTGCACCAAAAGTCATAAACTGACGGGCGCCTTTTTCTTCGGATTCATGGTAATAGCCAGCACGAAGTGCAAATTGCTTGTTGTACCAATATTCAGCACCAGCAGCCCAGATAATCTCTTTAAACTCTTCGCTCATGCCATTGGGTGCATCATAAAACGACTGAACCATACCTGTTAATATTGAAACATTGGGGTCGTAGCCTTTATCAATCACCAATTTGTTATTCTCATCATATATGGGTTGGCCGGTAATGGGATCTTTTTTGTAAATGGGAGTGGTGGGAATCAAAAGTTTGGTTATATCGAACTGAAAACCAATGGAGTTATAGTCATCAATTTCAACTGATAGGGATGGTCCTAAACGAAGATTGGTAGGGATGAAATCTTTTTCGGTGGTTTGTGTATAAGATATTTTAGCACCAATATTCGAGATATTTGTCCCGAAAGAAAAAATTGCGTCTTTTCCTGACAAATCAAATTCTTTGCGGTAGTAAATGGCAACATCGGCAGCAACCGAAGTGCCGGCAGATGTTTCAGCACCTTGCACCTCTTGGCCAAGGGTAAGGTTTGAATAAATAAACCTACCTGTAACTGAGCCGGAGAAATTGTCGCTGAATTTTCTAGAATACGCCAAATCTAGTGCAAACTCATTTGGTTTAAAGTCTCCAATAGGAGTGCCATCAATACGTGTAAATTGAATGGTTCCTAACGAAAAGTACCTCAGGGATCCAGCTATGGCTTGCCTGTCATCAAATTTTTTATAACCTGAAACATAGGCTAGTCCAATATCATCAACTAATTCGCGAAGCCAGGGAGAGTAGGATACTGCAAAACCCATATCTTTCTCGATAAAGGCATATTTTGCTGGGTTCCAGTGTATTGATGCTGCATCAGGTTCGGTAGCTACCCCTGTTTCCCCCATCGATCCGCCACGTGCATCGGGCGAAATCAAAAGAAAAGGAACTGCTGTGGTTATGGGGAACACATCTTGGGAGTAGCCTTTAAAGGCTTGGAGAGATAATCCTGTAAGTAGGACTAAAGTGGTTAATCTCAATAATTTACGCATAATAAGCGATTGCTTTTTTAATTAAGTTCTAAATAAGGGTTGCAAAAGTAACGAAATATTAAAGAAGTTATTATTCAAAATTGTTCAAAACCGTAAGGTTTATCTATCGGTATTGTTATAACTATTTTAAAATCAGTAACTTTTGTTTTTGTGTGGAAGTAACTCCTTTTTCATTTGTTAAGGTTACGGTATAGGCGTACATTCCGGCAGGTAGTTTGCTTCCGTTTTCCGAGCTGGCATCCCATTCGATTGGCGAAACACTATAACCAGCTGAATACGAGCTAGCCGTGAGCGTTTTTACCTTATTGCCCTGTAGGGTGAAAACATCAATTTGAACCTTAATTTCTTCGCCCGGCATATCATGGGTAATCATAAACCAGGTTTTGTCTTTAAATGGATTTGGCTGGTTGATGATGTGGTTTATGTTGAATGAGCTAAAGTCAGAAGCATAGAATTCAATCGTGGTTTCGGAGGAATTATTGCGTAAGTCCCAGGCTTTTATGGTAAGGCTATGGTTGCCAACCTCAAGATTGGATAGGGGATAAACGATGCTACCCTTTTTGTTTCCCGAAGTCGTGGAAGGATTGAACCGTGTATTCAAGTTAACGGCAGAGGCATTGTGTTGGTCAAGTGTAGCCAAAATATCGTGGCCAATGCCAATTCCCAGGTAATTAATACCTGAAGAATCAGCCAAATGGATATACATCATGGGGTTGCGGCTAGTTTGGTTGCCCGATTCAAAACGTGGGTCGTCGAGGTACACCTTAATATCGGGGCCTTTTTCATCCGTTGCAGCCGTAGTGTCAATACCACCCATCACAAAATCGGTAAAGCATCCTCCGGCATCGGTAAGGCTGTCGGTGGCATAAAGGCTTACCTTGCCAGGGCCATAGCTGTAATCAATGTCTTTTGGGATGATAAACCTAAATGTAAAAATCCCATTGGTTACGGTAGCCCGTCCATTGGCAATGGTGTTGCCCAACGCCTTAAAAGGCCAAGGTTTGCTTTTGGGGTCGTTGCCTAGGGTTTTTAAAATGCGTTCTTTATCAACAATCCTATACTCGAGCGTGCCATTGAATGAGGTGTTTAGGGTTCCTGCAGGGTTTTGTATTTCGCCAATCATTTCAACAGTTTCAAAGGCTTTAAGGGTATCCGAAAAATTTGCCACAGCTATGCCGTTTATAGTGGTAATAACAGCTTCTTGGCTTGGAAAGCAAATCTTTAAGGCTGGGTCGCCCAGCAGCACAAAGTTTTTGATTTTGGTGCTGTTGTTGCTTAGGTTTTTTGAGATGCGAACAAGGTCGCCCAGTCGAGGATAGTCACCGTTTAGGGGCTTAAAAAGTGTTTTATAGAACGATTGATTAAGGAAAGCATTTGAATGTGAGTATGCTAAGCGAGTTGTGGTGAATAGTGCAATGCCACCTTTGTTAGGAGCTAAAAATACATGTTCGCCTGCTGAAACCCTGCCGGGGTCGTCAAAACGGCTAAATTCGCAGGTGGCCGTAACAAACACGGGGTATTTTGATTGATTTGACCATTTGTAGATCTCTGGAATTGTGAGCACACTTTCGCCAGCCCAGCCCAATTCGCCACCATGGCCGGTGTAATTAATCATAAGCGATCCTTTATTGATGGCATCGGCCAACAAGCGGTTTACATCTGGGTAACGGTATCCTGCGGCAGTGCTTATTTGCTTGAAAGCATCAAGGAAAAGCTTGTCTTTGTTGAATTTTGCGTACGCTGTATCAATTATATAGGCAAGATCTTCTGCTTGGTCAAAATGTGTATTGCTGTCTTCGTCATCGGCTAATAAACAAATGTTGTTTCGCCATGAACCTAGTGTTAGGCTGTCGGCTTGCAAGTATTGTTTAATTTTCAGCAGCGCTGCTTGGGCTTCCTGCAACGTGGTAACAGGCAGCCTACCAACCCCTATGTCAATTGCTCCGGCTGCATCGAGCCCTTCTTCGGGATCCATCAGTCCATAAAAATCGTCGCAGGGGTACGAATCGGTAAACGACAGTGATTCTTGGGATTCAAAAACAGGTATCACGTTGGTATTGCCGGCAATACGGTTTTTGGGGTCGTACGAACCATCTCCGTAAAGCAAAACATAGCGTGGCTCTTTACCTTGTTCTGCGCGTAAATACAGCATCCTGATAAATGCTTTAATACCAACCGGGTCTTGAGCCCCCGATGAAAATTCTTCGTAGATAGGTTTCAATGGCACAACTAGTGTGCTCAGGCCTGAGTGTGATTGGTGTAATTGGGCCAGTTCCTCCGCCTCCGCCATAAATTCTTCAGGAGCAATAATAATGTAATCGGCTGGTTGAAGCGCGTGCAGGTTTTGGTTAACCACTTTATTTACAAAAACGGGTGTTAAAAAAGATGTATTGTCAAATGCAACAAATTCCAAAGGTGATGCGGTTTGCAGTTTAAAGCTTTGGCCGTCGTTTTTAAAAGTAGTTGCTAGTCGAAGTACGTTCATCCTATCAGTAATATTCCAAATGCTTACATTTGACCCAGCATCCGCAAGAAAAATCTCAGGGATTGTACCACCCGATTGCCTGGGCATATAAGTATAAGGTAGTTGGCCTTGACGGAAGATAAGTTTGCAAACTGCGTTTACTTCAAGATAATCTAGAATGCCAATGGAAGTGCTAGAGGGTAAATTGTAGGATAGCTTGAGGTTGATGTTTTGGTCTTTAACCTTGAATTGTACTGATTCTGTGTCGCTTCTGGCATATAGTTTTCCCATTTGATCTCCCGACATGCCCACCATCGAGATGGTTAAAAGCGTATCATAATTATGAATCAGGTTGAACCAGTTAGGTAGGCTCGAACGCCCTGCAACAGATAATTCCGCGTTTACTTTGGCAGTTGTGTCAATATCCGTAAAGTGAAAATCGAATGATTTCAGGGTCTCTGGACTGAAAGTTTCGCCATACCATTTTTTTCCACTTTTAGTCATTTGTTGAAGTTCCAACTCATGAATAAGTCCTTTACGATAGGTGGTTACAACATGTGATGGGCTAAGCACCGTCTGGTTTTGGGTTCCGATGCGCAAGGGGTTTTGTGTGGTAGTAGTTAAATAATAATAGGTATAATCGTTGTATAAGTTTGTCGAATGGGTCATTTTTTGTTTAGATGCCTCTGGTTTCCATATATTTGGCGATTGACCATAAAACAAGATATAATCATCGGTATTAAAGATCCCGTCTTCTTCCCCAACAACTTGTATGGTAATTTGAGGTAAGTCATCATAAATAAGATCTTGGTTTTTTTCGGGAAGCATGCCGCCTGCAAAGCCATGTAAAGAAATAGTTCGTGGGTCAATATTTTCAGGGTTTATGCCATAGGCCTGCAAATCAGTAAACCCAATTTTGTAAATTCCCGATTCTTGCACGCTTATCTTATACCAATCGCCGTTTCTCAAAACAGATTCTGTAGCAATAGTTGTGGATTGTTTGAGGGGTGTTGTGGTGTTTTGGGTAATTGAAATTACTGCGGTGAATTGTTTAAGAAGTTCAACCTGACCTGTTTGCGGGTTTTTGCGAATGGGCAAGAACTGAATGGTGGCATGCGATTGTTGCCGAGCCGTGGCAATACCAACTTGAATGTGAGGCTCGTTGGGAATGATTTCAAGTATTTCGTTAGGTAATACGAGGTTTGTGGGCAGGGAAATGTAGCTGGTATTTGCAAGTGTGTAGCTAATTGTTGATGACTTTGAATCAAGGTTTATTTGCTCAAAATAAACAGGTAGGTCAGCATAAGGCAGAGCATCGATGGCTCCATCAAAAGTAAGAGGGAAGTAATTGTTCGTAACGTTGTTCGTTTGATGCCAAGTTAGGATTCGTTCTTGGGCATATGAATAGCTCACAAAAAACTGGATGAGCAGAACTGAGAGTGAAGTTTTAAAAATCCGATTCATTTTGTGTGTAATTTGTTTTTAATTGCTGGCATGTGTTATTACAAGCCTGCCGGTGGCTTCGGCTGCTTTTTCAGCTCCTTCGGTTAATGTAACGCGGTAGATGTAGAAACCCTGACTGAGTTTTTTGCCATTGTCGGCTGTTCCATTCCAAGGAATTGGGTTGGTGCGGTAACCGTTGAAGTCTATTGCTTGCGCAATAGTTTTTACCAATTGGCCTGCGAGGTTGTAAATATGAATCGTTGCTGTCAGGTTCTCGCTGGCTTGGTTGTGTTCAAAAACAAAATTTGTTGATTCCGAGAACGGATTGGGGTAGTTCGAGAGATTTTCGAGGCGAAGGGTTTGGCCATTTACCACCATAAAACGCAAGGTCTTGCTTGCCGAATTGTTGTAAACGTCCCAAACGGTTAGTTTTATGGTGTGTAGGCCGTCAGATAAATCATAGAAGGGGAAGGTGATGACCCCACTGGTGTAGGTGCCATAATCGGCTTTATAGTAATCGTTTAAGATATTTGGGTTACGGGTATCGTTGTCAAGGATGGCACTTAAATCGTGCCCTATTCCATTGCCAACGGTGTTTATGCCGTTTTTATCGGAGATATATGCCAATAAAACAGGGCTTTCGCCTGTAATGCTTCCATCAACAAAATTGGTGTCGTTCATAAACAAGCTAATTTCCGGGGGAACCGTATCGGCCAAGGTTGTTTCATCAATTCCGCCAATTAGCACGTTTTTGTAAAAACCGGAGGCATCAACTTCACCATTTTCAGCATAATAGCTTATCTTTCCAGTTCCCATGCGGTATTCGATATCACGAGGTACAATAAAGCTAAAACTAAAATTGCCGTTGCTTACTTCGGCCTGGCCTTTATAAATAATGTTCTTTTGGAGTTGATAATCTTCTTGGTAACTATCTGGATCATTTCCTTTTGTGGTAATGGTGGATGGTTTGTCGAATATGGTTGGATAAACGGTTCCATTAAAATCAGCTAGCTTTATGCCGTCGGGATCTGTTATTTCACCGGTTATGGTAACCGAGGAAAGTGCTTTTAGGGTATCGGGTATTTCGCTAATCGGTTTGCCGTTTATTGTAAGGGTGTTTATTTTGTTTGAAGGATGGGCGAGTTCGAGAGCGGGATCGCCCAGGAAAATGAATTTCTTGCCATTAATATCCGTGCCACTTTCACTTTTGGCCAAGCGAACAATATCGCCTAACGGCAAGTACTTGTTGTTTTGGCGTAGCATGGCCCATTTAAGGAAGCTCTTATTAAGTGTAAGGTTTGATCCTCCGTAGGTTAGCCTAGCAGTGGTAAACATGGCAATGCTTCCGCCGTGGGGATTCAGGAACACGAGTTCGCCAGCCGAAACGCGTTCAGGGTCGTCGTACCGGCTAAACTCGCAAGTAGCCGTAATAAACAAGGGTAGGTTTTTGATGTTGTTCCAATTGTTTATATCGCTTATTTCTAGCACTCTTTCGTGAGCCCAGCCCAATTCGCCACCGTGGCCGGTGTAATTCATTATTAAAGAACCGTTTTCAATACGTTGGTTTATGGCTAGGGTAGCATCGGGATAACGTTGGCCGCCCGGAGTAGAAACCTGTGCATACGAGTCGAGGTAAATTTTATCAACATTAAACTGTTGGTTGGTGGTGTCGATAAGTTTTGCCATTCCATCAGCTTGATGAAAATGGGAGTTGTTATCTTGATCATCGGCCACAAAGCAGATTACATTGCGCCAATCGCGCATTGTTTCGCTTGATTTTTCGAGATAGGCTTTTATTTTGTTCACATGGGCTTGCGCTTGCTCAACCGTGAAAACGGGCAGTCGTCCTATGCCAATATCAACGGACCCTGATGAGCCGTTGCCTTCGTTAATGTCAAGCAATCCAAAATAATCGTCGGTGGCATAGGAGTAAACGGGGTGTAATGATTCAATGGATTGATAAGTGGGGATGAAATTTGTGTTGTTCTGTATTCGAGCTTTAAAATCATAACTTGCATCGCCCACCAACAGCAAGTATTTTAAGCGATTAGGGGCGGTTGCGTTGTTGTAAAGGTAATACATGAAGTCGCGAATGGCTGTAACATCCTGGGCACCTGATGAAAACTCGTTATAAACTTGTTCGGGGGTTACTACGGCTATACTTAGGCTTTTACGCTGGTTGTGCATTTCAGCAATTTCTTGTGCTTGGGCCCAGAAATCAGGGTGTGCTATTATAATGTATTCGGTACCTACCAAACCATGCAAATTTTGATTGGCAATTTTTCCGACAGGTTCTGGAGTGAAGAACCCTGAATTATCATAGGCAACGAATTCGCGAAGATTTTCAGTTGAAGATTTAAAAACCAGGTTGTTTCCATTTGAAGATGCTTGAACCCATTGTGGTTGAGTGGCATCGGTTACATCCCAAATAATGACCGAAGAACCAGCCTGTTGCAATGTAAATGTGGTGATATTCCCTTGCCCTGCCACTTTTGGGTTGCGGAACGAAAGCTGCGGAGATCTGAAAATGAGATTTCTTTGGTAGTTAAGCTCGTAAAAGTCGAGCCATGCTTGTGAGGATGCTAAAGGTTTTGAAAAGCTAAAGTTTAACGAATTAGTCTCTGAGTTTGGGATAAAGCTTAGGGTATCGTACGAACGGTTGGCAAATTGTGTTTCGAGTGAGGTTACGGGCAAGGAGGTAAACGTTTGGTTATGCAAAAGAATGTTGTTGTTTGAAATAGCTATAGTACTGCTTTTAAGTGCTTTAGCAGCTGATGCGATAGCCATTACAGCTTTTTTGCCGGGCACAAAATCTTGCAACGGCAGATTGAAATTGTATTCGGTTTGCACATCAAACAGTTCGCCATAGAACTGTCTTCCAGACTTTATGAGGTTGTATGAATCTTTTTCATGAAATGCGTAATCTACAAAAGTGTTGGCTGAACGGTTAGCAGGGGCATCTGGGATTGTGGAATAGGCGATTCGTTTTCCGTTTTCGGATGATACCGTAATATAATAGTATGAAAAGTCGTCATAAGGGTTTTTTTGATGGATAAAGCGCTTATCATCTGGATCATAGTTCCATGTGTCAGCACCTTGTGCATAAAACAAGATATAGTCTGTGGCGTCAAACCGCCCATCTTCTTGCCCATTTACGTAAATGGCGTTTTCTTGTAAGTCGCTATACCTGAATTCGCGATTGGCTTCGGGTAGGGTTCTTCCTCCGTTGCCATATATTTTTATTTTTCTGGGATCAAGGCCATTAGCTGAAATGCCGATAGAAGCAAGATCGGTGGTGGAGATTTTATGAATTCCAGTGTTGCTGATTTTCAGTTTATACCAATCACCTTGCGCTAGCACACTGGTAATTGCTTCAACGGATGTGAGGGCCGATTTTGTGGTGTTTTCAAAAAGATTTACCTCAAGCGTGAATCTTAGAAGGTATTCGGCATTAGCGGATAAAGCATTGATGCGGATAGGAACAAAACTGATGCATGCAAAGTTTTGTCCAGCCGAAGTGTATATGGATGATTGTAGGTCGAATTCATTGTTTATGAGATGCTTATCAAGTATGTTTGAGGATTTTAACTCACCAAGCACCAAGTTTTTTACACTTGGTTTGATGGTAAAATTGGCATGGGGCAATTCAATAATTTGTTTGAAAACAGGTAGTGCCTTTGTGGCAAAATCGTTTCCAGCATCCTCAAAATATAATGTAATAGTTTGATTGCTAGTGTTTTCATCAACCGACGAAATGTTCTGCCAATTTAATGTATGAGTGAAGCTTTGGTTTTCAACTTCCTGAGCAGTTGCTATCAATGGAAGAAATAGCAAGCCTATTAATATGGATTTTACAAAACTATATTGCATATATCAATTGGTTATCAGGTTTTTACAAGGTTAGAACACAGGTTTGAAAAAAAGTTGCAAGGTACTTCAAAAAAAAGGAAGCTGCAGATTGGCCAAAAAAGTGGTTCTAATGAAACATTTATTAGCCGTTTCAGTATAAAAAACAGTTTAGGTTCCCTTGAAACTGAAATAAAAACGTACTTCGGTAGTTATTATTGTAAATTTTGTAGGCAAGTAGCCTTTATGTTAAAAATATTCGTAATATTGTTACCTTGTTTTTGAGTGTGTACGAAGATTAAGTTATACCCTATGTTCAGGAAAAAAATTAGCTTAGCCCTGACCCTGGTAATGGCGTTTATATGTCTGGAGTCTTTCTCCCAGGATCCCTCATTTTCACAGTTTTATGCAAACCCGTTATACCTTAATCCGGCATTAACAGGCTCAGCATTTAGCCCAAGGCTGATTCTGAACTATCGGAATCAATGGCCCTCGTTGCCGGCCAACTTTGTAACCTACAATGCCTCGTATGATCAGTACATCCCCAATATTTCGAGTAGTTTTGGGTTTATATTCAATACGGACAAGGCTGGGGAAGGGATTATTAGTACCACCACTTTTAGTGGGATTTACTCTTATACCTTGCCGGTGGCACGTAATACATATATTAATGCCGGTTTGCAAGCCACCTATTTTCAGCGCAAGCTCGATTGGTATAACCTAACCTTTGATGATATGTTCCATCCGGTTTGGGGGCAGATCTACCCAACCAATGAACGTCCCCCTGATAATCTAAATGTGAGTTTCTTGGATTTTTCGGCAGGTTTGGCCATGGTGTATAGCGATATTTTCTTCGGTGGCTTATCTGTAAACCATCTAACCGAACCTTATGACGGTTGGTATAACGATAATAGTACGCGCCTCAACATGAAATACACACTCCATGCCGGTGGTATTTTGGATCTGGAACCTCGAACACGCAACCGCCGTTCAATAGAAGCAATGACGCTTTCGCCAAATATTTTGTATCAACAACAACAGAATTTCAGGCAGTTAAACCTTGGCCTGTACCTTAATAAATACCCATTTGTGGTTGGATCGTGGTTTAGGCACAATTTTGAGAACCCAGATGCGTTTATATTCCTGATTGGATTCCAACAGAGCACTTTTAAAGTTGGTTATAGTTACGATGTAACGGTATCAAAATTGAAAAATGTTACCGGTGGAGCACACGAAATATCGTTTACCTTCCAGTTTAACAACCCCGGAATGGGTCGAAAAAAGAACGATCCTATTCCATGTCCGAGTTTTTGATTTACTTTGCAGTCGATTTTATTGGATAACATCATTTAAAAATGGCACAATACCAGAGATTAGCGACCTTATTACTTGTTGTAACGATAGCTTTTGGAGCTTCATCGTGCAAAAAAATGTTTACCAAAAGTAAGGAGGCTTCCACAGCCACAGGTTGGAATTACAACGATCCTGCCCAAGGCGGTTTTGAGAAAATAGATTTTGTTGGCCAGGATGCTGGTCCAGGTCTTATCTTAATCGAAGGCGGTACCTTTGTAATGGGAGCTACCCAAGACCAGGTTATGTTTGATTGGGACAACCAACCACGTAGGGTAACAGTTCGTTCCTTTTACATGGATCAAACCGAAGTAAGCAACTTGAATTACCTCGAGTTTTTGTATTGGGTAAAACGTGTGTTTTATGCCAATCAAAACCCACAGTATCAAGAGTATTATGTAAAACAACTCCCTGACACCCTCGTTTGGAGAGATCGTTTGGCTTACAACGAACCCATGGCCAATATCTATTTGCGCCATCCAGCCTACCGCGATTATCCAGTGGTTGGCGTTAATTGGATTCAAGCCAATGAATATTGCCGGTGGAGGACCGACCGCGTAAACGAAATCAGAATGTCAGAACGTGGAGTTTATAAGCTGGACGTGGACTATGATGTAAACGATTTCTTTACCACCGAAGCATACCTTGGTGGTTTTTATACCAAAGGCGATACCCTAAATGGTGATACCTTAGGACTGCCGAATATGGCCAGCCGCGACAAAGACGCCAAGCGTCGTGTTCGGGTTGAAGACGGAATCGTGTTGCCCAACTACAGGCTCCCAACCGAAGCCGAGTGGGAATATGCAGCACTGGGGCTTATTGGTAATACTGAATTTGAAAATATTAAAGAACGTAGGATTTATCCCTGGAATGGCAACTTTACACGCGTAGAAGCCCAAACCGATGGTGATTATGGCCGTTTTGCAGGCAACTTTAAACGCGGCCGTGGCGACTACATGGGCGTGGCTGGAAGCCTAAACGATGGTGCTGATATTCCGGCTCCAGTTGTCTCTTACTATCCAAACGATTTTGGACTATACAATATGTCGGGCAACGTATCAGAATGGGTGCTTGATGTTTATCGCCCATTGTCGTTCGAAGATTTTAACGATATGAATCCATTTAGGGGCAACGTATTTACTGCTCCCGATTTAGCCGGTCAAGGCAAATTCCAAATCGATCGTTCAGTTGTTGATTCAACATCTGGCGAGATGAATGGCAATTTTGGCCGCTTTAAACGCAAAGCCGTTGATGCTAAGATTGATCCTACTTTGCCTTTTAGACGTAATTACCGCACAGCCGATAACCGCAACTATTTAGATGGTGATTGGTCCTCTTTATCCGATGCTGGCGATGCTGGGCAGGGTTCGTGGCGCAAAGGTGGCGACCCAAAAGAAGCTACCTCAAAGATGTACTTTAATGGTGTTTGGGGTCAAGGGCAATATGGCGAAGGAGCCACCTCATTGGTTACCGACCGTACACGGGTTTACAAAGGCGGTTCGTGGAAAGATGGTGCTTATTTTATGAGCCCAAGTGTTCGCAGGTTCCTCGAAGAGAATTTAGCTACCGACTTTGTTGGCTTCCGTTGTGCAATGGACCGCGTTGGCCCACCTTCAGAAGAATCGGTTTACTAGAACTGTTTTCAAAAGATTTAGAAAAGGTCGTTTCTTTAGTGAGACGGCCTTTTTTTGTCTAAAGATGAATCTGTTTTTGTTTGCGAGAATGTGCACATGCAATCAGGTTTGTCAAATTAATTGCATGTAAGTTTTTACGATTGATTTTAATATTGCTGAGTTGCTTTGCACCCATTAATATTGCTTCTGACAGTGTAGTTTGGTTTGTTTTGTTGGGGCGTATTTAATAACTAATGATTTATGTAAGTGTTTGAATAGCAGTAAATGTAGGTACAACCTTTATTGGATTTGTGTTTGGGTAATGCTTGGATTTAATATAAGATGAAAGCTGAGCTGCTTTTGCTGGCATAAAAAAACCGGCCCCAGCATTGCCAGCGACCGGTTTACAGGATCAGCCAACCAAAACTAATCCACTACAAACTTGGTTGTGTAATTTTGATGATTTGAGCTTAATTGTAAAAGGTAAATGCCTTTGGCAAAGCTTGTAACATTGATTCGTTCGGAGCTTGAGAAACCTGACATACTAAAGATGACCCTTCCGGTTTGGTCCATAATTTTCAGTTCGGCATCCTTCATTTCAGGAGCTTCTACATTTATCCAATCATGGCAAGGGTTGGGGCTGATTTTTATCATTTCGGTAGTTCTCAGCATTGATGTGTTTGTAATCAAGTTTTTCTCAATGTTTACATCATCCACAAATAGCTTGTTTTGATTGGGGCTGCTGTAGCCATGAAACGCAAAGTAGTAAACACCTGTTGATTGTGGTACAAAGCTTCCTTCACCAACCACGTATTCGTTAGAAGTTATGAGCGCGTTGTTGAAAAGCTGTGCCACGCTGGCGCCAGGTTGAGCCGTATTCATGGCTAGTACTTCCAATTGTTCGGTTGTTGGGGCAGCTCCTTGGGATGATTTGTAATAGAAGCTTAGGTCGTAACTGTAGCCAGGTGTCATCATCAAAGGCGGTGTAAATAGCCATTCATCCATCGAATTTGTTGCATTGTTGCCCATAAACA
>CAZKHA010000100.1:0-10956 GCA_964552325.1 uncultured Bacteroidales bacterium
GTCGTGGAAGCTGATCGAAAACCCGATTAACAACCTAAAAGATCGTTTCCCATATTTTAAGAGCAAACACGTGGCAGAGTGAGCTTCCCTCCATAAATCCAGGAGGTATAAACCCCGCAAAACAGCCATTCTTAGCGCAAAGTATTTCCATTCTTTTGGTTTCTAACGGAAGTGATTAAACCATAAGCCATAGCATACAATATTAGTGTTTACCGAATCACTAGGATGCTTATTTATGTTTAGTAATCAATACCTTATCTATCTTGTTGCCGTCTAGGTCAATCACTTCGATGGTAAAATCATGAAGTACGATTTTGTCGCCCAGTTGTGGGATTTTGCGGAGGTTATCTACTACAAAACCCGCAATAGTTGAATAATCAATTTCTTCAAAATTAATACGAAAGCTTGGGATCACTTCACTCAGGATTTCGATAGGGGCATCTCCATTTACCAAAATCGTATTATCGTCGCGTACAAAAATATCGGGTTCAAACACTTGGCCGTCTTCAGGAATTTGGCCAACAAAGTTTTCAAGAATATCGTGAATGGTTATAACGCCTTCAAAACCACCATATTCATTAACCACACAACATAAATGGATCTTTCCTTGTTGAAAGATAGATAGAACACTTTGGGCACTAATACTTTCGGGCACATAGGTAGGTTCAATTAATAAATCCTTGAAATTAAATTGATTGCCCGAATTGCAGGTTTTAAAATAATCATGCACAAGAAGTACCCCAATTATATCTTCTAAGTTCTCATTACAAAAGATGATTTTGCTGTGGGTGGTGTGCAGCAGCTTCTCATGAATACTTTCATTATCCAGTTTTGCATTCAGCCATTCCACTTCCATACGATGTGTCATAATGTGTTTGGCCTTTTTATCAGCAAAGTAAAAAACCTTTTCGTGCATTACGTTTTGTTCTTTCTCAATTACGCCAGTGCTGGATGCAAGTTTAATCATTTGCCGTAACTCAGCTTCGGTAATCAAGTCAGTGCTTTTCTTAACACCAATTATACTGCTGATTATGTTAGTGGATGCCGAAAGGAGCCAAACAAAAGGGTAAAAAGCAAGGCTAAAGTAATAAATATAGGGTGCCACAGCCAATGCAATCGTATTGGGATTGTTAAGCGCTAAGGTTTTAGGTACCAATTCGCCAATAACTATCGAGATAAAAGTTATAATTACGATAGTAAATGTTAAGGCTATTTCTGCAGCATATCGGGCAATAAAATCAAATTGTTGAAAAAATGGCGTAAAATCATCGGCTATATTAATCCCTCCATAAACACCCGTAATAATACCTATCAGGGTAATGCCAACTTGGATTGCCGAAAGGAAATTTTCAGAATTATCAAGCAGTTTCAATGCTTTAACTGCTCCTTTAATGCCTTTTAGTTTTGCCTCTTCAATAGTGGAACGTTTACAAGAAACCAACGCAATTTCTGATAAGGCAAAAAAACCATTTAAAAAAACTAAAAATATTAAAATTACTATTTCCATTGAGTTAAATTATATTGAAGCATAATAGAGGATGAGATTTGCATATAAAAAAGTAGTTGATTTGCAGGAACTGCGTTTCTAACATTCGCTGTAGAAACACGCTGAAAGACTTTAGCTTTCATTTATGTTGTGCAAATTTAGAACTTTTATACAATTGCAACCACATATTGCACAGTGCTTCGGCTGCGTTGTTCCAGCAATACCGTTTTGCCTTCGAGCATGCGGTCGATGGTTTCTTGGTTGTAATGCCGTATAGTAATGAGCCACAAGTCTTTATTATACCGTACTTTGTAATTGGCCTGCAATTCGGCAATTACTTCAGCGGTCTTGCCCAGCCTATCATCTACACACACTGAGAAACTAATGGCAGAATTTTGCATTAGATTGATTGATAGGTTATAGCGACTGAAAACCTCGAAAATGCTCTGAAGGTTTTTTTCTGCGATAAATGAGAAATCGCGTGGGGAAATGGAGATAAGTACTTGCTGGGTTTTAAAAATAAACGAGGCAGGGAGTTGTGTCGTTTGGGTACCTAAGCCAACAACCGTACCCACGGCATCGGGATCTAAAAATGATTTTACATACAATGGAATACCTTTATTCTCAAGGGGTTTAATGGTTTTGGGGTGAATAATGGTAGCGCCATAATATGCCAATTCAATGGCTTCGGAATAGGTTATAAAATCGAGTTTTACCGCATCTTTGTAAAATTTGGGGTCGGCATTTAGCAATCCTGGAACATCTTTCCAAATGGTTACATCTTGGGCATTTAAGGCATATCCAAAAATGGCAGCCGTATAATCAGAACCTTCACGGCCCAAAGTGACAGATTTGCCTTCGTTATCGCTTCCTATAAATCCTTGGGTAATAAGTATATCGAAATCAGAACTTAATCGACTAACAGTGTGCTCGATAGCTGCTGTAGTTGCTTCCCAATCAACCACTGCATCCCTATTTGTGCTATCCGTTTTAACAAGGCTGCGGGCATCCAATAAGGTTGATTTAAGACCTTGGCTAACTAGAAAATGATTTATGATAGCAGTTGAAATCAGCTCACCATAACTTACCAATGCATCATAGGCCCGATCATAACAAGAATCGGGAGGGGAGTGAAGGATATGCTTGATTTCATCAAACAGCAAATCTACATCTTGAAACACCTTATGAGAGGTATCCTGAAATAGGCCCTTCATTATTTGCGTATGGTACGCCAAAATTTCATCCAAGGCTTCGAATGAAAGCTTGCTCTGCTGAAAATGAAATGCTAAAAGCTTCTCGAACGCATTGGTAGTTTTGCCCATGGCCGATACCACTACCAGTAATTTGCTATCCTGATAGCGATGAACAATGGCAGCTAAGTTCTTTACTGCCAGTGCATCCTTAACAGATGCTCCCCCAAACTTAAAAACTTTTATCATCCTGTGTAAATTTCAAGTGCAAAAGTACGTTATGAGAACATACAAGTGAACGGCTTCACTATTTTTAGCGTAAAAGCTTTTGTATGTAACTTTGGAGCTGTTTAGTCGTCATAATGTAAAAAATATTGCATAATGCTTAAAACTGCAAACCTTTCCAAAATATTTAGAACCAGCGAAATAGAGACTACAGCCCTTAATCAGATAAACCTTGAAGTCTCAAAAGGTGAATTTGTGGCCATTATGGGTCCATCCGGTTGCGGGAAATCAACTTTGCTCAATATACTGGGCATGCTTGATAACCCAAGTAGTGGTACTTACCTGTTTAATGGTACCGATGTGTCGGGTTTTAGTGAGCGTCAGCGTGCTAACCTTCGCAAAAACAATATTGGTTTTGTGTTCCAGAACTTTAACCTTATTGAAGAATTAACGGTTTTTGAAAATGTAGAACTGCCACTGGTGTACCTTGGAATGCCCTCAAAAGAACGCAAAGAAAAGGTTGACAAGGTATTAGAGAAGATGAACATTATACATCGTCGCAAACATTTCCCGTTACAATTATCAGGTGGGCAACAACAACGTGTGGCTGTAGCACGGGCGGTGGTGGCCGATCCAAAAATGATACTGGCCGATGAGCCTACCGGTAACCTTGATTCGGCACATGGTGAAGAGGTTATGGACCTGCTCGATCAATTAAACAAAGTTGGCACTACCATCATTATGGTTACACACTCGCAACGTGATGCCGAATATAGCCAACGCATTATTCGCTTGTTCGATGGGCAGATTATCAATGAGAATATCAACCGTAAATTCGCACTCTAAAAAGCAATCTTATGTTTGTCAATTATTTAAAAAGTGCCTGGCGAAACATTAGCCGGAACAGGTTTTATGCCGTCATTAACATTGCGGGACTCTCTATTGGTTTTCTTACGGCCATCCTAATACTGCTCTTTATTAAGGATGAGATGAATTTTGATAAACATCACTCCAAATATGAACGCATATATAGGCTTGAGTCAAACTTCAATATCAATGGGAAACATGATAAGTTTGCAATTGTTCCAATCCCAATGGGGCCCGCCTTTAAGATTGAGTTCCCCGAAGTTGAAGAATTTGTGCGCCTTAACCTAGCCGATGACATAAGGCTTAGGTATCAAGAGAAAGAGTTTGCCGAACAACGGGTTTATTTTGCTGATTCAAGCATTTTTAAGGTATTCGACCATCCCGTTTTGAATGGAAGTGCAGTAGATGCCCTCAAAGAACCAAATACAGTGGTGCTAACCAAAACCATGGCCCAAAAGTATTTTGGAACCGAAAACCCCATAGGCAAGGTGATAACTTCAAACGAAAAGCGCGATTACAAGGTTACCGCTGTTATTGCCGACCTTCCATCAAATTCGCACGTAGTGTTTGATGCGTTATTATCAGCCTCTACGCTTGTTAAAGAGCTTGGAGCAGAACGTTTTAATAGCATGGAGCCGGGAGCTTTCTGGAATATTGGCGTGTTTACTTATGTGTTACTAAAACCCAATACCAAGATGGAAACAATCCATCAGAAATTTCCGGGGTTTTATGATAAATACATGGCAGAAATTGGCAAACAGATTAATGCCGGCTTCGAGTTAATGAGCACCCGTCTCGACGAAGTTCACCATTCAGCCTTTCTGGGTGGCGATTTGCCAAAAGGAAGCAAAACGTATATCTATCTTTTTTTGGCTATAGCCGTGTTTATTTTGGTGTTGGCGGCTATTAATTATATGAATATGGCCACTGCACGTTCGGCCATCCGGGCACGCGAAGTAGGCATACGTAAAGTATTGGGCGCCTACAGGGGCCAACTAATGCGGCAGTTCTTTGGCGAATCAATCATCCTGGCCTTGTTGAGTTTAAGCTTGGCACTAGCACTAGCGGCCATTTTGCTGCCGGCATTTAACGCTTACTCCAACCGCTTGATTGGATATGATAGTTTATTCTCCTTAAAAATGATAGGTGGAAGCCTCTTGATTAGTTTGTTTACGGGGCTTTTATCGGGACTCTATCCAGCGCTTTTTTTGTCATCGTTCCAGCCTATGGTTGTGCTAAAAGGCTTAAGCTTAGGAAGCCATAAAGGTGTTTTACGTAAATCGTTGGTTGTATTCCAGTTTATTATTTCTGTAGTAATGATAATGGGAACACTAACTATTGAACGGCAAATAAAGTTTTTGCAAACCACCGATCTAGGTTTTGATAAAGAAAATGTGCTGGTGGCTCCGGTTCAGGATACAAGCTTCAGGAAAAAACTACCGCAATTGCGCGATGAGTTGTTGAAAAACCCACATATTAAAGGAGTTTCAACATCAACAGGAGTGCCCGGAAATATACGTTCGATTATTGTTATGAAAGTTGAGATGAACGGCAAGATGCAAGAATTGGCCGTTAACCTGGTAATGGCCGATACAGCCTACCTTGATGCGATGAAGCTTAGGCTGATAAAAGGGCGCAACTTTGACCAACGTATGAAAACCGACCAGAAGGAAGCCGTTATCGTAAATGAGACAGCAGCAAAAAAATTCGGGTGGGGAAATGATGCAATTGGTAAACGCATCGATTTTGGCATTAACCTCGATGGCACGGTTGATATGCCCACCAAGGTTATTGGTGTGGTTAAAGACTTCAATTATGTGTCGTTGCAAAACCCTATCGAGCCCCTGGCTATCTTTTTGTCGGCTCGTTCGCAGTATTATTTAAGCATCCGCACCGATGGTATAGAGCCAGCAAAAACGCTGGAATATATCCGTGAAAAATGGACCGCTTTAGGTTCGCCTGATCCATACGATTACGTTTATATGAACGAGAGCCTCGGCAAAATGTACCGGGGCGAGGAAAAGCTTATTGCTGGGTTTGGGGTGGCTTCTGCGCTTTCAATATTTATCGCCTTGTTGGGTTTATTGGGTTTGTCGTCCTTCCTTTCGGAGCGCAGGACCCGCGAGATAGGTATCCGAAAAGTGCTGGGAGCCAGTTTTTCGGGTTTAATGGGGATGCTTTACAAAGAAATTGTGTTATTGGTATTTATTGCCTTTGTAATAGCCGCTCCGGTTGCCACCTGGGCACTGGATAAATGGTTGGAGCAATATGCCTATCACACAGCTATTTCGTGGGGTATTTATGTGCTATCAGCGGTGTTATCCTTATCAATTGCCATCTTTACATCAACCTACCACACCTTAAAAACGGTAAATACCAACCCAGTTGAGGCTATTAAGTATGAATAATGAACGGATAATTTGCTAACGACCTCCATTGCTTTATTTATAGATTGATTTTGATGTATTTGCTGCGTGAGGGATAGTAGCGGAAAGCCCGCAGCGAGGCACGAGCGAGGACTTGAAGCGATAGCCCGACCCAAAGGGGCACGCCCAAGGCATTAAAAAATGATCTTAACTGAAGCTGATGCGAGTTTGGCCTAAAGCAAAATCTTGATCCCCGCAAACAGGGTGCGTGGCAGGGCAGGGCCATAAATATAAGCGGCATCGCGGTTTATGCCTTTATCAAAATCGTTTTGGTAGCTATTGAAAAGGTTTTGAGCGCCCAAGTTTAGTTGTAGCTTGGTTAAGTTATTGATAGATAGATCATACATTAACTTGATGGTTAAATCAAAGAAGCTTTTCGTGGTAACTTCAATATCCCTTGGTATGTAACCTGCATAGTGCTGAACCAAAATGCTGCCGGTGTAGGTGCCCGAAAAGCTGGCACTTAGTTTTTTGGTGGGTTGCAAGCTTGCCGTAATGTAACCGTATTGGTCAGGAGCGCGAAACATGGTTTTTTGAGGAGGAAGTTCATCGCTCCATTTTATAGCTTCTTTGTATTGACTTTGCTGAATGGTGGCGCCAAACTGTAGCTGTAGCTTGGCCGATGGAACCAGTTTCCCTTCGATGTTAATTCCTTTTACAATGGCCCCAACACCATTCGTGCGTTGCATAAGCGTGTTCCCAGCTGTATCAGCGCCAAACGCTTGCAGTATAAACACATTGCTTAAATTGGTATAAAAACCTTCTATCAGCAGATTGGTTTTAGTTTTACCGAACTCATGGTACAAATCAATGGAGGCGCTGTAGCTTTTGGAACGTTCGGTCTCTAAATTTGGATCTAATGCTATTATAACTGCCTCGCCACCAGCAATGCCAATATGCAAATCTTCATCAAAAGCTTGAGGAGCCCTAAACCCTGTTGAAAAACTGGCCCTTAAGCTGATGTTTTTAGTGGGGTTATACCGTATGTTAACCCGAGGGCTGGCAATGGCATTGGATATCATGTTATGTTTATCGAGACGCGTACCCAAAAGCAGGCTCCAATTTTCGTTTTTCCATTCATTTTGCAAAAAGAAGCTGTTGGTTTGTACATCTTGTGTAAAAAAGCGGTTGTATCCCGGTATTTTATCATCTAAGTTGTTAATGTTTATTTCACTGCCTAAGGTTACGTCAGCTGGCATAAACAATAGATTTTCAAATGAATAACTGTATTGTGCGCCAGCTACTACCGATAAATCGGTGGTTGTACCATAGGATAACAGGTTTTTTTGTGTGCCATAATAGCTACTGCGATCAATGGCTTGCGAGGATGCAAAAATGCTCAGTTTTTGTTTGTGATCTTTTGAAAACCAATCGTATTTTGCCCCACCGGCATTTACGGTGTAGTCGAGCTGTTCGGCAATATCGGCTTCGTGGGGTGGTAAATCAAGCTTATTGCCGCCACGTCTGTACTCGCCTAAATTGTGGTATTCGATGGTGAGCTTGCTATAATCCGATAACCTGTAATATGCCTTAAAGCCAATATTCTTGGCGCGGATTTGCGTAACTTCCGTAAAACCATCACCATCATAGTCGAACGAACCTCGTTGGCGCGATGATCCAAAAAGCATGATGCCCGTGCGATGGTTATCCGAAATTATGGAGGCATTTATACTAGTGTTCAAATCAAGGGCTTTGCTGCCAATAAGGTTGGTAGTATTTGACAGCACCACCGAATTAGCTACGGGTTCACGTGTGATAATATTTATGGTTCCAGCTATGGCGTTTGAGCCAAAAAGGGCAGATCCGCCACCACGCACTACCTCTACGCGGTCAATCATGTTGGCCGGAATTTGCTCCAGTCCATAAACCCCTGCCAAAGAACTGAATACTGGACGGCTATCAATCAAAACCTGCGAATAAGGCCCGTCTAAACCATTGATGCGAACTTGCTGAAAACCGCAGTTTTGGCAATTGGTTTCCACACGCAGACCGGGTTGGAAATTCAAGCCTTGTGCCAGGCAAACCGAATTAGTGGATTCAAAGATTTTTGGGCTGATAATATTTACAATAGTGGGGGCTTCTCTGCGGTTGGTTTCGTTTCTATTGGCCGAAACAACCACGCTTTCGAGCAGCACAGCATCTTCAATAAGTTCAAAATCAATATTTAAGGTTGTGTTGGCCAACAACTCGATCGCAACCTCCTTTGATTGAAAGCCGAGGCCTGAGGCTAAGAGTATAGCCTTGCCGATGGGCAGGTTCTTTAAGTAATAATGGCCAGTGCCATCGGTGGAGGTTCCGATTGTGGTACCTTTTATGCTTATCGAAAGAAAAGGCAGATGCTCTCTTGTTTCTTTGTTTATAACATGGCCATAAACATTGGCATCTGTTTTGGCTTGCGGAAAAACAGGCACACAAAAGGCGAACAACAAAACGCTCATAAAAATCCTTAACATGGTGTTCTCTTATTTTAAGGCTTGAACAATTAATGTAATACGATTGACCCTAATCGTACACAGAGGAAAACAACTTAGGACTGCATTTGTTTAGAATCATTCTAAATAATAAGCAGGATACCTGGTATAGAATGCGCTATAATTAGTTGCCAGAACCCGTTTAGCGTTTTTTTTCGAGAAAGGAATTATGCAAAGCATTTGGCTTGCTAACAGGTTTTTCGCACCTTTGTACACCCACACAGCTTATAAGGGCTTGTAATTATAAATGCTGGTGTTATTACCTTTAAAATCAGTCGCAATGCAGATGATTACCGTAAGCGGTCTCAAGAAAAACTTTGGAAACGTGGAAGCCCTGAAGGGCATCGACTTTGATGTTTCGCAAGGGGAGCTGTTTGGCTTGCTAGGCCCCAATGGAGCCGGAAAAACCACCACCATCTCAATACTCAGCACCTTGCTACGCCCCGATGCCGGTAAGGTTAGCATAAATGGGCACGACCTTGCTATGCATAACCAGAAATTTAAGCAGATGATAGGGGTGGTGCCGCAAGAAATTGCGTTGTACGAAGAGCTTTCGGCCTACGATAACCTGATGTTTTGGGGCAGCCTCTACAAAATCCCTGCGCAAAAACTTAAGCAAGAAGTTAACAAGGCCTTAGAAATGCTGGGCTTAAGCGATAGGGCACATCAGAAAATAAGTACCTATTCGGGTGGGATGAAACGGCGCATCAACATTGCCTCGGCCATGCTGCATGGACCCAAGGTTTTGTTTATGGACGAGCCCACGGTTGGCATCGATCCCCAAAGCCGCAACCTAATTTTTGAAGTGATAACCAAGTTGCACCAACAAGGCCTCACGGTAGTTTATACCACCCATTACATGGAAGAAGCCGAACGTTTGTGCAATAGAACCGCCATTATTGATGCTGGGCAAATAATTGCGATTGGAACCTTAGATGAGTTGCGCTCGATAAGCAAGCTACGCGAAACCATTACGCTAAGCCTAAGTACAAGCGATATTGACACAAGCCAATTTAACATACCTGGGGTTGAATTTCAGGTTGAAGGGCCGCTTTTGCATTGCCATGCGCATCAGGTGCAAGCAGTACTGCCGCCCCTTATTATGCGCTGCAGCGAGTTAGGCCTCGAAATTGCCAACGTAAACCTGCAAAAGGTAAACCTTGAAACCATATTCTTAAAACTCACCGGAAAAAAACTTCGCGACTAATGGTACTAAAGCTTTTACTAAAAGATCTAAAGATTTTTGCCACCGATAAGCGTGGATTATTGCTTACGTTTCTATTGCCCATAGCCATTATTTCGTTGTTTGCTTTGGCCTTTGGCGGCATTGGCAAAAAGGGCGAAAGCCGTCCGGTGGAGCTGGTTATTGCCGATGAAGACCAAACCACTGGCAGCAAGAATATTGTGGCCGGACTTGATTCGCTTAAAGAGTTTAGGGTGATGCAAGTTAGTCTAGAAAAAGCCATTGACATGGTTAAAAAGGGAGATAAGGCGGCGGCACTCATTCTTCATAAGGGCCTAAACGATAGCCTTGAAGCGGGCAGGAATGCAAACATTGAAATGGTGTACGACCAAGCCAAGGATGCCGAGACAGGCATTTTGCAGGGTGCCCTTATTGGGCATTTGATAAACCTTACGGGCACGCGCTCGATGGAACGCAATGCCATTGAACGCTTCGATAAACAAAACCCTGACTTGGAGCCTGCCATGCGCGAGGCCATCCACTTACAAATTGCATCCAACTTTAGCCCTCAGCAAAGCCAAAAAACGCAGGATTCTTTTCTTAAAACCACACCCATTGTGGCATCCGAAGAAACCTCGCCGGGCTTGATACAAGCTGTGGCCGGTACCGCCATCATGATGTTGCTATTCTCGTTGGCCGCCATTGGTGCCGGCTTAATTGACGAAAAGCAGGAGGGAACCCTCAAACGTATTTTGTATGCGCCTGTTAACCCGATAAATATACTCTTGGGTAAAATGCTACTGGCTAATGTTATTTCGGTATTTCAACTTTTGGTGATGTTTCTGTTTGCGTGGTTGGCGTTTGGCTTAGCCATTTTTGGTAACCTGCCAGCACTCGTAATTATGGTGTTGGCCACTTCCTTTGCCTGTTCGGGTTTTGGTACCTTGTTGGCCGCTGTGGCCAAATCGCGGCAGCAAGTTCAAGGATTATCAACTTTAATAATACTGATAATGAGTGCCGTTGGCGGTAGTATGATCCCCATATTTATCATGCCCTTGTGGATGCAAAAAATAGCCGTTTTTTCGGTGAATTATTGGAGCATCCAAGG
>CAZKHA010000100.1:11056-12929 GCA_964552325.1 uncultured Bacteroidales bacterium
CCTTGTGGATGCAAAAAATAGCCGTTTTTTCGGTGAATTATTGGAGCATCCAAGGCTTTTATGATATCTTTTGGCGGATGCTGCCCATAAGCGACCCCACGTTTCTAAGCCGACTCTTGGTTTTGGTGTCAATTGGCTTGGTATTGAACCTGGTAGCTGTATGGTTTTTTAAGAAGAACATTGTGAAGCTGTCGTAAAGCGAAGCAATTAGAGTTTTCCTGACATATTCCATGTGTTGTACAAATAGCTCAAGTAAAGTGTTTTGAGGGGCCTGCAACTTACAGTCCAATCAATAATTGATATCTATTTGTGGGGATTTGCTGGGAATCAACATTTTTAAGGACTTTACAAGCACCAATAAGATTTCGCACTTCCATCGGATGCCCTTAAACATAAGTGTTCAGCAGCGTACAGGCCTTTGTTGGTTTCCGTACAAATGGCGGCTTTTCTGTCTAGCCCATTATACTAAAAGCTTTGTTTTGCAGGGGATTAAACAAGCTGGCATGTTATTGGACAAGCTAAAACAAAACCACAGAGCCATGCGCGAAATCGTAATTTTAATCCCGGAAATTGAAACTGAGCAAAATGTAGAAATTGATGTGCGGATAAACGGTCGGCGCAAAACTATGCAATACCGTGTAGAACTTATCGACTGGGAAGGCAGCGGAAGTCCTCCCTTAGATAAGGTTACCGTACTAAAGCACAAGATTAATTCCTATGACAAAGATTGGGAGCTGGTGGAGGTGGGCGCACCCAACGAAAAAGGAATTCCACTCACATTCCGAAAAAAAGCGGAACTTAGCGGCCAATAAACCTAACACTAAACCCATGAAAAAACTCATTGTATTACTCTTGGTGGCCTGTGCTACCCTCAGCAGCTTTGCACAAGATAAAACCGAAGAAGAGGCCATTAAAACATTGATAAACAAAGCTTACATCGAAGGTCTTCAAAATGGCGGCGACCTTGCTCCCACGCGTGAAACCTTTTGGCCGGGCTTCGATCTGCTGGTTTTCAAGACCTCGGTCATCGAAAAACTGCCTATCTATAACTGGATAAAGATTACCGAAGAGCGGCGTGCAAAAGAAAAAGCACCTGCCGATGTGCCCAAGGTTACCTGTAACTACCTGTTTGTTGATATTACGGGCAGTGCCGCCGTGGTAAAGCTGGAGTTGTTCCGGGGCAGCGAAAAACTCTTTACCGATTATTTGTCGTTGTATAAATTGGATACAGGCTGGAAGATTGTTGGGAAGATTTACCACCGTCATCCCTTGCCTGTTCCCAATAAGTAGCTTAAAGCCTGTATGCTATATGCTTGGCCGATCTTTCAAGGGTCGGCTTTTTTTGTTGCTATTTTTTCATGGGTTTGGCTCAATGGTATTGAGAGCACTGCTCCGAGGGTGAAATATGGAATAGGTGAATGGTTTGTAAATAGTTTGTTGCTGAATTAGCGAAGCCAATTCAGTTATAAGCAGTTAATCCCGAACCGCTATGTTCTTGGTGCATTGTCCCGAATCACTTTGCTCCCGTTACAAAAGTACAGCGAGGCTTGCTTTGATAAAAATTTGTAAACTCAAGTCGATTCGGTATACTTGCCCTGCACTGGCCAAAATGCGCACCCCACTATCCTAAGGTGGTAGTGCCGTAAACTGAATTGAATCAAAAAACACAACTCCAGTTCCAGGCAACAGCCCCCGAACATCCAATCTCCATAATGGCAGTATGCCTGCCGGAGCTCTAATTCAACATCGTCATAAACAGCAGCCGGAAACAAAGCCTCCGGCTTTTCTTATGCTGACTCAATCCGGTTGGTGTTTAAGTCCTATTTGGTGGCCGTAGTTATTGTCCAAGACTGATTTTGAAATGAGGCAATTC
>CAZKHA010000101.1:0-6461 GCA_964552325.1 uncultured Bacteroidales bacterium
CCATAATGTAGCATGTGGATATGGAGCACTTTATAGCAATATTGAAGGTTCGAGAAATACAGCCATTGGCACAAAAGCCATGTACTATCAAACCGGTACTGATCTGGAACCCTCCTATAATACCGCAATCGGTACTGAGGCACTACAAGGCACAGACGAAAGTTACCTGAATTTTATAGGAAAATACAATACTGCTGTCGGAGATCAGACGCTTAAATTCAATACTACTGGAAATTATAATACAGCAATAGGAATGAGATCTCTCGCTCACAACAGGTCAGGCTCTCATAATATTGCCCATGGCTATGATGCCCTTTTTTATAATAGCACCGGAGATGCGAATGTTGCCATAGGAGACAGTTCACTTTTCAAAAATAAAGGTAACAGCAGAAGTACGGCTATCGGCCATGGGGCAATGTATTATGCGGATGACCGCACATCAGGACGATGGACCTATAACACTGCCGTAGGTTGTGAGGCCTTAAAGGGAGGTGATGCACCAGAATACAATACCGGGCAATTTAACACAGCCATTGGAGATAAGGCACTTTTTTCGAATTCTTTTGGATATATGAATACTGCTATCGGAGTTTTTGCACTTAGATCAAATACTGTAGGAACTGAAAATATTGGTATCGGTGCATGGGCACTTATTAATAATACAGAAGGTAGTGCAAATGTTGCAATCGGGTATGATGCACTTGGTGAAAATACAACAGGTGGAGGAAATGTCGCAACAGGTATTTATGCTCTTAATGATAATATAACAGGAGAAGATAATACAGCTTATGGCACGCTGGCCTTTTCTGATGGTACAAATTTTAACAATTCTACAGCCATAGGATACTCATCAGATATTTCAGCAAGCAATCAAGTTCGTATAGGCAATGACGCCGTTACAAGCATTGGCGGTTATGCTAATTGGACCAATGTTTCGGATGCGAGGTTTAAAACCAATATAAAAGAAAACATTGCCGGTTTGGATTTTATTATGAAACTTCGCCCTGTTTCATACAACTTAGACATGGATGCCATTGCTTCCAAAACAGGCATTCCGGATTCGGTTCGCCGGGCCGATTGTGAGGCACTGAAAGCAGCCGAGGTACAAACGGGTTTTATCGCACAAGAGGTTGAACAGGCAGCAAGAGAAATTGGATTCGCATTTCACGGTGTAGATGTGCCTAAAAATGAAAACGACTTCTATGGCTTGCGCTACGCAGAGTTTGTTGTACCCATTGTTAAAGCCATGCAGGAGCAGCAGGACGTAATTGAAAAGCTTAGCCGGCAAAATACTGAATTGCTACAGCGGATCGAGAAATTAGAATCTCAAAACAAATAGACATGAAAAAAAGTATGATTCTCCTCTCATTTCTGCTTTTGCTGGCAGGTGCTTCCGTTGCCCAATCGCTTTCGTCATCGGTGGTTTCTACTTCCGGCGATTACTATACAGGACCATCATCCACACTCAGTGTAACCATGGGTGAGGCAGTAACTGAATTTTACGCTGCAGGGGCTTACACGCTCGGCACCGGTTTTCAGCAAAGTTTTCCCGAATTCATTAAACAATTGATGCTCACCCTGTTTCTGGAAGGCTTGTACGATGGCCCCAACATGCACAAGGCTCAAAATGAGGGTGGCGACCAGTTTGCTGGCAGTATTGCCGACAAAATCAATGTTGAATTGTTTTCTGGAAGCGCTCCATACAACACCGTGAGCACCATCTCCGAAGTGGATATTTACACCAATGGCACTGCCACCTGTAGCATACCAGGCTCATTGAACTCAAATTATTACATTGCCGTACGAAGCCGGAACCATCTCCAAACTTGGTCGGCTGCACCCATCTCGTTTGCAGGGAGTTCTATCAGCTACAATTTCACCGACGCTGCATCAAAGGCCTACGGAAATAACCAGAAAGACTTGGGCGAGGGCGTTTTTGGACTGTACGCGGGCGATGCGAACCAAGATGGTTATATCAGTGCAACGGATATCAACTTGATAACCAGCATGGCCTCATCATTTGCCACTGGGTATATTGCATGTGATATAAATGGCGATGGCGTAATTGATGCCTTGGATTTAATCCAAGCAGATAACAACGCGGCCCAAAGCATTGAAAGGCTTATACCCTAAATGCTCCAGTCAATGATAATAGAATTCTTGGCGAGGTCATGTCCATTGAAATTTTTGGGTTTATCGCCCTAATTAGTGTGAACATAGCATATTCAAGCGAATGCAAGGTTCTAGATAGTCATGTACCAGCAGTATTGGCATAGATTATTTAGAGCCTTGTTCTTCATTTTACCGAGACCTTTCAATCGCAAAAACTCGTTAGCATGTCATGTTCGAATTTTGGAACTACACAAGCAGTATTCGGCCAAAGTTGATCTTTCTGACCAAGAGGTGACCTTTTATTTGTATTGGTAATATTTTTTGTACCGAATCAGCTTGAATTGAGGAATTTCAAAAAAGATTTCCAAGTCAATATATACTTGATAAACAATCGATTCTGAATCAACCTTTCTCACTTTAATTGATTTGCATTTTCACCCATAAACAATGAAGTACGAGCTATGTGCTCCTGCCTTATATCAGCCAAAGCTTGAAATAGGCGAAAATTTACAACTTCGATAAAAAGCTTTCGCGGTGGAATGAAGTTGAAAAGAAAATTTGTAATTTTGAAGGTTATCATCTCAAACTTTGACGTATTTGGGTAGGTGATAACAACACATCTACATTCTGCCACCGCATACAACCATTTTAAATTTTCAAAAAGCATTAATTTCGAAGAACAAACGCCTGCATTTTTACACACCCTAATAAATCCAAATATGAAACCTATCATTGCATGCACCCTTGGAGCCTTGTGGATACTAACATTCCTACAAGCACAGGCTCAAAGCATTATTGCCGGACAGGCATCAGGAGCAAATATCCTATATCATGACATCCAAGACGTGGAAGTGTCGAGCACTTATTGGTGGGATGAAGAATATAAATACCTGGATTTGAATGAAGACGGCGTGATTGATCTCGCACTGTTAACAAACTGGATTTATTTTTCGCATACAAATTTTCAATCTGTCACAGCAGGATGCAATCCGGCTGGCGGTTTTGAATACTCATCACTGAGCGATAACCCAACGTGGATTAAAAAACATAGTGCCGGTGAGGTGATCAACGATTCTTTAAACTTCATTGCGGATAACGGTCTTTTTTTCAAGCAGTTCAGCAGCAAAAGCGATGAAGGAAACTTCAACGGCGAAGGGTATCTGGGCTTTCGCATCTGCAACCCTGACACACTCTATGGTTGGCTCCGGATTAAGTGCAATGTGTCGTTTAGCGGAGCTTACCTTACCGCATACGAATATGCTTATGTTATCAATAATACCGGTCTGCTTGATGAAATGGATATTACGATAGAAAAATATATTCATAAATCAGGGAATTCCTTGATGATAAAAATACCTGCGCAGCAATTTCCACATGCATGCCATCTCGACGCTTTTGATGTGACCGGTAAGCAAGTTTTTCACTATGACTTGAGGCCCGGAAGCCATTGTTTGAATATCTCCGGATATCCGCGTGGCTTGTATATTCTTCGCATTAGCAACATCCATGGGCGCTCTTTTTCAGGAAAAATCATTTTCTGAATCCTGCAATACAGCGTTTGGCAGCATACAGCTAATTGTTCACCATCAAATTTTGCAACCAGCAATTAGTGACTGTTGTAATTTGCCTCCTTATCTTTAGGATATCTTGACCTTCAATCTTACTTTAAGCTCATCCAAGGCGGTCGAAGGGTAAAAGTTGCAGAAGTTGAAAAATTTTGATTCCTTGGTTAGCGGTTGAAAAGATTATTTGTAATTATGGACATTCTCTAAAGCTAACAACGAGCGTGCGTTGCGAATTTATGGCACACAAAGCAACTTAGCATTAAGCGGGTTTTTGTCAACTTTTAACAGTTTTGTTGTAAAAGAAACCTCATGTTGGTGGTTTATGGGAGGCTTGCTCAATCCATTCATCCCTGACTGATATAATAAGTAGGTTACATTGTGGTTTGATTGCTACAATATACACATTTTCTCACACTTTTAGCCGTAAAAAATGCACTACCAGATAGGGTTTCTCTCTACCTTGCCATACACAGGGACCGACAGACCTTTATGCTTATTTCTGGAGGTCTTCTCCACTGCCCAATAAGACCGATAAACCTGGCTGATATAACCACTGCTACGGCTTCTGCCACGGCCTTTGCCACGGCTTACCTGCCCAACGAGGCAAACGGTGATGGAACCGTGAATGCCCTCGATTTGATTTTGATTGACAATAAGGCGGCCAATGCAATAAACGCCATGCATCCGTAATTGATTTACTATTTTGCTCAACAAAGCCCTGCGCCCTCTGGTGTGGGGCTTTTTATGGGGTGTAATCTATCAATATTACAGATATTCAAGCTTTTTCGGCCATATACAAGAACCTGCTTCACAACACATATTTCGTTTTTCGCAGGAATTATTTAAATTGATTCGGGAATGTTCCTCTCAAATGCGGCGGTACTACACACCTATTTAATTGATTCTGTGAAATTCATCTGAAAATGGTACGGTACTACGCACCTAGAAAATGCGTATGCAAAATTATTTGCCCAAGCCCGCCCACAGCCCGAAACAAGTAAACGCTCTTTAATACCTTAATTGGCAAGCAGTTCTTAAAAAAAAGAAATGATATTTTTTTGGTGGTTGAGTTGCGGAATAAGATTGTTCTGAATAATTGTGGCTGCTATTAGTTAATGCACCTAAGCCAAAAGGGCACCAACAAGCTGCTGCGCAAAGCAAAAAAAGTTACTGGCCAAGAAATTCAGCTTTCAGTGAAGCCGCCAACAGCTTACAAGCCAACAAAAATCTATCTGGCACCAAAAAGCTTGGGTGCTAAAGCCAAGCCAAGTTCGTAACCACGTTCGTTTAAAAGGCATTTCTTAATATCCCCAGCCTGAATTAAAAATTATTTATCTCCTAAACGTAACCTTTTTTAAATGGGGCTGTTTAATTACTCTACCCTAAAAGTTGGAAAAGCGTTGAGCCTTCCATTTTCAGTTCCTTAATTTCTTTTTACCTTATTAATTTGTACTAAACCATGGGTTTACATATTGAAGCAAAGCATGGCGAAATAGCCGAAACCGTATTGCTCCCTGGCGATCCGCTGCGGGCCAAATTTATTGCCGACAACCTACTTACCGATGCCAAATGTTACAACAATGTGCGCGGCATGTTGGGCTATACGGGCTTTTACCAAGGCAAACGTGTATCAGTGCAAGGAACCGGAATGGGTGTGCCATCCATATCAATTTATGTTACGGAGCTCATAAGCATGTACGACTGCAAAAACCTTATACGCATAGGCACTTGCGGAGCTATACAACCAGGCTTGGGGCTTGGCAATGTTATTTTGGCCATGACTTCCTCTACCGATTCGAGCATGAACCGTATAATCTTCAACAACATGGAGTATGCTCCCCATGCCGATTTCAATCTGCTACGAAAGGCCTGGGAAAAAGCCAATGAGATGAAATTGAACGTTTCGGTAGGCAGTGTTTTGACTACCGATGCATTTTTTGTGGATGATTTAACCGCCGCTTATGAAATATGGCGAAAATACGGGGTGTTAGCCGTTGAAATGGAGACCACCGCATTATACAGCATTGCAGCCAAGTATGGCGTTCATGCCCTTTCGCTTTTAACCGTATCTGACCAGTTGGTTACGGGCGAACGCAGCACCGTTGAAGAGCGTCTAACCGCATTTACCAATATGATGGAAATTGCCCTAGGCATCGTATAAAAACCTCAGTGGAAACTCTGAAGGCCCGGCATTGTCGGGCTTTTTTGTTGAATGACGTGGCGCAATCCTATGATTAGCTTGGGCAAAAGAAAATCTCGGGTAAGCAAAACCCCGAAATACCAAGTCCACAGTTAGGCCATCAAGCTTGAATAGGCAGCATTTCATCCGAAACAACTAACACGGTTTGCCAAAGACAAAACATGGCATGCAAAAAGTTTATTGCTGTATGTTAAATTCGATAATACATTCCGTAAGGTTCAATTGGGGATGGGCCAAATCCTATCATGGGGTATTCCTGCCTATTGGTCAATAAGTTAAATAAACTAACTTATCCCGATATCAATCATTGAATGTAACTCAACACCCAACAAATCGCCAGCACCTTGATACCCAATACCTTTTACCTTGTCCCCTTTACCAAATCCGAGCGATGAGCCATGAGCAAGCAAGAAATCTTTACCGATTATTATTGTAACTATCAAATTTTAAAGATGATCATACTGTTTGGTCTTCAAATATTTACATTTACCATTATACAATTTACTAGGCCCTAAATTCTATAGCACTTAATACAAACTCATTTTTAATTTATCACCATCAATTTCGCATAATGGCTCAAGCCG
>CAZKHA010000101.1:6561-12895 GCA_964552325.1 uncultured Bacteroidales bacterium
AATACAAACTCATTTTTAATTTATCACCATCAATTTCGCATAATGGCTCAAGCCGCTTTGGCAGGTCAGCACCACAAAGTACCATCCCGAATTGATGTTCAATTGGAATTCTTGCTCACCGGGGTTTCTGTTTAGCACCAATTCAACAACCCTTTTGCCAAAAACATCCACTATTCGCAAATTGCAAGGGAGCGTAATATCCTTGCTTAACTGCAGCCTAAAACTTCCTTTGCTGGGATTTGGATAAACCTGAAAACGCGGGATCTCTGTATCCATCATCCCAATGGCAGAAGCCTTGCTTCCGGTAAAAAGCTCAAATCCACCAGCAAGGTTGCCGCTTACCATATCAGGCCAAGCATCCTCATTAATATAACCCACTGCGGCACCGGCTCGCTCGCCTACGTCTATGTTTCCCAACTGTGGATCAATCAAGGCAAAACCCGAAGATCGTTTGCTGGCTTGCACATGGTAGCAATGTACTTTGCCATCGGCGGCACCAACGCTCAAGAGGGTATCGCCTTGATACATAAATAGCGAAGGAACACTGTAACCATAGTAAGGGTGTTGTGGATCGGTAACATCAACCCCGCCCCAAAAATCGGATAATACTGTATAATTCGGTTGGAGTGCCGTTCCGGTATTCTGAAAGTAGCTAAGCTTTCCTAACTTATTGCCACATACAACATCCATTAATCCATCGGCATTTACATCGTAAAAAACGGGTGTAGGATATTCTTCTGTTTGTGAAATGCCTTGCAAAGGGCCCAACAACAAAAACTTGGGAATGGTTTTGCTCGTTTCGCGCTGCTTGTATAGCATGAGGCTGCCATCGGCATGGCCAAGCAACATTTCATCGTAGCCATCGGCATCAATATCGGCAAAGGCAGGATAGAGGTGCGGGAGTTTTAGACTTTGAAGCCCGGCAAAATCAGCACTTACACAGCTAAAAACGGATTCCTCAGGCGTTCCTGTATTGCGGTAAAGCTCCAGATGTGAAGTCCGGTGGGTTTTACGTACCCCAAACTCCATCCAGGTGCTGTCCATCTCACCTTCAGAGCCCAACACCAAATCGTTTAAGCCATCTTTGTCATAATCCCATAGTATGGCAAACGAAGCGCTGCCAATATCTAGCATGGTCTCTTGCAGAAATGCCTTGGTTTGTAATTGCATACTTCCTTGGCCGTCTTCGGCATACTTCCACACACAATTTGCATCCCGGTTTTTGGTCCAGTCAGGGTCAGAAGGCGATACCAACCATTGCTTTATACCTTTGCCAGATTCATAAAAGGGGGATACTGCGGGGCACGACATCAAATCGATGGCTTGACTGCTGGAAGGGAAAATGCTATCCACCGAGCTCATAAACGCATTAACCGACGATGCCGAATTATAGAGCGCGCTCATGTGGCCGTAATCAAGATCGCCTAGCAAAAGATCGGCTTTGCCATCTTGGTTTAGGTCATCAACAAAAAGGCTTGAGCCACTGTGACGTTGCGCATTACGATGGCTCGTTTTTGAACAACTTCCACAATTTGGATCGTTAAGGATGATGTGTGCCGAGGACTCCGACTCGGCAAAATGCCCCCAACACCGGATTTGATGCCTGAATACCAAGCTATCTCGATGTCCATAAAGTTCTTGCGATAGGTTTTGGTGATAGTCAACCCAAGTGCCAAGTGTCCAGAAATTCAAGATATCCAAATCACCATCACCATCAAGGTCGATGATGGCAGGGTAATCGGAAGGCAGGGCGAATAAGTTGACAGAACCCGATTCATATTCAGAATACAACAAAGGTTCTACCAAGCTAAACGAAGGTGGGCTGCTGTGGTTGTTCTGGTAAACTGCAATGCCGCCGGTGGTATAGGTAAATATGTCGAATGCACCGTCGCCATTGTAATCAGCCATTATCATCCAGTCAGTTATGCTAGGTAAGCAATGCTTATATTCAGTACTCAGGGTATAGCCATAGCCAATTCCGGGCGTGTTTATCCAAGTAGCGATGCGATTACCCGATCGGTCAAACACCAATAAGTCGTTCTGTTGGTCGCCGTTTAAATCTAGCTGGCCAAAACAGCAGGCATTCATGCCGCCAGCCCAAGGGTTCTCCCAAAAACTTCCATCCGCTTTTTGCACCAGCACCTCAAGGTCTTTTTGGAACTTGAAGACGGTAGTAAACTGTGCATGAAGCCACGAGCTTGCCAGCATTGCTATGCAAAATGCAATGCTATGGATTATCCGGCTCGAATGCTGATGGATTGCCATTAGGCTTTCGGCTTACGTTTACGGAAAGGCGCTTTTTGCTCGGGCGTCATCTTTTCGGTGGCGTATTGCAGCAAGATGCTTCCGCAGAGGTCTTTACGAGGCAACAACCAAGCTTCGGTAGCGGCAGGGTGCAGTTTCCAGCATTCGCGCAAAAACCAGCCACAGCCTTGCTGCACGGGCTTTTCCTTGTCGGGCAACAGGCCTTCGATTAAGTTTAGGAAGATTTGTAAATCAAAGCCTTTTTTGAGGGGTTTGATAAAGCTGACCGGCACGGCGCGGCGTTGCCATTTAGAAGCCGAGAGCGCCCAAGGGCTAACATCGGCGGGTTGAACCACCTTTTTAATCAACATCACCGATAGTATTTCGCCGCACATCACATCCACCTGAGCCCAGTTGGTGTAACAGGTTTCGAGCCATTCGCCTGCCTTATGAAACATAACAGGTGTATAAGCTTTTTGAAATTTCATCAGCAGCCACATGGCCATGATGGATTCTTCGTACTTGCCGCTGGCCGAGAGCAAATCGCCCAGTTGCATACATTCCTCGGGGCTCCAATCTGCCGCAAGATTTGCTTGCAATTCAACCTTAAAGGCTTCCATGGTTTTTTGGTCGATACCCCAGGCATCGTATCCATCGGCAAAAAAGCGTGTGTATTTTTCAATGATTTTTGGGTCAGCGTGTTGCTGGCAGAACTGGACGCAATATGCGTAGGTTTCGTTGATTTTGGATTGCATGGGCTTATCAAATTGTACGTTACGAAGAGCCTTTGAAGGGCTAGGCCAAAATTACAGTAAAAATTGATTTGGATGTAAAATTAGACCTTGGTTAAGGCATGAAACATAGAAACATAGTATTGGCAAAACGCAACCCTATTTGCTGACTGTAAACGTAATTGATTGGTGCTTAGCTGTACTTTGAAGGATTGCGTTTATCCGTATTTGCCATATCGCTTGCTTTTCTGGAGACTTCCCATGATTGGTTTCGATATCGTATTTTTTCTCGTATGCGATGCAAGCATTATTCACTTCGTGGTACAAGGTTTTCACCCGTTCTTTGATGGTTAGATCGGTTAAATGATCCATTTCGGCAAGCTTTTTCCGTAATTCGCGTGCAAAGACTTCGCCAATGTCGAAATGCAATTGTTCGTGCATCAGAAGGGATACACTTGTATGCTCCACGGTCCATGAATTGTTTTTCTCGAAAATGCAGGGAACAGAGAAACTATAGTGCTTTTTATAAATGGCCGTGGTGGCTTCTATCCGAATCTTTGTAACGGCATTTTCGACGTAGTGCTGAGCAAAGCTTGTGTCGCCTTTAAAGTCGGCCCATTTTAGGTTATAATCAGGGCTCCAGCTAATTTCATCTTGGGCAGATGTGACCCTTATATTCGTTAAAAGGATAAACAACAACAAAACCTGGATTATGCTACGCATTTTAAAATGATTCTTGACTAGTTGAAAATTTTGTATTAGTTCATGGCCTGCCCAGTGTCAGGCTATTCTATTGCACTAATTTTAAGCAAAGGTATAAATTGAAATTTTATTACGGTATAATAATGAGTATAACAGTAGGAGATTTAGGTAACACAAGATGCGTTTTAATGTTCTAATTTATCTATCAAGGTGTTAATTCGTTGTATGTAGCTATAATGTTCCCATTCAGAAGCTCCAAACAATCCACCTTTTGCTGGTTCATGCTCAATTAACGCTAGCAGCTCATTTACATCAAAATCATCGGAATCTGGAAATGTTGTTATAAGTTCAGCGTATGTTAACGATCCAGAATAGAATTGCTTGGCTAATTTGGCTGCGAGTTTACGTTGGTTGTTCATTTATTAAACTTCTTTGAGATGGGTTAAGATTTTGACATATGCCGTTGTAATAGTTTTTTTTCGCACAATTGCTTATTAGAAATGTTTTTGCGTTAGCCTGTACAAAGCCTTCATAGAAGTGCTTAAAAGACGCTGGAGCTAAAGGTTAGTTGTTGTCGTTTTACTGTCATGATATTTTTCTTTCCATCTATCCTCTCCATCAATTCTAAATATACCAACAGGTTTATTTGATTTTTAACCTTGATCAAATACTCTGTAGAATTGATCAGATTTAACGGTTTACTTTGTTTGGAAATATGGAAAGTACATGATTGCGCGACTTTTTCTTTCATGGCACAATATTATTTAAGCGGGTTTTAAGTCTTCACACTTCATAAAAACAATGTATTGGCTCGGTCGTTCCCGGCCTTGTCGAGCTGGCATTTGCACAAATGCAACGCTTGCTAAAGTAGTGGGTAACCTATTCTTTAATAAGCTTTTGTTGTGCTGTCCAATTTGGCGCTGTAACTTTAATTATATACATTCCTGTGGTCAAAGCACTAATATCGATTTCGGTCTTGCTTTTAACCAATTCGTGTTGCATAATAATATTGCCCGCCAAACTCATAATTTCCATTTGAGCATTCCCAGCACAGTTTATGAAAAATCTGTCATTAGCAGGGTTGGGAAACAATTTAAAATGTCTATTGATTTCAATATTATTTATATTATTTGATGTTGTATCTTTTATACAACGTATTGAATAACCCATATTTATCCAGGAACCTGCATTAGTAGCCTTGGTAAACCAATAGCTCAAATAGCAATTCAATGCTAATGTATCTGACCCCCATAAGGTAGTACTCCACATATTGCAAGATTGCCCAATGCCCATGAATTGACCATTTGAATGATAACGCAACCCTGCGGGCAAAGCGGTAAAACCACTTTCGTTAGATGCTCCCGTATTTGGACTTATCCAATGAGTTGTGTCAGCTTCTTTCATTTTACCGCCGGCAATATCAATTCCACCTAGATAGGCTTCTAACGTTTGCCATTCTGATTGATCAGGAATATGCCAACCTAGAGGTGCGATGTTATTGCTATCATTAACCGTGTACCAATTATAAAGCAAACCGTACGTTGTACGAAGAGCGGTATCATTGTTATAAACACAAAAAGCTGCAGATTCAAGATTACTCCATTGCATGTTGTCAGTAATGTTTGGAATCGCTTTACCATTTCTGAAATGCTGCACCCTTAGATTTTCTTTCATCCACACTTGATTACCAATAGAGATGGTATTGTAAACATTCCCATCAATATCCACCAAGGTTTGGGCATGATTCTGAATTATCAGAAACATCAACAGTGCAAAAAGAAGGGCCGATTTTTTCATTATTTATGTTGTTTTTAAAAGAGTAATTTTTTGGCTATAAGGAGTGTTTGTAAGCAACTTTATGATTTCACTACAATATCAAATTGTTTAAAAAGTATTCCAAACACTTAACCCAAGGTGCCTAGTACTTGTTGTATGCTTGTTTAAAAGCCCACTATCGTTTACAAGGCTTTGTACATGCCTTTGGCATATATTGGCTAGGTTCTGCTCATTGCCGGCATGATGGGTTAAGGAGTTCATCACATCATATTTGAACAGTTCGTTGTACATTAATGAATTGTAGCCACAAATATACACATTCTTCTTTTACCTAAACATGGTTTTCTAGAAATGGCAAAAGCAACATTGGGTTTAAGCTTTGCAGTAAGTTTCCAATAATTGAGTGTGGGGGGTAGCTGTTCGGCTGATTGAAGTTCCTGTCCTAAAATTGCAAGCTAACAGAAGCGTTTACACTATTATACCAGCTTTTTAATTCGGTCCATTTTCAAGTGCCTTTCGACCGAGTAGGTCTTGTCAACTTTTTCCAAGTATTCGTAAATCGCCAGGCATTTACGATAGACCTTCTTGCTATCACCATCCTGTTGGTTGTCGGCAAAGGCCAAAAGCAGGGATGCCAGTTGCTCTAAAGCCACATCGGTAAAGCCTTTTTCTGATTGCAGGCTTGGGATAAAATGCGAAGTTTCTAATTCAATTAGTTCTTGGATGTCGATATCCAATTCATCTTTCAGCGCTTGAATGCTCATTACAATGCCAGCACCTACTTGCCCCTGATTCTTTAATCCAAGCATGTCAGTCAGTATTTTCCCTAAGATCCTGGCTAGCTGGTCTATTTGTTTTTTTAGGTAATCTTCTTGTTCCAT
>CAZKHA010000102.1:0-12762 GCA_964552325.1 uncultured Bacteroidales bacterium
ATTACTTTAAACTTCTGTGCTACAAAATACAAGATTACAGCCGCAGCAACCCCGAGAGCTCCCAGGGCAATGACCGCAAAAAGGATGGATTCGTTCACGGTGTATGAATTAGTTGACTTTGGTTACTTGAAATCGATTTTCACGGCAAATGTATAAAACCTGCCTGAAAACATCCACATACGCCCAAGAAGTTTTTTGTTGTTGATAAAATATTGATATCCATATATTTACTACACAATAAGTACAATTTATGACCCTTAGTCAAAACAAAAAAATATTATAACATATTGATTTATTGTTACTTACAAAATCATATGTAGAACTAATCTAAATTACACAAAATCAATATATACATACTTACATGCAATATAAGTAAATTGCTATATACTTAAACTTTTACAATGCGAAAGCCAAACTGACTTTTTAGATTTGCTTTGAAAAGACTCAGTATCAAATAATAGGGAAGAAGGCTGAGAATTGCTGAAAAACCAGCCCATAATTCACTCCCCGTGGTTTCGAAAACGATAATTAAAACCGAAAGAAAAACAGCAAAAGGCAACACATATCCCCACATCACTGCTTTGAGGGCCATGCTTCGCTGCAAGAGAACCTCAACATGATCACCCACTGCAAAGCCATCTGCCTGTGCTGAAGCCACTTCAACCACTTTCTCGGTGCTTTCTGACATTGAGCACGCGCCCTTGGCATGGCAGGCTGCACATGCTGATTGAGAAACTATGCTGACAAATACAGATCCTTCACCCGTTTTTTGAACTATGCCCAAATGTGATATTGAATCGCCCATATTTTTTTCTTGCAAAATTAGCTTGAAAATCCCAACTTTGACCCTTGAAAACCTAAGCAGGCTATAAATACGAGCTTTTTATGTCTTTCAACAATGTATCTAATTGAAATTCACCAATAATCATCTAAAATTATGGATAAAAACAGAGCTATTGAAATCTTAAAACAAGCCATACTTCTTGAACGGCGTGGCAAAGCATTTTATGCCCAAGCAGCAGAAGCAACTAAAAGTCAGGCCGCTAAGCAAATTTTTACAATGATGTCAGAGGAAGAGGATGAGCATATAAAATTTCTCTCAACCCAATATGCCCACTTCATCAAGCATGAAGAGTTTTTAACACCAGCTACGCATACGCATGACCCTAACGAGGAAGTTGCCATGAAAGTGCTTACTGAAGAGTTTAAGAAACAGGTTAATGCTGCTAGTTATGAAGCCGCAGCAATTTCGGCGGCAATGGACTTTGAAATGCGTGCCGTAAAGGTTTATGCTGACCGTGCAGCAGAATCTACGGATCCTAAAGAAAAAGAGCTTTACACCATGTTGGCCGAATGGGAAAAAGGCCATCAAGAACTTTTGAAAAACCTGGATGACGAGCTAAAAGAAGATATTTGGAATGATAATGGCTTTTGGCCTTACTAACGCATTCTATTCTTCAATAGAGCCGAAATCGTAGGGTTTCGGCTTTTTTTATGTTCCTTTGTTTGAATTACATTCGCAAGGTTGCAACCAATCGTTTAGGGTTCAAGATTAGCTCCAGGGCTTGGTTAATATCCTTCACGGCCACATCAGCTGCCATAATAGCCTCAATAGCAGCACCTTCATAACCCATTACCACGATTCCAAGTGCTGCTTTCTTAAGCATTAACTTATCGTTTCTTCCATTCCCTAAGGCTATGCTGCTATCTGACCCGAGGTTTTTTAAATAGTCGGCCTTTAACAAATCCTGGTTGTTGGGGCCAATGATCACAATTTCGCAATTGATATTTGACAATTGTTGGCATACCGTACCATGGGTGTCGGCAGTAACAACATGTATGGTTGCATGCTGTGCCAACTGGTTTAGTTTTTCCTCTATACCAGGTAGCAGCATACCATCAAGGCCTAGTGTTCCGTTAAAATCGAACACAATATGCTGTATGTGTAAACTTTTAAACCCAGGAATCGTGAATTGAATCATGCGAGGTATATTGGTTGATATACAACACGCACTCAACTTAATTGTTGACTTGATTATGAAATTTGATTTTTGAGGGCGAAAGGTGAAGGGTGAAAGATGAAAGGTTTAAAGACAAATGGGTTAAATTTAAGTGCTGTGCAAATTATTGTTTGAAGTGTGAATAGCTATAGCACAGCTTGAGTTTATAATCTTACATTAATTCTTAATGAATTTGGTGCGTAAGACCATTGTGGCGTTTACGCATTGGATAATATACAATCCAGGATTAAATTCGGTTACATTTAGTGTACCTGCCTTTCCGTGAATAGATTTCGCAACCAATTCTTTTCCATTCAAATCATAAACGCTTACTAACCATTCGCCTTCGGTGTCCAGTTGAATCCTAAGCTGATTAATGCATGGATTAGGAAATAAGGTCATTTGATTGGAAGTGCCTGCAATATCATCTAACCCAAGAATCACTTCATTGCCATAAATAAAACCATTTTTAATGAAAAACTCTATGTAAGAACCGTTTCCGTCTGCATATTGCCACCCCGGGCCAAATTTGAAATAATAGCGGTAAAACAACCCAAGGCCACAAACATAAGTGGTTTTGTCATCTGCTGGTGGGCCATTGGTATCCATCTCTCCCCAACAATTTTCCTGCGGACAGTACATTAAATAACCCGGTTCATTGGCATATGCCCAAAGCTTTATGCCCCCAAAATCTTTATTATATACGGTATTGTAATTCAATTCAAAATCATGCGCCAAGCTATCGAACGGAGCTCTATGAACAACTTGGAACATACTGTACGACAATGTGATAGTATCGCGAACCAACAGTGGTGATGTATTGGAAAAACGCTCACGCGCTGTTAGGTAAACCATATGAGTATCTGTTACAGTACGCGATAAATAGGTATATTTAGAATGCCTCCTTGAATTATCGAGTACAGTTCCTTGGTAGGATGAATAGCTCCAATCACAAATTTGTATCACATCCCCTACCTGGTGATCATATAGTTTTTCACCATTTATTACATACAGCCCTATATCTGGATTCGTTTGACCAAGGAGCGTTAGTGGTTGCAAAACAACTGGAAAAGAATCAATCCGGAAAAAATCAAGCAGTCCAAGCATTTTTCCAATGGTAATTGGCTTTTGATCAATGTTTGAGCCCGTTGGCTGTCCATTCGCATCGTAGTGTAGAATTTTGAAATGTTTTAGCGAATCAGTAAATCCTAACACCGAGGATGAGGTTTTACCGAGGTAAACCAACTTAAAGGATTGATCGGCATACGACTGCACTATGGTAGTATCGGTTTCGGTTGCCAAAAAATCGAAATTCAGCGTATCGCCCAGGTTGGTAATAAACTTATAAACCATTGGACTTGAATGTCTTATTGAACCTCCAATCCATATTGGCATATTCTGAAGGTAACCTTCCTCAGGTCCCCAAAAATAGCAGTCTTGTCCATTTACCAAAGAATCACTGATATGGGTATAGGTATAATAAACAGAATCGAATCCTTGCCCAACAACAGAATCGAAGGCCATGCTATACGAACGGCTGGCGTTTTCCGGCTCCGTAAAAACCTTAACGCTTGAAGCATTAAACAGCTTATAATCTTGCGCATAAATAGCTTTACAAGAAAACAAAACCATTAAAACAAGGTAAATTTTTCGCATCTCCATTTTTTTCTTCAAAATTACAGGAAATGCTAAAGAAAATCAAGGTAAAAAAAAGAATTACCTACACAGCCTATTAATAAGATTCGAATGTTGTGGAAATAAAGAAACTAGCTCTATAGCCGTGGCAAGTTCAAAATCGTGGTACTCAAAAGCTGGAACAACCGTACATCCAATTAAAGCATAGGCAGTTGAAATACTGGGCTCAGCAGCAAACCAAGTGCCATGCGGAATTACTATTTGAAAATGCTCTCCTTTAGATAAGTCTTTCCCCAGGTGATGCAAGACGTAGGTCCCATCAGGGCTTATTAAATGAACAGCAAGGCTCTCGCCTTCAAAAAAATGCCAGATTTCATCGGATTTCAAGCGATGGAAGGCAGAAAAATCACCTGGCCCCAACAAATAATAAATTGATGAATATAATTGCCTAGATCCAAGGTATCGGTTGGGTAAAGCCGCAGCTGGAAGTTGTTCAGCACAATAATGCACTCGCTTAAAATAGCCACCTTCGGGATGTGGTTCCAAATGCAAGCCATCTATTAACTCAGCCAACCGCTGCTGTAGATCCATGTTTTTCAAGTTTTTGTAACTTCTACATAATACCCTATCAAACATATCAAAATCCTGTTTCAGCTTGAATTTCTTCCACTGATTTTGCCCCTTCGTTAAACACCCAAATCAACCTTAACGAAACCAAGTTGTTATATTGATCACGCGTTTTAACATATTGACCATATATATTGTAGAAATCGCGGGTTCGAAGTTTAAATAATGAATAGCTATAGCGAAGGTTTACTTTTAAATTTTTGTGTAAGCGTATCATTAAATCGGCATTTGCCAACCAATCGTCCTTTTTATAGGTTCCAGAATTTAAATATGTTGTTTCTACTTTTTTGCCGTGTTCCTCTTCCGTTATCCCTACCAGACGCGCATACGAAATTCCTGCTCCCAGCGAAAAAACCTCCTTATCAGTGTATCTAAGGATAAGGGGTACTTCCACATAGTTCATTTTCAATTTGTACTCGCCCGTAAGGATATTTACTTGGCCGGTAACAGAATCCACTCGTTCATCGTAGTAAATTCGCCCCTGGCTACTGCCTTTTTGCGAAAAAAGGGTTTCGAGCGAAACCGACCATGTTTTTGAAAAAGGTATGATGGCAGCTAATCCCAGATTCGCCCCATACCTGTGAAAGCCATACACTTCATCGCCATCAACTTGTGCAAAGTTGGACCCCACAATAGCTGCTCCCTTAATTATTTGCGATTTTGCTGGCAAAACGGCCAAAAACAAAATGACCATGATAAATGTAAACTTGATACGCGTAAAGAATGAATTCATTATCTATTAATTAATTGAATTGGTAACGCAGTTAATATATAAATAGTATTCAGGTTACGATAGGTCCTTCATGGTAAACGATATCCGTTTACGGGCCACATCAACCTCCAAAACCTTAACTGTAACTTTCTGGTTAAGTTTGAGCACCTCGGCCGGATCGGTAATAAACCTGTTCACAATCTGGCTAATATGCACCAATCCATCTTGGTGAACGCCAACATCGACAAAGGCTCCGAATTTTGCAATGTTGGTAACAATACCCGGCAATACCATGCCGGGCTTTATATCGTTGATGGAATGTACCGTTTTATCAAATTCAAACAACTCAAACTTGCTTCGGGGATCGCGGCCTGGCTTACTTAACTCAGCCATAATATCTTTAAGCGTTGGAAGGCCAACTGATCCGCCAACAAAATCATTCAAATTAAGGCATTTCCTCAGTTCTTCGCTGCTCATCAGTTCTTGAACAGAGGTTAAAAGGCTTTTGGCCATGTTATCAACCACATGATAGCTTTCGGGGTGTACGGAACTCGTATCCAGCGGATTGCTTGCGCCCGGAATACGAAGAAAACCGGCTGCTTGCTCAAAAGCTTTATCGCCAAAACGTGGCACTTTTAGCAGGGCTTGCCGTGAGCTGAACAATCCATTCTTATTGCGGTATTCAACAATATTTTTGGCCAATGAAGGCCCAAGTCCGCTAACATACGAAAGCAATTCTTTGCTGGCCGTGTTCACATCTACGCCTACTTGGTTTACGCAACTTACCACCACATCCTCAAGGCTTTGCTGCAGTGCTTTTTGGTCAACGTCGTGCTGGTACTGTCCAACGCCAATTGATTTTGGGTCAATTTTAACTAGTTCGGCCAAGGGGTCGATTAGCCTGCGGCCTATTGACACAGCACCCCTTACGGTTACATCATACTCAGGGAACTCTTCGCGTGCCACTGCCGAGGCAGAATACACCGAAGCACCGTTCTCGTTCACCATCAGGGCGATGATATCTTTTTCGAAGGGGATATGCTTGATAAATGCCTCTGTTTCGCGACCGGCTGTACCATTACCAACGGCAATAGCATCAATTTTGTAGGCACTTACCAGGCTCCTGATTTTAGCTGCACTTTGTTTTACTTCCGATGAAGGAGGATGTGGGTAAATGGTTTCGTTGTGCAGTAGTTTTCCGCTGTTGCTTAAGCATACTATTTTGCAACCCGTTCGAAAACCGGGGTCAATGGCTAGAACATTTTTACCGCGCAGGGGTGGAGCCATTAGCAACTGCCTTAAATTACTGGCAAAAACATTGATGGCTTCGCGATCGGCAGCTTCTTTGAGTTCTTGACGCAGCTCGGTCTCCAGCGATGGCTGCAACAAGCGTTTATAGCTATCATACACGGCCACACGAACTTGTTCAGAGGCTTCATTGCTTCCTTTAACAAAGAAGCGTTCAAGCATTTCAAAGGCATCGATGGCCGATGGTGCTATACTAATTTTTAAGAAACCTTCTTCCTCACCCCGCAACATAGCTAAAACCCTATGCGAAGGTGCTTTACGAGCTTGCTCTTCCCAATTGAACCATGATTGGTATTTTATGCCATCTTCTTCTTTCCCCTTAGCCACTTTGGAGGTTATGCTGGCAGAGCGGCGGAACAACCTACGAAGCATATCACGGGAGCGGATGTTTTCGTTCACCCATTCGGCAATTATATCGCGTGCTCCAGCCAAAGCTTCTTCCACAGAATTGACCCCCTTTTCACCATTTACAAAAGAAGCAGCTTTTGCTTCAACCGCAAAGGCATTCTGTGCCATGATAAGCTTGGCCAGCGGTTCCAAACCTTTTTCGATGGCCATGCTGGCACGTGTTTTACGCTTAGGCTTATAGGGTAGATATAAATCTTCGAGCTCTGACATTGTAAGGGCAGCCATAAACTGCTGCTGCAACTCGGATGTAAGCTTACCTTGCTCGCTAACGGAGGCTAAAATGGCTTCTTTGCGTTTTTGGAGTTCGCTCAATTGCTTAAACCGATCACGAATGGCTGCTATTACAACTTCATCGAGGCTGCCTGTGAGCTCTTTACGATAGCGTGCAATAAATGGGATGGTTGCCCCTTCGTTTAGCAACTTAAGGGTTTGGAAAACCGAGTTTTCACTAACTGTCAGCTCTTTTGCAATAATTCCGGCAAACTCCATAGCTAAAGATATTTTTTAAAAGATGAATGCTGCAAAGATACAGCCTTAAGCCGTAATTGACGAGTTGGAATAATTGACCCCTTCTTCATTCCACATCAGGCGAGTGAAACAATGGTTTACCAAATAGTTTCGACTTTGGAAGCGTATTATGAGCTTTTTAACCAGTAGTTACAACGAACAGAAGGAAAGGTTGATTCACAAATTTATAACAAAATATTAGCTGCGAATGTTTAGGTCAAAGGCAGTGTAAAATAGAATGAGGATCCGACATTTTCAATGCTTTCTACCCTAATAGTTCCGCCAAGCATTTCAACATACGCTTTTGAAATGGCCAAACCCAGCCCAGCACCTTGATAGGCAGATTTATCGGCAATATCGGCCTGTACAAACCGATCGAACACAGCTTGAAGGCGATTGCTGGGTATCCCGATACCGGTATCTTTTACAAAGAAATTTAACTGATTATTTATGCGTTCGAAGCCAAACGAAACCTGACCCTTAGGCGTAAACTTCAAGGCATTCTTAACAAGATTTGTAAGAATAGCATAAAGTTTCTCTTTGTCGGTAAAAATAATATAAGGCGTTGGTTTGGCAGGAAATGTTGAAGTGAGCTTTAAGCCTTTAGCCATGGCTTCGGGACTGAAGAAACGGTTTAAGTGATCAAGCATTTCAGAAAGGTTGGTTTCGGTTTTGAACATATCCATTTGACCAGCCTCTATCTTTGAAATATCTATTAAGTCGTTCAGGATATTGAGCATGCGGCGTCCGCTTTTTTCGATAATGGCCACAAACTTCTCCTTTTCTTCGCCCGAATATTCTGGCCGTTTTAAAAGCTCGGCAAAGCCTAGGATGCCATTCATGGGTGTTCGGATTTCGTGGCTCATGTTGGCTAGGAAAGCACTTTTTAGCCGATCGCTTTCCTCGGCTTTCTCTTTGGCTACCAGCAATTCTTGTTGGTTTTTTTGCCTTTGATAGGTAGCACCAATTGTGTTTGCGGCAGTTGTAAGCAGCCGTTCTTCGGTATGGGTCCACTCGCGCTTGTGGTTGCAATCATCAAACCCAATAAAGCCCCAAAAAACCTCATCAATAAATACAGGCGTAACCAAAATAGAGACAATATTCTGGGCCTGTAATGCCAACCGTTCTAGCTCAGGGAAATCGCAAATGTTGCCAACAACCACCTTTCCTTTCGACAACAATTCATACCATCTTGGGCAGGCCAATTCATAAGGGACGCTCTGAAGCTCTGGGTTATCAATTTCGGGCTGAACATTGCCATCGGTCCACTCGTGTATTTGGCTCATTACGGGTAGCAGATAATCAGGTGACTGATGGTTTTTAAAAATATAAACCCGATTTACATGAGTGGCCAATCCAAGCATTTCCAGTGCTATATTAATATCAACCTCCAGATTTTTACCTTGTATTAGCAAGGCAGTGGCCTTCGAAATGGCATCTAAAAGCTTATCGCGTTTGTAAACCTCGCTTTCTATTTTGCGTTGATAGGTAACATCGGTAGCGCTTCCAACAATTCCTATAATCTTCCCCTCATCATCAAAAATGGGAGCTTTACGGATATCTAGGTGCATGTATTTACCCCGCACATTTCCAAATTCATTAAAGCCGTTGGGCCTTCCAGACTTAATAATTGCTTCATCCGAATTTTGGATAAAGGCGCCCAACGTAAACCACTCAGCATCGTCCGGAAAGGATGCTTGCTCCCTTGTTTTAAAATATTGATAGGGCTTACCGATGGGTTCATCAGTGCTTTCAGCAAACAACAACTTTGAGCACAATGATTTATTCGCAAAAATATAATTTCCGTTTAAGTCTTTGGCCCATAGCATATCGGGCATATTATCAGCCATCAACCTAAACATTGTTGACAAATTACGGTATTTGGTTTCGGCTTCTTCAAGTGCTTCTTGGCGTAAAACACTTTCGGTTACATCGCGGATGATGATTAGGCGGAAACCAAGCTGCTTTTTGACTTCCTGCTTCAGTACCCGATAAACGAAGTGGCCTACAGTGTTCCTCACTTCAACGGTGCTTATGGTTTCGGACGAAACCAATGCAGTTGATAATTCGGGTGGCACGTTGCTTATATTGCTGATTTCTTCTCCAATAAGGTCATTAATTGGAGTGCACAGCATTTCTTTTGCTGATTGATTAAAATCAATTACCCTGTTTTGGTTGTCGATAGCTAAAATCCCATCTTTCATGGTTTCGAAAAGCGTATCGCGTGCCACGGGGACTAAATCGAGGAATTTGGCCTTATAAAGCGCTAAACTAAACACCAAACTACTGATAATAATGCTTATTGGAACCAAATCGAGCCCAGGAATGAAATTGATACCTGTAAGATAGAATATACTTGCAGTCCACGGAAACAGCCCAGCAACAAGCACATGAAAGCCTTGGCGTTTAAACGCATCGGGCCTTACACCAATAAAATTGAAGAGCATAAAAGTAGCTACGCCTAGTAGCATGTAATTATAGCCCATATAGCCAATCCAAAACCAGGTGCCATGGTAATATTCCATGATATTTGTTTGTGGGTTGATAGGCGAAAAACCTGACCAAACAAGATGATGGTATTGGTTGGTAGCAGCTAATAACAGGGTGATGGTGGGTATAATAAACAGTACCGTTGCCTTTTGCTTTGGGCTAAAAAAACTGCTGCCAACAAAACGTAAAACGAACAAAAAATACAGCACTGGGGTGTACACAGCCCCGATGTAACCCACAACCGACCACCAAATTTTGGTTATCGGATCGGTAGCTGCAGTTTCAAAGCTCACGAAAATGGTCCATATACCGGACAATAAGGTTAGGAGAAACAATTGGCTGGAGCAGCGCACCATACGCCGTTTCCAAGCCACGAAGCTAATACCAAACGATAGCAATGAAGCCAGTATAAAAGAGGCGGTAACAATAGTAAATCTATAATCCATAAGCTTTTAAAAGTGTTAGGCTTAAACCAGCGGCCCATTTATGCCAAACAAAATGCAATAAGTTTATTTCTACAAATATAAGGCAAGAAAGGGCAACTGGCAACCGTTTATTGAAAAGTTAGGGGAAAGCAATGGATAAGACATGAACTCATAGCACCAGGCAGTATTTAAAAAAAAATACGCGTAAGGCTTAAAAACAACGTTTTCTTAAGGCTTATAAAATCAATTTTAAGTCCGTAAAAATCATTTAGCCGCAGCCTGGCTTGCTAGCTCTATAAACCCGAATTAGTGCTATTTTTTTGTTGAAAATAAGCCAAGCAAATTCGTTAACGTAGCCTGTTATTTAATTAAGGCATTAGTGATGGTTATGCCATCACACATTTTTGAGTATCGATCCACTTTATTGTTTAACTATCAGTATGTCTGCATCTTGCCTACAGTCCTATACGGTATGGACAATAATACTTGCTGCATCAAATTCGTAAAAAAGGATAAAATTTCCAATAACCAACCCACAAATAGACTCAAAACCGTTTTTACGCCCCAACTTGGGTAACTTTTTAAGGACTTTCTATTCTTTTTTAAATCTAAAGTAAAGCTTTTCGGCGTATGATTTGCTTTTGTTGCGCTGGGAATAATACTCCAGAATTTCAAAGAATTTTCTTTTTGCCATTGAGGATCAATTCATTATTTCGTTTACCCATCTTGAAAATTATTCATCAAGACTGGATTCTCCGTATCCATGACCATCCGCAACTTCTGCTCTTGATTCCATTATTTCCATCCTTTGTTCGCGGGTAGGCAACACTATTTCGGAACCTACTTTTAAATCAAGCGGGGCATTAAGCCCATTAAGAAATTAAACGTCATTTATTTCCGATATTCGATGAATCAATATTTTTTTCAACTCAATGGTGGTCATACCAAAATAGTAAGGTCTTACAAATATACTATATCATTGTAGTTGATGCCATGAAAAAACGGTTAAACATTTACCAACTTCACTCTCGGAAAAAAAGTTTCATGCAATAACAACTCTTAATTGTACTCGTGGTCAGATTAACATGAAGCGCACATGCATTAAAGTGAACATTTTACATCAGGTCATTGCCAATTAATTGAATTACAGAAATATACTTTAAATATTCATAAGTAAACTCAAATTCATATGGCAATCAGCAATCCCTTTCAGCATGAACAATTCGATGCCGTTTTTGTACCTAATTAGTATGAAAACACACGTATCATTCGTTATCCTGCTCATGGTATGGCTGAGCGGATGTACACAAAAACCCAGCAAAACCATGACCTATAATAAACTCACACCCGAAGAAGCCTATGTAATTGAACAGAAAGGCACCGAACGCCCATTTACAGGCAAATACTATCAGTTTGATGAAGAAGGAACCTACCTGTGCCGGCGTTGCAATGCTCCCTTGTACCGGTCAACGGATAAGTTTGACGCCCACTGTGGTTGGCCCAGTTTTGATGACGAGATAAAAGGAGCCGTAAAAAGCACTACCGATGCCGATGGGTACCGTACTGAGATTACCTGTGCCAATTGCGGCGCTCATCTGGGCCACGTTTTTATGGACGAAGGCTTTACACCTAAAAACACGCGGCATTGCGTAAACTCACTCTCGCTAGGCTTTGAACCCGCTAAAACGGCAAGCCATGATACTGCCTTGTTTGCCTCGGGCTGCTTCTGGGGCACGGAATATTACCTTAAAAAAGCCAAAGGAGTGATAGCCACCCAAGTGGGCTATACTGGCGGTACTGTTCAGAACCCAACCTATAAACAGGTTTGCACCGGAACCACGGGTCATTATGAGTGCGTGCAAGTGGTTTTCGACCCCAACATCATCAATTATGAGGAACTTACAAAGCTCTTTTTTGAAACCCACAACCCCGAGCAGACCAATGGCCAAGGCCCCGATTTAGGCCCGCAATACCGTTCGGCTATCTTCTATGCCAGCGATGCGCAAAAGCAAACCGCCCAACAACTCATTGCTATCCTTACCCAAAAAGGATTAAAGATAGCCACGGAGCTTAAGCCAGCCGCCCACTTTTGGCCTGCCGAAGATTACCATCAAGATTATTATTCAAAGACGGGCGGTTCGCCATATTGCCATATTTACCGGAAACTGTTTTGAGAAGGGGAGAGTGATGAGAGGCGAGCGGTGAGAGGGGGAGAATGGGAGACAAAGTGAAGGGAAGATGGGGAGAAGACGAGAGCGAGAGAAGGGGCGAAAGGATTTGAAGTAAAAAGTAAGTAGTAGGAAGTTGCAGCACTAAACCAAGGTTTTACAAAGTGAAGGGACAAAGTGAAGCGCACCGAACCAAAGTATGGTAAATGCTAGTGCTGGGCGAGATGGGCAGAGCCTTAGCCCTTTACCGAGGCTTATGGTAAATATCAAACTGTAAAGAGAATCTATAATAGTTGGTCTTCAAATATTTACAATTTGAAATTACCAATTTACAATGGCTTTCAACCCATGAACCATTCACCCTTCACCCTGAACCATTTACCAAATAATTCGAGCGATGAGAGAAGAGCGGGAGAGAGGGGGAGATGACGAGAGCGAGAGAAGGGGCGATAGGATTTAAAGTAAAAAGTAAGTAGTAGGAA
>CAZKHA010000103.1:0-12732 GCA_964552325.1 uncultured Bacteroidales bacterium
TTGTCTTAGTTGCACTTATTGCCATACTTTTTGCCGGCTGCGCTAAAGAAGAGGTTGATAAAACGCTTATCGATCATTTGAAGGACAATACTTGGTACGTTTCCTATTATCTTGATAGTGGTAAAGATGAAACATCTAACTTTTCTGGTTACAGCCTCGATTTTACGGATGAAATGCTAGTAAATGCAACTAAAGGAGGAACTAGCTCATCGGGTAGCTGGTTTTTAACTGACAATAGTTCCAAAATTGTGATTGTGATGAGCAATGTATCAAACTATCTCGAAAACCTTAGCAATCAATGGGTAGTAATAGAACGTACAAATGATGTGCTAAAACTAAAAGACGATAGCGAGGATGGTGAAACATTGCATCTAACGCGTAACTAAGCTTTCTAAATGATTATGATGGGGCATAACTTTGGGTTTTGCCCTTTTTTTTTGCCCACTTTTTAAGACGCCGGTAGTAGATTTGCGAAACTACCGCAAAAAAATACAAGTTTTTGCTGATTTATGCTCCTATTGTTGTAGGTGCTCACTTTTTTATCTACTTTTGAACCTAGATTTTCCCTATTAATCACACCTAAAAGTTTTGTCGTATGCGATCGATACAGGTTTACGTAAGCATTGTTTTAGCTTTTTTAGGCTTATCAATAAGTACTTTAGCGCAGGTTGTTACAACCGATCCAGTTTATCCTACCGATAGCCAGGTAATTACTGTTTACTTTGATGCCAGTAAAGGTAACCAAGGTTTAAAGGGTTATACCGGCAATGTTTATGCCCATACTGGGGTCATAACGAATTTGAGCACTTCGGGTAGCGACTGGAAATATGTGAAAACAAATTGGGGTGTTAACACACCAGAAACCAAGCTAGAACGTTTGAGCACAGATCATTATAAACTTGTTTTAACACCATCGGCAAGAAGCTATTATAACGTGCCATCAGCCGAAACTATCCAAAAAATGGCTTTTGTTTTTAGGAGCGAAGCTGCAGTAGGAGGCTCATACTTAGAAGGCAAGGATGAGGGCAACGCGGATATTTTTGTAGATATTTATGAGGCTGGCCTTAGCATAAATGTTTCATCGCCAACAGGATCCAATTTAATGTACCCAGAAAACGCCTCCATACAGGTTACGGCCGTTAGCCCCCAAGCCGATAGCATGGCTGTTTATCAAGGTGGCGTATTAAAGCACAAAACTGCCGGAATTAACCTTGATTATACCTTAACCGCCCTAAACACCCTAGGCTACTGGATTGCCGACACAATTAAGATTAAAGCTTGGAATACTACTGAAACAACTATTGAATCAATAGCATATAAAGTTATTCCTACACCCACAGTTGCTGAGCTTCCATCAGGTGTAATGGACGGGATAAACTACATAGATAACAACACAGTGGTTTTGAGCCTGTATGCCCCTAACAAGAATTATGTTTTTGTGATAGGTGATTTCAACAACTGGGAGATCAATCAATCCTATTATATGAACCTAACACCCGATGGAAAACGGTTTTGGTTACAACTGAGTAATCTAAACGTTGGCCAGGAATACATCTTTCAATACTTGGTAAATGGTTCGTTGCGCATAGCCGACCCCTATGCCGAAAAAATCAGCGATCCTTGGAATGACAAATACATAACAGCTACTACCTACCCTGGCTTAAAACCTTATCCTTCGGCCAAAACTTCGGAACCAGCTTCTTATTTGCAAACTGGCCAAACACCTTACAATTGGGAAGTTACCAATTTTGTACCTCCTGCCAAAGAAAAGCTTGTTATTTACGAGATGCTTATACGTGATTTTACTTCTGCCCATAGCTACAATTCATTGATTGATACATTAGGCTATCTGCAAACCTTAGGCGTTAATGCCATTGAACTAATGCCCGTATCAGAATTTGAGGGGAATGAAAGTTGGGGCTATAACCCAAGTTTTTATTTTGCACCCGATAAATATTATGGGCCTAAGAACACCTTTAAAAAGTTTGTGGATGAATGTCATAAACGTGGTATTGCCGTAATTATGGATGTTGTTCTCAATCACTCATATGGCCAAAGCCCATTGGCTCGCTTATATTGGAACAACGAATTGCAACGCCCTTCGGCCGAAAACCCTTGGTACAACGAGGTTGCTCCTAACACTGCCTATAGTTGGGGATCTGATTTTGACCACGAAAGCGATCAAACCAAAGCCTTTGTTGATCGGATGAACCGCTATTGGGTTTCGGAGTATAAAATTGATGGATACCGCTATGATTTTACAAAAGGGTTTACAAACAAACCTGGCGATGGTTGGGCTTATGATGCCTCTCGTATTGCCATTATTAAACGCATGGCCGATAGCCTTTGGGCATTTAATCCAAACACTTACATGATTTTAGAACACTTTGCCGATAATAGTGAAGAGAAGATTTTATCAAACTATGGTTTAATGATTTGGGGAAACATGAACAATGCATATTGCGAAGCTGCAATGGGTTATATAAACTCAAATTCCGATTTTTCATGGGTTGATTACAAAAAACGTGGTTGGACCAATCCGCATGTGGTAGGCTACATGGAAAGCCATGATGAAGAGCGCATGATGTACAAAAACAATACGTTTGGAAATGCCAGCAATGCACTATATAAAATTACCGATCCAACCATAGGTATGGAAAGGGCTGGATTAGCAGCAAGTTTCTTTATAACCATGCCTGGGCCAAAAATGATTTGGCAATTTGGTGAATTGGCTTATGATTTTAGCATCGATTACAATGGAAGGGTAGGCAACAAGCCTATACGTTGGGATTATTATGCCGATTACCGCCGCCAATACCTCTATCGTTTATATGCTGCATTAGTGCATTTAAAAACAACCTATCCAGTTTTCTCCACCACCGATTATTCGTACACACTTACAGGAAATGCCCGCAAAATAGTGCTTAAACATGCCGATATGGATGTAGTGGTCAGCGGCAATTTTGGTGTAAACGAAACATCGGCCGTAATCGGTTTTACCAAAACAGGAAAATGGTACGACTTCCTAACAGGCGATTCGCTTACGGTTTCGGATGTTGCAGCCCAAGTTACCCTTCAACCTGGTGAATATCATATTTATACCACTAAACTGATCCCAAAACCAGCACGATTAAATACCGGTATTGCCGATGAAGAAGTCGATTTCTCGGCATTTGAGGCCTATCCAAACCCTGTTAACCAAGTCTTGACAATTGAACTTGAAATTGAAAAACCAACCAAATTAAACGTAACAGTCTTAAACCTTTCGGGTCAAAAAGTATTGGATGTGTTTGATGGCATGGCTTCTAAAGGCCATGAAGTATTTACCCTAACTAAATCGCAGTTACCAAGTGCCGGTATGTATTTGTTAGTTGTTCAAACCAATGCGGGCCGTAAAGTATCAAAAGTGGTTGTTAAATAGCACAGGATCTATGAAGAAATTCCTATTTGTCATGCTATGCCTTATTGCATTAGCCTTTAAAACTGATAAGCCTGCTTATATGCTTTTTGAAAAGGGCGGAAGCAAGGCTCATTATGCTGATTTACTTAAAGCCGCAACTAAAGCCGATGTGGTGTTGTTTGGCGAACTCCATAACAATCCTATTTGCCATTGGCTTCAATATGAACTTACTAAAGATTTGTTCGAGAAAAAAGGACAAGATTTGATTTTAGGTGCTGAAATGTTTGAGGCCGACAACCAGTTGGTTATGAATGAATACATCAAAGGGGCCATCAAGGAGAAAAATTTTGAAGCAGATGCCCGCCTTTGGTCAAACTATAAAACGGATTACAAACCCCTGGTTACCTTGGCAGCAAAGAATAAACTAAACTTTGTAGCCACCAACATACCAAGGCGTTATGCAGCCTTGGTCAACGCAAAAGGTTTTGAAGGGCTTGATAGCTTAACTGATGCAGCCAAAGCTTTCATTATGCCCTTGCCTGTTCCTTATGATCCCGAACTACCTGGTTACAAGGGCATGATAGAAATGATGGGCGGCCCAGGCGGCCATGTTACCGAAAACCTTCCTAAAGCCCAGGCAGTTAAAGATGCAACCATGGCACATTTCATCGTTCAAAACCTATCGAAAGACAAGACTTTAATCCATTTTAATGGTACGTTTCATAGCGATAATTTTGAAGGGATAGTTTGGTACCTGAATAAGTATAAGCCTGGTTTAAAGATTGTAACCATAGCAAGCGTAGAGCAAGATACAATTGCGGATGTGAAAGATGAAAATAAAGAAAAGGCAGATTTTATACTTGTTTTGCCCACAAGTATGACCAAGACACAGCCTTAGCCACCAACATGGAATGTAAAATAGGAGTTGGCAGCAAAATTCCAAAGCGTAACCACACCTATGGCAAACAGTTTTGAGATGTAAAAATTGATTTTGAACTTCGTAACAATAAGGTATAGGATTAAGGTATTGATAACCAAGCCTATCATTGAAATTAAGAAGAAGTTCCCAAATTCAACCATCATTTCAGGGTTGTGGCTTCTAAAAGTCCACATTCTATTAAGGAAATAATTGGAGGTTGCAGCCAATGTAAACCCAATGGCATTCGATATAAACTTTTGTACTTTAAGGAATTCCTTAAATACATAGGTGAACCCAAAATCAACAAACACACCGCTGAATCCTACGATGATAAATTTAACGAATTTACGAACAAGCGCATCAGAGAGAAACTCAAACATACAGCGTGTATTTTGGCCTGCAAAGGTATCAATAGTTCTGCATTAACCAATACTTGCCCAGCCTTGCCATAGCGAGAGGTGTATCGATTCCATACCCACTATGCCCGCTACCATTACAAGTTTTGCGAGTTGTGTGCTGAATTTATTGTCTTCAGAAGATTCTGCCTTAGCTACATGTTGAATTAAATAATACATCATAAACTGTACTACTAAGTAATAAAGGGCTGCTTCGGTTAGGCCATGTTTATACATAAAATATTGGGCAATCGCCAGTAAGGCCATCATGCAGATAATAAATATATTAACCACTTTTTTGGTTGTAGGTATGCCCAACTTTATAGGCAAGCTAACACAATTTTCGGCGGTATCGCCCGCAAGGTCTTCAATATCCTTTACTATTTCGCGAACAATGGTAGTACAAAAAGCAAATAACGCAAAACCCAAACAAAGTTGCGAAAACAACGGAATAACCCTAAAGGCCTTACTATAAGCCCTGGGTTCGTGTACCATGCTGTAAAACTCAAATAACCAAGTGGTTAATATTACCATGGCGGTTAGTGCTGCAACAATAAGGTTGCCCCATAAAAACGTACGTTTATAGCGGGTGGCATAATACCAAAGAGCTCCCGATGCTACCACAAAAAGCAGTGAAAGTTTATAATATCCTGTTTCTGAAGCGGCCCATAAGCCTAACAGTAAGCCAATCAAAGTCATGCTATAATACACAACAGTTGCCACAGGCACCGAGATGCTTCGTCCTACAACCATCGATTCAGGCCGATTTATAAAATCAATATTGATATCGTGTATATCATTAATAATATACCCCGCCCCTGCAATTAATAATGTGGAAAAAAGTAACTTAACAAAGGTACTAAGCGGTGTTTGCAACTCAGCACCAACCGAATTTAATACAGGCATCATAACGGTGTACCGTAACAAAAGCATGGTTAATGCCATAATTAGGAGGTTTTTCCACCTAATCATTATGGCCAACTCGGTGATAAGTTTTAACAGCTTATGATTTAAAATTTTTTGTATTCGCATGGTTTGGGCTTTCTACCAATGATAAGCATCATGGGTCATCCAGGTGCCATGCAGTTTCATAACTTGTTCAATAATGTCACGAACACAACCCCTTCCGCCCTTAAAATGCGAGATATATTTTGCAATGGATTTGATTTCTTCAGCAGCGTCTTCGGGGCAACAGGGTAGTCCTACCTCCAGCATAACCTCATAATCAGGTATGTCATCGCCCATATATATTACTTCGGCGGCATTAAGCTTGTTCTCGGCAATGAACTTTTTAAATACTTCCAATTTGTTTACAACACCTAGGTAAACATCTTTAACTTGCAGCATTTCAAGTCTTCTGAACATCGACTCTGATCTCCCTCCACTAATCACCACAATCCTATAGCCTTTTTTTATGGCAAGTTGTATGGCATATCCATCTTTAACGTTCCCACCTCTCACGGCTTCTCCATCGGGTAATATTAATACGGAGCCATCGGTTAAAACACCGTCATAATCAAAAATGATGGTTTTTATGGGTGCAAGCAGTTCTTTGTAATTCGACATAAATTATAGTATTTCAACATGTTAGATTGTCAGACTGCAAGGTTTTCGTTACAATGCTTTCTGATATTTGTTGGTAAATAGCCTTGTATGAGGGGTAATCGTTTAAAAGTTCTAAGTGGCTTTTAATTAGGTTAACATCTGCTCTTTTTGCGGGTCCAGTTTGGGCTGCCCACGGGCTCATGTAAAGCAGTTTATCGAATGTCTCGTGAAGCAGGGGGTGCAAGAGACTAGGTTCTAAGCCTTGTTTTTCTAATATCTCCTGGGCAATAACCTGCATATAATTCGTAAAATTATTGGTAAAAACAGCTGCCAAATGAGCCATGCGGCGTTGTTGGGAGTTTAAATAACGAACATCGTTGCTCAAACTGGAAGCTAATAGATAAAGCGATTCAAGTACTTGTTTTTGAGATGATTCCAAGCATATGGGTATCCGTTCGAAGGCTGTTTTTTTGGCTTTAGAAAACGTTTGCAAGGGGTATAACACCCCGTAATTGGCGAACCTTTCTAGCACTTCAATAGGTTTAGAACCCGAGGTGTGAACTACAATGCCTGCTACTTGGGGGAGTAGGCTGGCTACGTTTTGTAAGGCATCATCGGCTACTGATATCACGTACAAATCGGCATCAGGAACTACTGCAGCTAAATTGTTGGTGGCCTTCGAGTGAACTGCATGCGCCAATTCTTCAGCGTTTTCTTGTCGTTTGCTATACACTTGGGCAATGGAAATACCATGTGCAACAAAAGCATGTGCCAGATGTGTGGCCACATTACCCGAACCTATCAAAACAACTTGTTGAATATGTACCAAAAATTTTAAGTTAGGCCACAAAGATACAAATTGTAAAACTTTACAAGGCAAACAGGGTTAATGGACTGTGGTGATAAACCTTTAAAACGCTTAAAGCGTGCCTTCCGGAATTTGTGCAAAACCAAGCAAACTATCATGCATATCGCCCTGCATCCGAACGTAAACCAACACCGTATATTGGTTCTTGGTCTCGTAATGGCTGCCTTCCATAAGGCTTGGGTCGCCAGGTTTTTTGCCTGTTTCTACAAATAAGTATTGATAGTTGTAATAGCCTTGTTTTAATAGAAATACAGCTTCATAGGTTTTCTTTTCCATGTTGTAGTTCATCATTGCTTCGGGCGAAAACCTACGTTGTGTAAACGCACCTTGTATATACAAATTTCCGTTAACCAATGGGAAACCAAAGGGTAGCCTAAAATGTACCCATACGTAATCGGCTTCAATTTCTGATACTTGCATGTCTTCTGTTCTGATAATCTGCTTGCCGTTTATATCGGTTTCGGTAATATAGTCCCTAAAGGTATTTACCATGTCGGGCTTTACAAACACATGGTAACCATCTTTCCGAAAGCGTATCGAGTCAATACGTTCTGAGTTGTATTTCAAACTCTTGATGTCGATTCTCCGAAATTCGTTTCCAGCAGTAAACAGATTGCCTTCTTCATAATTATAATCAAGAACATCTCCCGAAATATTTCTTGGTTGCAGGTTGGTAATGGCATTGTCCCAACGTTCGTTCTGCAAAATCACAACTTTAACCTCGCGTGAAGGGTTTCCAATGTACAATTTGCCTGTTGAAAGCTGAAAATCAACTTCCTGCTTGGTTTGATAACTATCGGGCATGGTGGCACGGTGCGCATTTAGGCCTGCTATTTCAACCCGTGAATCATAAACCATAAATCGCGCAGTTAATGAAGGTTCATCGGGTTTTTCTTTGTAAACCACTACTATATAATTGCCGCTGAGCTTGGGTTTGATATATTCATTTGGAAAGCTTACCACATAATGGGTATAGGAGCGGGTGGTGTTAAACGAGAATTCATACTCCCTAATTTCATCCTCCAAAAAACCTTCAAGGTATTCGTTGGGGTTTAATGGCGAAGGGTTCCACCAAGCATCGCAATGGATAAAGGTGTAACGGTAAACCTCGGCTTGGCCATTTAAGTCGTCAAAGCTCAGTTGCAAGGCCGTTGTTGAATTTAAGGCCAAGGCCGCAAAACCCAATTCATCTTGTTGGGGGGTCAGCATCACGGTTTTTATATTGGCTTGATAAATCTTGTCTTCGTACCTCAACACATTGTTAGAGAAATAGGTGGATGTACTTTGGCATAAAGCCACAAGATGCACCAACAAGAGCCCAAGTATGGTGGTAATACGCGTATTCATTATGGTTTCTTTAACGAAAAACCAAAAGTACATGAAAATTCGATGAGGGTGTAAACTTTTTTACATGAAAATGGTTTATATATCCTTGTGTTAATCAAATAACAATAGTTGTTTGTTCCAAATAATCCTTGTAGTACGGTTGGTAATTCCTTAAGTCGTTGGTTGAAGATGAGGAAGTAATCCGTACTTTTGCATTCTAGTGTATGTAAGTTTCTATATATATTTAACTAATTGTAAACCACCAAATTAATAATATGTCGAACGTCATTAAAATCCGCAAAGGACTTGACATTAAGCTAGTAGGGGAAGCCGAGAAAACCCTTACGGAGTTTACCGCCGACAGTTATGCACTTAAGCCACCTGATTTTTTTGGGTTAACTCCCAAATTGCTGGTTAAGGAAGGCGATGAGGTAAAAGCTGGTACCCCTGTATTTTGCGACAAGGCTAACGAATCAATCGTATTTGTTTCACCCGTAGCAGGAACAGTTTCCGACATTGTACGGGGAGCCAGGCGATTACTGCTCGAAGTCCGGATCAAAAAATCAGAACAAGACGCTTGGGTTGACTTCGGTAAAGGCAATCCTTCAACGCTTAGTGCTGAAGAAATAACCAAAAAGATGGTGCAAAGCGGAGTGTGGCCCATGCTTAGGCAAAGACCTTACTCCATTATAGCAAAGCCATTCAGCCATCCAAAAGCTATCGTAGTTTCGGCTTTTGATACAGCGCCATTAGCACCTGATTATGATTTTATTGTGCACGGACATGGCCTCGAGTTTCAAACAGGTCTTGATGCGCTTGCAAAGCTTACTACCGGCAAAGTTCACCTTAACTGCAACCAAGCAATGGGCAGTTCAAAGGTTTTTGCCAATAGCAAGGGTGTGCAGATAAACTACTTCTCTGGACCGCATCCGGCTGGTAATCCTGGCATACAGATTCACCATCTCGATCCCATCAATAAAGGCGACGTGGTTTGGTACCTGAGGCCACAAGAGGTTATTGCTATTGGGCGCTTGTTTACCGAAGGACGTTACAATGTATCCAAAATTGTAGCCTTTACGGGTTCCGAAGCTAAAAGCCCAAAATACTATAAAATGTATGCAGGTGCCTGTATCAAGCAATTGGTTTCAGGGCGCGTAAACGAGGGCGAGGTGCGGTATATTTCAGGTAATGTGTTAACTGGCAGCTCTATTGATAAATCGGGTTACCTAGGATTTTACGATAACCAATTGACGCTTCTGCCAGAAGGTAAATACTACGAGTTTTTTGGTTGGGCACTGCCTGGTTTCGGGAAATTCAGTTTTTCAGGTACTTTCCCTACCAAACTCTTTAAAGGCACCAAATATAAGCTTGACACCAATACACACGGAAGTGAACGAGCTTTTGTTATGACGGGACAGTATGATCGGGTTTTACCCATGGATATTTATCCGGTTCACCTACTCAAGGCTATCTTAGCCGATGATGTGGAGCTTATGGAAAAGCTCGGCATATACGAAGTTGATGAAGAAGACTTTGCGCTTTGCGAGGTCATCTGCACTTCTAAAATTGAGGTACAAGCACTAATTCGTAAAGGCTTGGATCTCGTACGTTCAGAGATGAGCTAATAATGTGATGATTAGAAATTTTTCAAGGTTATTGAATGAAAGCTTTAAGAAAACAAATTGATAAAATCAAACCAATGTTCACCAAAGGTGGACGGTTTGAGAAATTTCATTCCACCTTCGATGCGTTCGAGACCTTTTTGTTTGTTCCTGATAAGGTTACGAGCAAAGGAAGTCATATTCGTGATGCAATTGATTTAAAACGTACAATGAGTTTTGTGCTGATAGCACTTGTACCTTCATTGTTGTTTGGAATGTGGAATGTGGGCTACCAGCATTATCTATCCATTGGCCAAGCGGGTTCGATATTCGAATTGTTTTGGTTTGGGTTTATAAAGGTTTTGCCAATAATAATCGTGTCTTATGCTTCTGGCCTGGCCGTTGAGTTTATTTTTGCCCAATATCGTGGGCACGAGGTAAACGAAGGTTTCTTGGTTTCGGGTATGCTTATTCCAATGGTTATGCCGGTTGATGTACCCCTTTGGATGGTTTCTGTTTCTACTATTTTTGCTGTGGTTATTGGCAAAGAAGCTTTTGGTGGAACAGGCATGAATATTTTTAACCCAGCATTGTTGGCAAGGGCCTTTATTTTCTTTGCCTATCCTGCAAAAATTACAGGCGATGTTATTTGGACGGCAGGTTTATCGGCCAAAGAAGGTATTGTTGATGGATTTTCAGGTGCAACACCCCTCAGCCATGCCGCTGCAAACCACGATATTTCAAGCTTATACTCGATGAGTGATTTGTTTTTTGGTTTTATACCAGGTTCTATTGGCGAAACATCTAAACTTGCAATCCTAATTGGTGCCATTATCTTAATAGTTACTGGTGTTGGCAGTTGGCGTATTATCCTTTCATCACTACTTGGTGGTTTGTTTATGTCATTTATATTCAATATGGTAGGTGCCAATGCGTATATGAGTATTGATCCAATAAGCCAGCTTTTAATGGGAAGTTTTTTGTTTGGAATTGTGTTTATGGCAACTGACCCCGTTACAGCCGCCCAAACAAATAAAGGCAAGATAATTTATGGCTTCCTGGTGGGTGTGTTCTCAATCATTATAAGGGTATTTAATCCTGCCTATCCCGAAGGCACGATGTTGGCCATCCTTTTAATGAACACTTTTGCCCCGCTTATCGACCATTATGTGGTTGAAGCCAACATCAGCAAGCGTTTGAAAAGAGCAATACGTAGCGTTAAACCTTAACACCTTACAAACGATGCATAGCAATAGATATATCTTTATATACTCGATTATAATGGTTGTAGTGGTAGCCGTATCGCTCACCATTGTTGCAGTTCAGCTTAAACCGGCACAAGAAAACAATATCCGTATCGAAAAGATGCAGAATATTTTGGCTGCCGTTAACATGGTTACAACACCTGCCGATGCCGAAGCCATCTATAAGAAAATCATCACAAGTTCGATTGTGGTTAATTCAAAAGGTGATGAAGTGCAAGGTGTTGATGCCTTTACAACCGATTTAGCTGCCGAACTCAAAAAAGAAGAGGCTGCTCGAAACCTCCCCATTTATATAGCACAGCTTGAGAATGGCGACACTTGCTACATTTTCCCCTTGCGTGGTAAAGGTCTGTGGGGCCCGGTCTGGGGTTATATTGGCCTCAAAAGCGATTACAATACCATTTTTGGCGTTATGTTCGATCATAAGGGCGAAACACCAGGATTGGGTGCCGAAATTAATACACCCATATTTATGACACCATTCTTTGGCAAAAAGATTTTTACCGACGATGGCAAGTTTACATCTATCCAAATTGTTAAAGGGGGTGCAAAGCCTGACGATATTCATGGTGTGGATGCAATTTCGGGTGGTACCATCACCAGCAAAGGCGTTGAACACATGATATACGATTGTTTATCAAGCTATCAAGAATTTATTAAAAAAAGACGTAGCATATGAGCGAAAATACACATAAAGAGAAAACGCCTATGTTTTCTAGTCAAAACCTAAAATTACTTACCCGTCCGTTTAATTTAGAAAATCCTGTTACCGTTCAGGTTTTGGGTATTTGTTCTGCATTAGCTGTTACGGTTCAACTAAAGCCTGCTATCGTTATGGCGCTTTCTGTAACCATTGTAACGGCATTCTCCAATTTAATTATATCTGCACTTAGAGAAACTATTCCTTCACGTATCCGCATTATTGTGCAATTGGTAGTTGTTGCAGCATTGGTAATTATTGTTGACCAGATCCTTAAGGCCTATGTTTATGATGTTAGTAAAAAACTATCCGTTTTCGTAGGGCTTATCATTACCAACTGTATCCTTATGGGACGCCTCGAAGCCTTTGCAATGGCGCAAAAGCCTTGGCCTTCGTTTATTGATGGTATTGGAAATGGAATTGGATACGGCCTTATATTGATAACCGTGGCATTTTTTAGAGAATTGCTTGGTTCGGGTAAATTCTTTGGAATGCAAGTTGTACCCCAGTTTTTGTACAATTGGGGCTACGAAAACAACGGCCTGATGATTTTGCCGCCCATGGCTCTCATTACCATCGGTGTGATTATTTGGCTACAGCGAAGTAAAAACCGCGAACTCATCGAGAAATAATATAAAAGGTTGTAAAACAAACAAATAAAGAAAAATGGAAAATTTATTTAACCTGTTTGTACGGTCCATCTTCATCGACAA
>CAZKHA010000104.1:0-12314 GCA_964552325.1 uncultured Bacteroidales bacterium
CTTCGATACGAGAGCCTAAGTCTTGCAAAAACTTAATAAACACACAAGCCGATAACGCACAACCTATTGATGAAACGAAATACAGGTTAGTAAATAGCTCGAAATAGGCAAATATCAATAGCCCTATTCCAATCAACATTAATGCCCTGTACGTAATTTTCATGTTAGTTCTTGCTGGTTGTTAACTGGTTTTCAATACTTTTTACAATCTCCGCAAACGACCAAGACTTTATACGTTTAAACGATTCTTCTTTCATTTTTAGAAGGGTGTTTTTGTCAGCACACAATAGGCGTAAGCATCGTTCACAATCATTTTGTGAACCCGACTCGAACACATAACCATTTACACCCTTATCAACCAGATCAATGGAAGCGCCAACTTTTGTGCTCGACAAAACAGCCAATTTACAGGCCATGGCTTCATTTAACACCAAGCCCCAAGTTTCGCCCGGGCCTTGCGACGGAAGCGCTAAAACATCCGCCATATTGTACACTTCGGGCATCAGGCTTTGGTTTTGAAAAGGCAAAAAGTGAATGTGTGATTGTTTATCAGCTAACAAACGCATCTCGTTTTCGTGGACCCCATTGCCAACAAACACAAAATGAACACCCATTGATTCCATTTTTAAAGCAGCTTGCAAAAGCAATAAAGGATTCTTTTTGGGTTCAAACTTTCCTACAAACAGCACTACAATTGCGTCTATCGGAATATTCAATTGATTACGCCACTTAGCCAAAAGTTCCTTTGCATTGGCCAAAACATCCGAGAACCTGTTATTATCAATGGCATGCGGGGCGTAAAACAATTCGTTTGGCTTGAGGCCATGTTTTAAAAAATATTCTCGATTGTTTTTTCCGACATAAAATGCCCCATCAACATAATGATATACCCAGGTTAAGAAAACCCGCCGAATAATTTGTTTGTAACCGCCCTGCTCGTCAATAAGGGTAGAATCGCCACGGAAATAGACCGGTACTTTCCCTTTAAAATACCGCATAACACTAAAATGGGCTTTGTAATTCCAGCCAAAAACAAGTATGGCATCAGGTTTCCAGGCTTTTATGGAGGAAATCAAATCGGGGCAATCAATTCCCTTGAAACTGCCGGGTCCGGGATTGGTGGAGATGTTATCAACAAACTCATAATCATATCCTTCTAACAGGGGTATATCCCATTTAATCTCATGGCCAAAGTCTTTGTCAAATAGACTTTCCTTGCTCTGGCTCCATGTATAAAAAACGTTCAATTCTACAAATTCCGACTTTGCAAGGAGCGCAAACATGGGAGCATTATACTGTATGGGATGCGAAGAAATGATGGCGAGTCTCTTTTTCATAGCTTTATGGTTTTATTGAAAAAATCAACTTGCTTACGTGTAGCTTCACGAGCTGAATAAGGCTCAAAAGCAAGCCAATTGGTAGCAGGTATAAATGGGAGGCGTTTCAAATAATCATTCAACACGCTCAACACTTTTTCGCCAATTTTTGAAGGATTATCATCATTAACAAACGTAACACAGTTGCCTGCCTTGGTGGCGGCCAGAATTTCGACAACACTGCTTTGCTCATTAAAAACAGCCAATATTGGTTTATTTGCCAATATATATGGATAAAGTTTTGAGGCTGTGTAATTTGTATCTGTTGAACCCGGAACTACAAGTATGTCAGCATCTTTCAGGACTTTCATGGCTTCAAAATAGGGCAATCTGTCGGTTATTTCGGTAACCAAATGGTTTACGCCATATTTCTCGGCAATGGGTTCAACCGTTTTTTGGCCTTTCCCATCAGCGGCATAACTGGTTCCAACAAAAAACATTCTAACAAGGTTATACAAATCCGGGTTTTCTTTCAATCCCGCTGCTAAGCCAACGAATATTCCACTAAGGGCTAGGCTCATATCATGCCCACCTCTACCTATATAAACCAGGTTTATGGAGCCATCGTCTTTTTTAAACAAGCGGTTAGCCAAACCCGATTTTTCAAGCACCTCAAAATCAATGGGTGCGCCCCCAAAAGGAATAACCGTACACATTTCGGGTTTAATGTTGGGATATCGCTCCATCAGCGTTTTTGGATAACCAGCTGATACTGAAATTATTCCATCGACCTTCTTCATTGCGAAAGCTTCTAAATACTTATCCATACGGTAAGCAAACCAAAACTTTGGTGGGCGTTCATGTTTTGGTTTATCAAGGTAGAAGTCGTTACGCCAAGGGTCCTGCATATCAATAATAAACGGAACCTTGAACCTGCGTTTCCAAATTCGGCCCAGTACCATTACCGGAAATGCCGTAGTAGAAAAGTAAATCAAGTCGAAGTGATTGTTTGCCAAAAGCTTATTTCCCTCTCTGTAAAATTGGATCATCGACCGATAGCCAATATTTCCTAATCCAAATTTGCGAGTAACCTCTGGTTTAAAGGCTTTTATCCTGATAATTTGGGCATTATTGGGCAGCGTATGAAGCAGAATCGGGTCTTGACCCATTTCAACAAACTGTGGTTGAACGGCTATTACGGTAGCTTGCCAACCCATTTCCTCAAAATAAAGCAAGCTTTGCCTAACGCGGTGCATGTCGGCAGCGTTGATGGGAGGGAAATTGGGGGAAATTATCAAAACCTTCTTCATGGCCATATTCTATTTACAATTAACTAGTTATTAATCATGTGCTTTAAATACCAATCAACAAATAGTGCGACCCCCGCATACACATCCACACAAGGCATATAATCATAATCGCGGGCCAGTTTGCTTGTGTCAGAATAGGTGCGTTTTACATCACCTTTGCGAAGCGGTTCGTACACAATACGAGCTTTTTTCTGTAAGGCTCTTTCTATTGCATCAATAAAAACGCCTAGCGTAACTGGATTAGAATTCCCAATATTATAAACTTGGTATTTAGATGCTTGCTGGTTATTGGAAGCCTTGTCAATTACAAGGAAAATACCATTTACAATATCACCAACATAGGTAAAATCGCGTTCAAGATTTCCATTGTTGAACACCGTGATAGGCTTATTTTGGTTGATGTTCTTTACAAATATAAAAGGTGCCATATCAGGCCGACCCCATGGGCCATATACCGTAAAAAAGCGCAGTCCTGTTGTCCTAAACCCAAACAAATGACTGTAAGAGTGAGCAATAAGTTCGTTGGCTTTTTTACTGGCAGCATATAAGCTGATGGGATTATCAACGTTATCCGTTTCTTTAAAAGGCACATCCTCGCGATCGCCATATACGCTTGAACTGCTTGCATACACAAGATGCTCAACCTGTGTCAGACGACAGGCTTCAATAATATTCACAAAACCGGTAATATTATCGTTGATGTAGGTATGAGGGTTTGAGAGGCTGTATTGCACACCAGCTTGGGCTGCCAAGTTGCAAACCACATCAAAACGTTCGTCAACCATCAACTTTTCAAGGTGGTATCGGTCGCTAATATCTGTTTTTGCAAAGCGATAGTTCTCAAATATTGTGCTTTGGTACATAACGTTCGGCCAAATATTGCTGTCGTCAATGCCAAGTAGAGGAAGTTTGTTGTATTTTAGTCGAATATCGTAGTAGCTATTAATATTATCAATTCCTACCACTTGATAGCCAGCGGCAATTAGTTTTTGCACGAGGTGAAAACCTATAAAACCTAACGAACCGGTAACCAATATTTTTTTCATAGTTCTTGTTTTAAATCAATTCTTTTATCCAATCAACTAACAGTTTCTCTTGTTTTTCCCAGCAAAACTTGTCGATGGCAACTTCCAGGGCTTTGGTTCGGGCGGTGATTAGGGCAGCCTTATCCGAAAGAAGTCCATTCAACACATCAGCCAAGCTTTGGCTGTCGGAATTCCTGAACAAAAAGACCGAGCCAGGCGCTTGTTCTGCCACTTCCTTTTGCCCCAATGTATCGGAAGCCACTACTGCGATACCGGCCAGCAAATATTGCAGTATTTTGTTGGTAATGGTAAGGTTGCGGCTATCGGGCGAATACTCTTCGGTGGCAAGACCAATATCGTGTTCCTGAATCCTCGATAACAGTTCTTTATGTGGTACCAAGGCATGGAAGTAAATTTTGTGACCTTTTTGGAAGGGAAACAATGCCATTAATTCTTCTTTGAACGAGCCAAACAAATTGCCACGCAAATGCAGTTCAACAGGTGTATTAACCAAGCCAAGGGTTTTTACTAAAAACTCCAGTCCGCGACCGGGGCCAATAGTTTGCGAATACCAATGAATAGAAGGTAGGATGGAGTACTTTCTATCAAGCGTTTTTCCATCCAACAATTCACGTTCGGCTAATGGAAACACATTTTGCAAGACTTTTGGCAGCTTACTTCCTGCAAAATCGGCCATAGCCTTGGCCAAAACCACTGAGGTGGTATAACACAATGGGCTGTTTTTCAGAGCTATCGCCTCATACTTCTTTAGCAAGCCAATTGGGCGTGTTTTGTTGGCTTCGGGCAATAAATCGTGCGAATACCAATCCTCAAAATCGAAGGCCACCTTAAAACCTTTTTGCATTAGTTTACAACCAATTACAGTGCTCATCTCTTGATGACAAGTATATAAATCTGCTTTTTCGTTTATGGCGGCTCTCAAGTTGGTTCGATAATCATAGCCTAAAGCATAGATGTTCTCAATTTTTAATCTTCCAATAAGTTCGCCTGCAAGCCTTCTTTTGATGCGTTCTTTTAATTGATACCATTTTGAGGCTTGGCCAGGAATCATATTGATAACACCCTTAAGTTTAACTCTTTCATCAATCAGCTTTAAGTCTTCGGCCAATAAGTTGGCAAAAGTGAAAGTTGTAAGGATGGTAACGTCATAACCAGCTCTAGCCAAGGTATTTGCTTCCTTTACAACCCTTGGGTTTCGGCACAGATGGCTTTGGGTAAGTATGCAAATCGTTTTCATTTTAGCTTCCTTTTCCGGTTAATTTATGAATAGTTAGCCTGAGTTTTTTAGCAGATTTCCAGCCAAAAACCTGCTTTGTTAGCTCAATTAGCTTTCCTCCCATTATGGGAAGTGACGGCTTTTTGCCCAACGCGTGTACCTTCGTTTCACAATCAGCCACAATAGCTTTATGTAAAGGATAGGCATTTATGGCAATCTCTAGATACAAGGTGGCCATTGCCTGCTTATAAGCCTCAGAATTGGTGTGCTGTGCAAGGTATTTGGCTTTGCAGTTAAGGGCATGAAGAGCACTTTGAAGGTTTTCGAGCTTGTTGTATCGTGAGGAAATATTGCCCCCAAACACAAACCTGCGATAATAGTTAATTCCGCCTGTTGTGCGTATTCCTTTTGAAGCTAACACGGCACGCGCAAAATATTCACCATCTTGGTCAAGTAAGAGGCTTTCATCCCATGGGCCAATCGAATCGGTTATTGAACGTGGTGTAAGCCAAGCACTTGTTTGCACCATCCACCGTTCGCCATACCCTCCATAAAGCCTTACCAAGAAATCAACGGGATTGTCGGTATCATGTATCCAGGCCGATTCTTCCCTTGGCTGCATTTTCATGTAATCATCGCCATGCATAAAATGAACGGTTGGGCTAACGCCGATATAACCCGGATTGTTTTCAAGCACATTCACTTGTTTTTCAATCTTATCCAAACTCAGCACATCGTCGGCATCTAAAAACTGTATGTATTTACCCTGGCTCATTGATAAGCCCAAGTTTCTGGCTACACAGGCACCTTGGTTTTTTTGAACAATCACCCTTATTCGCTCAGATTCGAAGCTTTTAGCAACCTCTACGGTCCTATCCTTTGATCCATCATCAACCACAAATGCCTCAATATTTGGCCATGTCTGTTCCTTGACCGAATTTAAGGTTTCGGCAATATACTTCTCGGCATTATACGCGGGGATAACAATCGACACCAACGGTTTTTGAATATCGGTCATAGTGTTAGATGTTAAATACTTAGGTGTTTTTTTCGATAAGCTTCAAATTTACGCTTAGGAATGTATCCATGGTATGGATTTTTATAGTTCATTTTCACCAACTTCGCCGGATCAAGCGTTTTGATAAGTTTTGCCGGATTGCCAGCTATTACGCAATTGCCTTCAGGGAATGACTTTGTTACAACTGAGCCTGCACCCACCACCGTAAAATCGCCCAAGGTTATGCCGGGCATAATCATCGAGTTCATACCTATCCAGCAATAACTTCCAATTCGCGTTTCGCTGGAGAACTGCTTCATGTGTTCATAAATCTCATGGCCTCCACTCAGTATCCCAACATTTTGTGCTATAAAGGTATAATCCCCAAAATACAGCTTACCAGATCCTTGAATATAACATCCTGGTATGAAGCCCGGATTGGTTCCGACGCCTACCAAGATGTTGTGCGCACCAAGAACCCGGCTCGTAAAATGGGTAGGCCAATAGGCCTCACGGTTGTAACCCAATACTTTTTGCTTATACCAACGCGAAAAGGTTATGCGATCGTTCTGTACCTGCGTATGGCGTATGAACGAAAAATAAGGCAATCGCGTAATGGCCCAAATGAAAATCTGGAAAGGGTTACTTAAAACATGTTTTATTTTTTCGGATGTTATCTTCATTTGACCTTTGTTTAAACAATTAAATTTGTTTTAGTTACTTGGGTTTGTTCATAACCCTTTGAATCATTTCACCATAACCCATTCCAGACTCTTTCATCAATTGTTTCATAATTTTGAGTGAATGGTTTTTGCCAACTCCCAGCATATAACGGGCTTGGTTCCATTTAACCTTTTCAATAGCCCGCTTACAATCGGCCTCATTTAATGGGCACTCAGGTTTGCTGAGCATTTCTACCGCACACGTCAGATACTTGAAGGGGATGGTAAAATCGGTTCGATTGTTTTGCATTTCTTGTTCTTCGTGTTCGCGATACCAAACCACGCCTTGTTGCATGATTACTACAGGATAGCGGGCTGAAAGCACATGCCACATCTCAAAATCGCCCAAATACCTTCGCCCCGAAAATTTGCCAACGGCTTCAAACACATCTTTACGGATAATGGCTGATAAAGGTGCTTTGTGGAATAACTGCGAAACAAAATAATGGCGCTTGTAGGCTTCTTCTTGCGAAAGCACAAATGGATAAATCTTAAACTTATCTTGCGGCAGCGAACATAGCCCATAACCAGCCTCGGGGAATTTTTCCATACCCGTAACCAAAACCTCCAGTCCAGTGGGATAGATATAATCATCGGCATCAACATACTTCAGGTATTTGCCTTTGGCTAAGCTGGCAGCTTTGTTGCGGTTGGGATAATCGCCTAAGTTTTTTTCGTTCAAAAGGGCTTTTACCCGTTCGTCTTTAGCGGCATATGAGCGCGCTATTTCAAGGCTTCGATCCTTTGACTGGTCATCAACCACCAGAAGCTCAAAGTTTTCGTAGGTTGAAGCCAGCACGCTTTCAATAGCTTGGGCGAGGTATTTCTCGCGGTTGTAAGTGGTCATGAGCACACTTACCAATGGTTTTTGGTTAGCATTCATATTCGAGTAAATTATTTTTTTGCCTGAATACCCTGGGGCGGATACCCAACGAAATACTTTTGCGATGACTCAACGCCCTTCATTCCCCTAAACCAGGCGTTTACACTAAAAATTAACACAGCAACCCATGCTGCCCGTATCAAGTTGAAATTATAAAAAGCCCAATGAATCTTCTCTCGCATGCTAAGCTCTTTCATCTTAAGCAATCGCATCTTAACACGAGCCATGTGCATTAGTGGGTTTTTGGGCCACTTTATATAACCATAAAATTTATAATTCTGATATAGAATAATATAACTTCGTTTAAAGTAGAATTTATAGTTTTGATGATGGTAGTGATACACCCTTGCACGGTAATCATATACAATTTTATAGCCGGCTTCTAAAGCATCCTTTGCCCATAAGGTGTCTTCCGAGAACATTAAACGCCTGAAAGGAAGTTTCTCCTTGATGGTTTTTCGGTAGATGGCATTCACGTCATCCCAATTGCAATAGCTGTGTTGCTGTTTGCCTGACATTGATTTGAAATCTGCCGGATTGGAGAATTGAACACTGTATGGTTTGGCTTCGCTAGCAGGCCTGAACCATTGCAAGGGGTTTTTTAATTTATCATGATTCACAATTTGTTGGCCGCAAACGCCTGCTACTTCTGGATCTTCGAAATGCTTGAGCATGGTTTCAATCCAATCGGGGCTGGCTGGAGTTGCGTCTTGAACGGTCATTACTACAAACGCACCACGAGCTAATTCAACTCCAAGGTTTCGTGTATCGCCATGGTTAAACTCTTTGGGAGGCAGGTTGATAAGCCTTACAGGATAATTGGCTAATAATTCGAGGGTTCCATCAGTTGATCCTGAATCAATTACAATGACCTCCATTTTATTGGCCACAGTTTGCGAAAATATACCGTCAAGGCAAGATTTTAGGGTATCTATGCCGTTTTTTACGGGGATAATTACCGATACTTCAACGTTAGCAAGTGTTTGGTTAGCCATAAGAAATTAGGTTTGCGTGTAATAATGTCTTCCGATATTCGAGGTTATTCGCCGCTTCTTTATTAAGCGATCGATGAAACCCGCAACAAAAGCGAGCTTATTTAAGCGGAGCACCATTAAACCAAGCAAGAAATACGTTTTGACAACGAAACGCAATGAAAATATCTTGTTTTTAAACCCATACATAACCACTTCATGCGCAATAGCTGCGTGGAGAGATTTAACAGCGCCTATCACCACATTTGTCCCCAAAACACGCAAACCTTCCAAAACATCCTTGTCAGATTTATGCACCAAGTTTTCGGCATGCGAAATAAAAATTGTTCTTCGGCTATTTATTTTGGCAGGTGAACTTATTTCGTTTTGGCTAATGCTTCCTGTTTCGTGCTGACGGTAAAAGATATCTGGCTTTAGGTGGTAAAATTTGCTATAATTCAAGCCTAATTCGAATGCTTTTAAATGAAAATCAACATCTTGCCAGCAGGCAAGGCCTTCAGTAAACCCAACCAGCTTATCTATTGCCTTTCGGCTCCAAATAGGGCCAGAGGTTTGCCAAACAGCATCAAGCTTCAGAAAACGATGCAAATCGGGTTCGCTGTTGGCTATATTCCAAAGCTTATTCGCATTTTGTGGTGTGCCAAAAAACATTAGCATTGGGAAAACCCAGAAATCGAGTTCGGGCTCTGCTTCAATTGTTTTCAGCCGCTGTTCAAGGCAAAAAGGTGCCAATAAATCATCTGAATCAAGAAAGAGCAAAAAATCGCCTTTTGACTTTTGGATACCGATATTTCTGCAAACAGGCGCACCCCCTACGGTTTGCGTGCGTTTAAAGTATTGAATTCTAGCGTCAACTTGGGTATATTCTAAGCCGATCCGATCGCTGTTATCCAATGATCCATCGTCCACCACAATTGCTTCCCAATTTGGATAAGACTGTCTGCTCACTGACTCCAAGGTTTCCTTTAAAAGGTCACCTCTGTTGAAGTTAGGGATAATTATTGAAACGAGCCTATCAGTATTCATTGCGAAAGCTATTGTTATGGTGAAATTTAAGAACTATTTCGTATCCGATTTTTTAAACACCTGCTTTATTGTTACCCCAAACTTCACCAGGCGTTTACCGAGTATTGGAAAAAGCAATAAGCGATATGTTTTGGGGTTTTTCCAACCGCAGCGAAGTATTTCTGACCCATATTGTTTGAATAAGGCCCAATCGCCGGCATTCAAAACCAATGCGTACATATATTGCAAGTCTTCACGAACCACCTTGCCATTGGGTTTCTCCTCTTGCTTTTTTTCGATCGGCTTTTCGCTTGGAGGAGGTGGAACGGGCTCGCCCCGCATAATTGGGTCGCTACCAGTTGTAAGGCGTTCTTTAGAATAAGCTTGGAGCAAATTCCTGAAATGCTGAATTTTATTGGCATGACGACTGGTGGCCGACTGGCCATGGATACGCATATAATACGTGCAACTATTCAATACGCCAATCTTATACTTTTCAAGCAAGCGCATCCATAAGTCATTATCTTCAGAAACTATATATTCGGGTCTATAGCATCCTATTTCAACAACTTCGGCACGTCTAAAGCAGGCTGTGCCATGTACCACTGGGCTTGCCGAATCGGCCCGGAAATCTTGCAAGGTCAACTCAACCATAGGCCTTTCCTTGAAAAACTTATTTTGTGGCAAGCGAAAATCATAGGCTATCAAACCTTTGGCGGTCATGAAAGCCTGCTGCCCACATACCATTACAAAATCAGGATGTTGCTCCAAGAAATCAACTTGGATTTTTATAGAGTCGGGTGTTGAAATATCATCGGCATCGTGCCTACGCACATATTTGCCCTTAGCAACCTTTAAGCCATTGTTTAGCGAACGTGCCACGCCTTGATTTTCCTGTTTTATGGCAACTATACGCTTATCGGTATAGGAATCAATAATGTCTTGGGTATCATCCTTTGAGCCATCGTTTACAATGATTAGCTCAAGGTTTGCGTACGACTGTGCCAAAATACAATCAATAGCAGGTCTCAAATAATCCCTGCCATTGTAAACTGGCATTAAAACACTTACTAAGGGTTGATTGTCCATGGTTTAGCTTATTGAAATTTCCAAGCAGATTTTGTAACAACTTTTGCTCTTTTATCAAAGGGGAATGGCCGCAAAATATACGAATCGCCCTGTTTGATGTTGAACCGGATGCAATTTTCAATGTAATCGAAGGTTCCATATTTATTGCCCAACCAAAGCGAAATATAGTACGTGCCAGGTGCATAGCATATATCTTTTATCTCGACAGCAACCTTAACCAGTTTGTCCTTTTTAATCTCTTTCATCTCGAAGGCTGCATCAGCATTGGTGATATGGCCAATAAACTCATTCGAATCGCTTCGAATATCGAGGCTTAAGTCGGCATAATCCATGTTTTCTTTAGCAATAAACTCGGCTTGTACAAAAAGCGACTCGCCTAAGAAGGCTTCATCGGTTTCTTTTCCAACAGTGTTGGTCATGTAGTACTTCTGGAACTCTACCAAACGGGTACCACTGCGCTTAAGTTCGTTCTCGTTTACGGAGGCTTTTTTATAGGCTGAGGTAATATCGTGGATAGGCCCAGCCATTTTAAGCATGCCATTTTGAAGCAAAATCCCCTTTGTGCAAAGCTGTTCAACGGCCGTAAGGTTATGGCTTACAAAAAGCACGGTACGGCCACTGCGTGAAACCGACTGCATTTTGCCGATGGCTTTCTTCTGGAATTCAGCATCGCCAACGGCCAAAACTTCGTCAACTATAAGTATTTCGGGTTCTAGATGAGCTGCTACTGCAAAGGCCAATCGTACATACATTCCCGACGAATAGCGTTTTACGGGTGTATCAACGTATTTTGCAACACCTGAAAACTCAACTATTTCGTCGAATTTTGATACAATCTCCTTTTTGGTCATTCCCAATATGGCACCATTCAAATAAATATTCTCTTTTCCGGTGAGCTCTGGATGAAAGCCCGTTCCAACCTCCAAGAGTGATGCTATACGCCCTTTTACCTTTATTTCGCCCGTGGTTGGAGCCGTAACGCGTGATAGGAGCTTAAGAAGGGTTGATTTACCAGCCCCATTTTTGCCTACAACACCCAAGACTTCACCATCATTCAAATCGAAACTTATATTGCGCAAAGCCCAAACGTATTCTCCATCACGGCTGTTGAGTGTGTTAGCCACCCCAACTTTTCGGGTTGGATCTTCCTTGCCCCTGATTTTGGCCATAAACCGATTCAAATCATGGCTTAATGTGCCCGTACCTACAACGCCTAAACGGTATTGTTTCGACACATCTTCAAATCTGATAACTGTTTCAGACATAATTCACTGTTTAATAATTTGAACTCAAACTCAACAAGCTTATACCGTATCCATAAAGGTTTTTTCGACCTTATTAAAGATAAGGATACCCAATGCAAGCAAAACTACTGTAAAGCCAAAGCTATAAAGCAATTGCAAATAGTTAACTTCTCCAACACCCAGCAATACGGTTTTAAACGTCTCAACAATTGAAGTCATAGGGTTTGCTATAACAAGCATCTTGTATTTTTCGGGAATGCGAGACAAGGGGTAAATAACCGGAGTTGCATACATCCACAGGGTTACTCCAAAAGTTACCAAGTGAACCAAGTCGCGGTATTTAGTGGTAAGCGATGAAATAATTATTCCAAAGCCCAACCCCATGCCTGCAATAAGTAATATTAGGATTGGAATAAGTAACACGCCTATGCCAGGAGCAACATGCGAACCCTTAAGCATGAAATAGGCCAAGAAAAACAGCAAGAAAATAAACT
>CAZKHA010000105.1:0-12295 GCA_964552325.1 uncultured Bacteroidales bacterium
CATTATGTTTGCTCTGATTTATCAGAATTTTATTTCAGCCGATTCCAATTTTTTGTTCTTTTGCAATAGCAAGTGGCTATGAATCAAAAATGACTATGTATCTATTTATTGTATCATTATTTATCACTATCCTCTTCTGGATATGGATTATACGCAAGTACGACCGGTTTGAGCGGGAACCGTTTTTGACCGTTTTGCTGGTGATGCTGGCTGGTGGTTTTATGAGTAGCCTGCCCGCAGGATTGTTTAATCATTTCTTTGGCCTATTGATAGGCTATGAACATGAACATTGGCAGAATGTGGGAGATAACTTGCAGAAAATCATTATTTTTTATGGGTTTGTTGGGTTAAATGAAGAGTTTTTTAAAGCGGCTGTTACCATACTCTTGATCCGAAGGCTCAACCAATTTAACGAGCCTGCCGATGGCTTGGTATATTCCATGAGCGTGGCACTGGGATTTTCGGTATTCGAAAACATTGAGTATATGCTTGATTATGGGTATGTAAGCTTTGTGGTGCGCCAATTTAATGCCGTTCCTTTGCATATTGGGCTGGCTGCAATCTGGGGCATCGGAATAGCCAAGGCAAAGTTTTGGAATGCTGAACGCTATTTTATGACCGTATTGCCCTATTTGCTGTTGGCAGCAGCTATTCATGGATTGTACAATGTGGTGGCTTCATGGGCAAAGTTTCCGGTACTTGGTTTGCTTATTAATAGTGGTATAGGTTTGATTTTGATAATTTTAGCTACTCGGCTCGTAAAGCGGTATGCTGAACAAGGCCCTTTTAACCAGTGAAATAGCTGGTAGTTTTGTGAAGCCATCCCGAATTTCGTCTGCATACTAACTCACTTCGGGCTTCAGCGACCACACCCACCGCAGGGCAGGCTATTAGATAAATTTGAAAATAGCTTGCCCTGAGCTTGCCGAAGGGTGCAGATTTGTAAATATGCAGATTCTTGATCTTCACTCTTCGGGGTTTCGACCCCTTCGGCTTCGACAGGCTCAGCCACCCCAGGGCAGGCTAGCAGATAAATTTGAAAATAGCTTGCCCTGAGCTTGCCGAAGGGTGCAGATTTGTAAATATGCAGATTCTTGATCTTCACCCTTCGGGGTTTCGACGGGCTCACCCACCGCAGGTCAGGCTATTTCCACATCTTCAAATCTTCACATCTTCAAATCAATTTCTATATTTGTACTTTCAAATTGCATCCATTGAAGCAGAAATTATTCTTTAGGTTATTTTGGTTAGCCCTCTTGGCAGTGAGTTTGGTATCGTGCAATCCTACACGCAAGCTGCCTGCTAATCAATATCTTCTAACAAAAAATTCCATCGTTTGCCAGAACCCAGCTATCAATACGGAGGATCTTTCCAATTTATTGCTGCAGCCAAGCAACCGAAAATCGTTGATGCTGTTCCATACCAACCTATGGATGAAGAATAATTTGCAGAATTGGAAACCAAGTAAGTTTAAGACATGGATGCTTCGTAACGCTGGCCAAGCTCCTTCTATCTATGATCAGGCTAAAGCAGAATCGACGCTGCGGAATATTCGCAACTATTTAAATAATAAGGGGTACTTTAACTCAAAGGTTTCATACCAAACAAAAATTCACAAGAAAAAGATTGAAGTTACCTATACGGTAGTGCCTGCAACCCCTTACCGGATAAACCAGGTTAAAGTTAAAGCCGAAGACAGCTTGGTAAATAATATGGCAAAGGAAATCTTGCGTACTAGTCCACTAAAAACCGGCAATATTTACGATTTTAGCCTGCTGGAAGCCGAGCGAGAGCGGTTAAACCGTGAAATTAGGAACCAAGGCTATTATTTCTTTTCGAACGATTACGTGTTTTACGAAATTGATAGTTCATTCAATAATCATTTGCTTGATATATATATAGTTATAAAAAACCCGCGACGTCTTTTGGGCGTAAAGGATGACGAAGAGCTTTTTGAAAACGATCGTCATAAAAAGTATTATATCGACGATATTGTTGTTTATCCACAATATGCTGTCTTAAACGATTCGGTAGCTTATGATACCTTGATAGTTACCAAAAGCTACGATAAGGATTCGGTGCAACAAGATTTTTATCAGTTTTTGATCCAGAGCAAATTACGAATACATCCAAAAACTATTTTGCGTTCGGTGTTCCTCAAACGAAATCAAACCTTTAATGCCACCGACGTTAACAATACGTACAAAAGCCTTACTGATTTGAGCCTGTATCGCTATGTGAATATCGATTTTGTTCCTGATTCACAGTTTGTATCGCCTACCACCGGAAAACTTGACTGCATTGTTCAATTATCAAGGGGGCCTGTTCAGGCCTATACAATTGAGTCAGAGGTTACCAACACGGGTGGTTATCCGGGCGTTTCAGGAAGTTTTATCTACGAGAACCGTAACCTTTTTAGGGGTGCCGAAACATTTCGGGTAAAGCTACGTGCTGCCTTAGAAATGCAAACCTCTTTCGATGAAATTGATGAGACAAAGTTTCTGTTTTTTAATACGGTAGAAACGGGAATTGATATGAGCCTGACTTTTCCAAGGTATGTTGGCCCCATTGGTTCTGATTTGTTCCCGGGTTATTTGCGTCCTAAAACTGTTTTATCAGGTGGCTTTGGAAGCCAGGTCCGCCCCGATTACAAGCGATATGTGTCAAACGTGAGTTTCGGTTATAAATTGAAAGTGAACGATCGCAAAACACATTTTTTAAACCCCATCGAAGTGAATGTGGTGCGCATTTTTCCATCCGTATCTTTCGACAGTATTATTAATACGATGAAGGATCAGGCAATTAAAGCCCAATATAGCAACCACGTAATCATGGGCTTATCCTATTCGTATATTTATTCTGATCAAGAAATTGGAAAACAAAAGAATTTCAGGTTTTTACGCTTCAATCTGGAGTCTTCTGGCAATATGTTGCGGCTGGCTCAATCCGTCTTCCAATCTCCAAAAGAATTGGATGGTTCTTATACCTTATTTAATATACGATATGCCCAATACCTAAAAACGAGTATCGACTTTCGGTATTATTACAATATCTATAAGGATAATTCATTGGCTTTTAGGGCTTTCTTTGGAATTGGAAAGGCCTATGCCAACAGTGAATACCTTCCGTTTGAAAAAGGGTTTTTTGCAGGAGGTGCCAACGGCATGCGAGGATGGGTGCTCAAACTTATGGGGCCAGGGGCTTATACAAACAGTTTGGATAATAACTACGACCGCATGGGCGATTTGCAATTAGAAACAAATTTTGAATACCGTTTCCCGATCTACTCGGTGGTTAAGGGCGCGTTGTTTGCCGATGTTGGCAATATATGGCTGTTAAAAGCCAATGCCTTGTATCCAGAAGGTGTGTTCCAAACGGATACTTTTATTGAAGAACTGGGTTTTGATGCCGGTTTCGGGATGAGGCTCGATTTTACTTATTTCGTTTTCAGGCTTGATGCCGCCTTACGAATGTACGACCCTGGCACAGAAGATATAAATCGCTGGGTAATAAAAAAAGCCACTTTAGGCAGTGTGGTCTGGAATTTTGGTATTGGTTATCCTTTCTAAATTTTCAACAGTTTTTGTTTTGTTGTATCCTTTGATGTAGTAATATGAATTATTCTGATGCTATTCAGTTTATTTATAGTCAGTTGCCTATGTTTACCCGAATTGGGGCTGCTGCTTATAAAGCCGATTTGTCAACAACCATTAACCTTTGCAATGCATTGGGCAATCCTGAGCAAGGTTTTAAAGCAATACATATTGCTGGAACCAATGGAAAGGGTTCGGTATCAAGCTTTACAGCATCGGTGCTGCAGGAGTCGGGTTATAAAACGGGCTTGTTTACATCGCCTCATCTGCGCGATTTCAGGGAACGAATTCGCATCAACGGGCTTATGATTCCTGAAGCATATGTTGCTGAATTTGTAAATTCTAACATGCAACTGTTCACAGAGCTTAAGCCTTCGTTTTTCGAAATGTCGTTTGCTATGGCGGCTTGCTATTTTAGGGATGAAAATGTTGATATTGCTGTAATAGAAACTGGAATGGGAGGGAGGCTCGATTCAACAAACCTGGTTCGCCCTATGGCTTCTGTTATTACCAACATCGGCTTCGATCATATGCAGTTTTTGGGCGACACCTTGACAGCTATCGCAATCGAAAAAGCGGGTATTATCAAACCAAACATTCCCGTTATAATTGGTGAACGGAATCCTGAAACAGATGAGGTGTTTGTTCAAACAGCCAAAAAACATGCGAGCCCAATCTATTTTGCTGAGGATTTTTATACTGTTGATAAGCATCAATATGCTGCAGAAACAAACTTGTTGAGTGCCACACTTAAAGACCAAGTTGCTGCAGAAGTATTTAACCTAGTAAGCCCGTTGCCAGGCATTTACCAACTTAAAAACCTAAAAACTACCTTAACGCTTCTAAGGCATGTCTCACCCCAATTGCATTCCATTACCCACGAGACGGTATGTGATGGCATTTCTAATGTGTTGATAAATACGGGCATATTGGGCCGTTGGCAGGTTTTACGCAGCAAACCCTTGGCAATAGCCGATACAGGGCATAACCAACACGGCCTAAAAGGGGTGCTCGAACAAATTGGGCTTATCAAGTTTCAAAAGTTGCATGTGGTTTTAGGCATGGTTTCCGATAAAGATGTAAACCATGTTTTGGAGCTTTTCCCTAAAAATGCCCAGTATTATTTTTGCAAACCCTCTATTCCACGTGGGCTTGACGTTAAGGAACTTGTTAAGCTTGCCAATTTTCATGGTTTGTATGGAGAAGCTTTTACAAGTGTTCAAGAAGCTTTTAACGCGGCATTGTTAAAAGCTGATGAAAAAGACTTTATTTTTGTGGGTGGAAGTACTTTTGTAGTAGCAGAAGTAGTTTGATCGTCATACTAACTTTCCAAACCTCGTACTATGAACAAGCAACTTTTATTGATAGCGCTATTCTTGAGCTTGATTGGCAGTGTGTTATCTCAAAACCAAGGCCGTGTTAATGCCAATTTGTCGAGTGCCATATCACATACCAACAACAAAGAATACATGGAGGCCATTATTGCTTGTACTTACACTATAAAATCGGATAGCAGCAATGCAGATGCTTATTACTTAAGGGCTTATGGTTTTTTTATGCTCGATAACAAACCCGCAGCCTTAAAAGATGTCAATCGAAGCATTTCCATAAACCCAAACAATAGCGATTCGTATATTTTGAGGGGTAAGATTTTCAAGGCTTTGGGCAAGTACATTGCAGCTTATAAAGATTTAAAAACCGCGAATAGCTTAAATCCAGCAGGCACGTTGCTTGGAGTTACCAAAATTATGTTTTCGTCGGTATTGCCCGGTTCTAAATCAGACTAAAGCCCAACTTTATGGTATTGAATTACATCTGGATTGCCTTTTTTGTGGTTGCTTTTGTAGTGGCCCTCGTAAAACTCATTTTGTTTGCAGATTATGAGGTTTTTAATGCGATGATGGGCAGTACGTTTGATATGGCGAAAACAGGTTTCGAGCTATCGTTGGGTTTAACGGGTGTTATGACCTTATGGCTTGGTATCATGCGGGTGGGAGAACTTGGTGGCATGGTTAAAATACTCACACGATTGGTTGGCCCCTTGTTTTCGAAATTGCTGCCAGGCATCCCAAAAGATCATCCTGTTTCGGGTTCGATTATGATGAACCTATCGGCCAATATGTTAGGCTTGGATAATGCCGCTACTCCGCTGGGGCTTAAGGCTATGAATCAACTTCAGGAACTTAATCCGGTAAAGGATACGGCTTCCAATTCAATGATTATGTTTTTGGTGCTCAATACGTCGGGGCTCACCATTATTCCGGTTAGCATAATGGTTTACCGAGCTCAATTGGGTGCTGCCAATCCTGCTGATGTGTTTCTGCCCATACTCTGCGCAACGTTCTTTTCAACCTTAGCAGGAATAATTTCGGTGTCTATCTATCAGCGTATCAATCTCTTTCAACGTACAATCCTGTATTATCTGGGTGGTTTTAGTTTATTGGTAGGTTCAGTAATATGGTATGTTTCGACCATGCCAGCCGATCAGGTAAACTTTTTTTCGACCTTGGTGAGCAACATCATACTTTTTAGCATTATTGTGAGCTTTATTGTGTTGGCAGTGTATAGAAAGGTTAATGTTTACGATGCGTTTATTGAAGGTGCCAAGGAAGGCTTTGGCATTTCGATAAAGATTATCCCTTATTTGGTGGCCATGTTGGTGGGTATTGGGGTGTTTAGGGCTTCGGGCACAATGGATTATATGCAGCAAGGCATTGGATGGTTTTTTGGTTTGTTTGCTATTGACACTTCCTTTGTGGAGGCCTTACCAACTGCTTTTATGAAGCCCTTGAGTGGAAGCGGGGCTCGCAGCCTGATGGTGGAAACAATGAAACACTATGGCCCTGATTCGTTTGTTGGCCGTTTGTCGTGTACTTTTCAAGGAGCGTCTGACACTACCTTTTATATTTTAGCCTTGTATTTTGGCTCGGTTGGCATTAAAAAGACCCGGCATGCCATTGCTGGGGGATTGATTGCAGATTTGGCGGGCGTATTGGCCGCAATTTTTGTGGCATACCTGTTTTTTAAATAGTTAATTCTTCATCTGTATTAAAAAAGATGGAAGAATCATATTATGAAGGTTTTAGGTATTTGCATAGGTGATTTAGCCAAAATTTGCCCCACACAATTAAGCTGAAAGAACTTGAAGATATAAGTAGAACGGACTAGAAAGTTGGTACTGCGTGAGGGATAGGCACGGAAAGCCCGGAGCGTAGCGAGGACTTGGAGTAGATAGCCCGACCCAAAGGGGCACGCCCAAAAGAAAAGTTGTAATACTTTTTAAACTTGCCTGTGATGACTGCAAACGGTTGCAATTTTGGTCTTTTGAGCATCAAATAGCAAGCTGAATTAGCTCAATTTAAGTTGAGAAATTAACAATTGCCATGTTGTAAAGTAAGCAAAATGCTGATTAACATAGTTTTATGAAGTGAAAAATTTCATTGCCAATAATTGCTTCTCTTGTTACTTAAACTTCTACCTTTGCAGCACATAAAATCTCAATTAACCCAAAAATAGATCATATGAAACGCAACGTAGTAATTATTGGTGCTGCGGGTAGGGATTTCCACAATTTCAACACATTTTTCCGTGGAAAAACCGAGTACAATGTAGTAGCTTTCACTGCTGCACAGATTCCTGACATCGATGGACGAAAATATCCTGCCGAACTTGCAGGTGCCGACCTTTACCCAGGCGGTATTCCAATTCATGCAGAAGAAAACCTTCCTGCATTGATCAAGGACCTTAATGTTCACGACTGTGTATTTGCTTACAGTGATGTGCCTTATCAACGTGTAATGAACCTATCAGCACTTGTAAATGCTGCTGGAGCAAACTTTATTTTATTAGGTCCTGCTGAAACCCAAGTTGCAAGCACAAAGCCAGTTATTGCTGTTGGTGCCACACGTACAGGTTGCGGTAAGAGCCAAACCTCACGCCGCATCATCGAAATCCTTATGAAAGAAGGATTAAAGGTTGTAGCTGTTCGTCACCCAATGCCTTATGGCGATTTAGTAGCTCAAAAAGTTCAACGCTTTGCCAAAGTTGAAGACCTCGAAAAACACAAATGTACCATTGAAGAAATGGAAGAGTACGAACCACATGTAGTTCGTGGTAATGTAATTTATGCTGGCGTTGATTACGAAGCAATCCTAAGGGCTGCCGAAAACGATCCAGATGGTTGTGATGTAGTACTTTGGGATGGTGGAAACAACGATTTCCCATTCTTTAAACCCGATTTGTTTGTAGGAGTTGCTGACCCTCACCGCCCAGGCGCCGAAGTTAGCTATTACCCAGGTGAAGTTGTTGCACGTATGGCAGATGTAATCGTTATCAACAAGATAGATTCAGCCAGCATCGAAAACATTCAGAAGGTTCGCGAAAACATAGCCAAAATTAACCCCAAAGCCATGGTTATTGATGGTGCTTCACCCCTTACGGTTGATAAGCCCGAATTGATTCGTGGAAAACGTGCTTTGGTTATCGAAGACGGCCCAACCCTTACCCATGGCGAAATGCGCATTGGAGCCGGTACTGTTGCCGCTAACAAATTTGGCGCAAGTGTATTGGTTGACCCACGTCCTTACGCAGTTGGAAAATTGGCCGAAACTTTCCGTATTTACCCAAATATTGGAACCTTATTGCCTGCAATGGGTTATGGCGATCAACAAGTTAAAGACTTGGAAGCAACCATTGAAAACACCCCTTGCGATGTAGTGGTAATTGCTACCCCCATTGACCTGAACCGCATTGTTAAAATTAATAAACCCACCGTTAAAGTTGGTTACGACCTCCAAGAAATTGGTAAACCCAATCTGGAAGAAGTGCTATGTGAGTTCATTGAGAAACACAACCTTAAGAAAAAAGGCGGCTGTGGCTGCTGCTGTTAATAGTTTAGTTGAAGGCGACCCATTGGTCGCCTTTTTTTTGGAACAAAATGTCAACATTTAATACCTATAGCATGAAAAATAGAAGTCTGGTCTCAATCAACGACTTTACAAGCGATGAGTATTTGCACATACTCGACCTTGCAAAAGGATTCGAGCGCCAACCTATCCAGAATATCCTGGAAGGAAAAGTTGTGGCAACCTTATTTTTTGAGCCATCAACCCGAACACGGCTAAGCTTTGAAAGTGCCGTAAACCGCCTTGGCGGACGCATCATTGGTTTTAGCGATGCCTCCAGCAGTAGCACATCAAAGGGCGAAACCTTAAAAGACACCATTAAAACGGTGAGCAATTACTGCGACCTTATCGTGATGCGCCATCCGATTGAAGGCTCGGCACGATGGGCCAGCGAGGTGTCGAGTGTGCCCATTATTAATGCGGGCGATGGTGCCAATCAGCACCCAACACAATGCTTGCTCGACCTCTACACTATTTTGCAAACCCAAGGCACCCTTCACAACTTGAATGTGGCCTTTGTTGGTGACCTAAAATACGGACGTACAGTACATTCAAATGTAATGGCGCTTTCCAATTTTAATACAACTTTTCATTTAGTATCGCCAACAGAACTTAAGCTTCCGAGTTCCGTTAAACTGCATATTAAAGAAAAAAACCTTGAATACCATCAATATACAGAGATTACGGAGGTGATACCAAAAGTTGATATCCTTTATATGACCCGTATCCAACGTGAGCGTTTTTCGGATCCAATGGAGTATGAACGTGTAAAAAATTCGTATATACTTAATAATCAGATGTTGGAATCATCAAAATCCAATCTTAAAATCTTGCATCCATTGCCAAGGGTTAATGAAATTAATGAAGATGTTGACCTTAACCCCAAGGCATACTATTTTCAACAGGCCTTAAATGGTGTTTATGTACGTCAGGCTTTAATAGCTTCAATATTAGGCCTTAAATAATTTGTTAGTCATTTTAAATAGTTGTATCCATGGAAAAAGATCCTCGTAAAGAACTAATAGTTTCGGCCATCGAAAATGGAACCGTTATCGACCATATTCCCTCTCGTGCCGTGTTTCAGGTAATGAAAATACTGGAACTCGACAAATCGAGCAACCAGGTTTTATTTGGTATGAACCTCGATAGCCAGAAATTTGGTAAAAAAGGCATCATAAAGGTACGTGAAAAGTTTTTTAAGCCACTTGAAATTAACAAGATAGCCTTAGTAGCCCCAAGCGCTACACTTATTGTTATCAAAGATTTTAAGGTTATAGAGAAAAAGCAAGTGGAATTGCCCGATACGATTGAAGGTTTTGCAAAATGCTTCAACCCCAAGTGTATTACGAATCATGAAAACGTACCTACGCGCTTTTCGTTAATTGATAAGCAAGAGGTTAGGCTTTTGTGCCACTATTGTGAGAAGATTACCAAAAAGGAAAACATCGTTTTTATCTAACCCAAAGCTTACCTAAAGATTTGGTAATAGCCTCTGGATAATTGCTTCCAGAGGCTTATCTTTGCAGAAAATCTGTCACATGAAAAACCTATTGATAAGTGGTTTTATGGCCGTTGTCTTGTTTGCGGTTGCTTGCAGCAGTTCAGAAGATAACACCCAAGAGGTGGTTTATGATGCAAAGCCAAGTATTCAGCTGGATACCAATAGTTTTGAGTATAATATGCGTGCGGGTTATTATACGTTTGATAGCCTAACCGAAACTGTTTTTACGGACGACACATTGTTTTATATAATTGATATAAAAGATTATAAGTCAGGAAGTACTAAAATTTCGCTTTTGCAAGCCGATACGGTGGCCTTTGCGTTCCCGGAGCTTAATGACGATTATTATTCGGATACTATTGAACTGGTAGGATATATGCCGCAAAAGATTCGTATCGAAAGCCTCAAGTTTACTGGAACCCTAAGTTTTAAACTATATTCGTTAGAACCTTAATTGTATGGATACGCACGAACCCCAAATTCCATTCCCTCAGACTTTTTATCTTAAAGTAATTTTTGACACTGCCATCCCCGAGTTCCAACGCGAGATTGATATGGGTGAGGTGTTTGATAAGCATAAGGTGCCTTTTAGCGATATTACTGTTAAAAATAGTGCAAAAGGTGCGTATATTTCTTATTCAATTAAGGTTGAATTAGTTAATCATGATCAGATGCAAAATATGTATGCTGATTTGAAAAAGATTTCTGGGGTAAAAGTTGCCATGTAGGTTGTAAGGCTATTGGGCTGCTTATTTTCGGTTATTTATCCAAAAACGGATAGTTTTGTTTGACAACATAAGTCGTTGATTATCAAAGCATATTATTTTTGCTAGTAATGACCTTTCAATTGATATTCATTTTCGGATAAGTTCAATTTGCTTGATAAATTGAATGATATTGTAAAGTGCTGAATTATTGCTAAATAAGTGTTTTGGCATGACTTTTGAAATTTAATAAATGCTGTTGCAGGTTTATACCTGGTAATACCAAATTAAAACTCTCTTTACCTACTAATTGTTTTTGTTGTTTTTTTCTTAAGTACTTTTTGATTACTTTTTCCGGCGTGCAGGGATGCAGGCCGGTTTTTTTTTGCTGGTAGATTGCTAGTTTCGCGACCTTTTAGCAAGCCCCGTTGCTAAAACATGACAGGATTTTTGAAATTGTGCGCGATTAGTGATTGACTATTTGAATTGACTTATGAATTGTTTAAAGTTTTTGATGGAAGCTTATGATTAGCTGCCGCGCTGCTATTACGCGCGATGTTATTTTTTACTTGGTACTTATCTGATGGTAATTGGGGATGGAAGGTGTTATTTTTGATAGGCTCTCAAAAAAAAATGCAATCTTTCATGGCAATTTTGTTGTATTGGAAATAAGCTCTTAATTATGTTATGTGTAAAACGGATATTCTATCCAATTTCGGATAAACTGCTTAAGATTACTAACTAGTTAATAATTAGCTAATTTAATATTAATCTGTTGATGGTTTTGTAACATATTCGTTAAAATCGTAGAACAATCGTTTGTCGAAAATTTCGAAAAATTTTACTAATCATTGGTTTACAAAACTTTATAACTTATGGCACACAATTTGAAATTACCAAAATGCTGTTGCAGGTTTATACCTGGTAATACCAAATTAAACTCTCTTTACCTACTAATTGTTTTTGTTGTTTTTTCTTAAGTACTTTTTTGATTACTTTTTCCGGCGTGCAGGGATGCAGGCCGGTTTTTTTTTGGCTTGTTCCGCCATCAGCGGCTGGCATTTTGCGCGGAATTATCAGTAAAGCGGAAGCTTAAAAATGCTAGCTACAGTCAATTAATTTGTACCTTTGATGCCTAAACCTTATCTTGAGCCATGGATTTTTCAGAACAGGCTGTAAACGAGTTCAAAGCAGGATTTAACTGCTGCCAATCCGTTTTTGTTCCATTTGCCATTCAAATGGGGCTTGAGCGCGATACTGCCCTAAAACTTACAACCGGATTTGGTGCTGGCATGGCCCGGCAGCAAGAAACTTGCGGAGCAGTGGTGGGTGCTTACTTGGCACTGGGTTTAAAGTTTGGTCGCACGCGCATCGAGGATGAATTGGCACGGGATGAGACGTATATGTTTATGCTTGATTTTAACGACGAATTTGTAAGAATGCATGGCTCGATCAATTGTAAAGAATTGCTAGCTTGTGATTTGGCAACAGCAGAAGGACAGAAACGTTTCAACGAACTTCAGCTTCAAGAAAATGTTTGTGCCAATTGTGTGAAAGATGCCGCAGCGATTGTAAAAAATTTTCTTGAATCTT
>CAZKHA010000106.1:0-12147 GCA_964552325.1 uncultured Bacteroidales bacterium
TTCTTTTGACCGCCTCTCAACGAAAAGTAAGGATATAAACCAAGTTGGGTTAGCAAGATTTTTACCAAAAATCTGGAAACACCTAGTGAATATTGGATTTTTGCCACTTAGCTAACCGCAAAGCCCGTCTAGAACAGGGTGTTTTGGTTTTTGTTGATGGCGCCAATCAAACAAATAACCATTTAATATGGCGAAGAGCCTAAAAAAGCCGCTCAGGATGAACGGCTTTTATAAGAGAAAGGGTGTTTCGCAAAAAGCAGCTTTACTGAATTATGGCTACTTTACGTGTAATAATTCCTTTGGAGCTTTGAATGCGTACGATGTAAACATCTGGCTTGAGGCCATGGGTGCTGAGGATTGTACGCGAATTTTGATTTGACACCGATAGAACTTCTTGGCCAGCAGTGCTGTAAACAGATATGGTTGCATTTTGATACTCGCCTGAAACAAGCAATTGCTGCATAGCTTGGTTATGAAAAACCATGGCTTTTTCGGAAGCATTGTCGTTTATGCCAACATTGGGGTAATACATTACTTGGATGCTGTCGAGCAGGAGCTTGTATTGATCAGTGCAATCGAAATGACACCAGGTTAAATAAATAGAATTGCCAATAAACTGGGTTAAATCCACTTCGCGCGATTTCCAAACGTAGTATTCATTTAAGGTTAGCACCTCGGTAAATAGCACATTTGTAAAATCGGCGGCCTGATTGCCCGTGGTTGAAACAGCTACTTTGTATTTCTCGGCAAAATAGGTTTCGTCAGCCACCTGAACGGTGTAGCGAACCTTAACAGTGCCATCTAAACCTGCTAGATTTAATTGTGGAGTAATCAAATAGTTTTCAGGAGTTAAGGGCACATCGTTTCGCCATGAATCGGAAACAACATAGCTTTCTGTTTCCCAGGTGTTTATTCGCCAATCGTTGCCATCTCCATCCTGATCAATGGTTGTAAATGTAGCTGGCAGATTCAACGTATCGTTAAAGTACTCCTCTAAGAGGTAAGTTTGCGAATTACCATGCAAAAACAGGGTAATAAAGCTAATAGCGAGTAATAGTTTTTTCATAGGCTTTGTTTTAAAATTGGTAACCGCAATAATAGCAAATTTTATTAAAATTTACAAGTCTCTGTTGTAATGCGTTTCAATTTTGTACCTTTATGGTCCTTTAAACCAAACTTTTTATCAGTAGATAAAAATTCGCTAACCAAAATTTAGAATGTATGAAGAAGTTCTCACTCATTTTGCTCATCGCATTTATAGCTTTCAGTAGCTATGCGCAACCCAAAGGGGCCTCAACAAAGCTTAAGCTAGCACAAGCTCAACTAGCAGCAGAGGCCATTGGGCCTGATGGTAATCAAACAACTGCCTGCATGTTGCCACTTAAAAAAGCCTCTCACGTAACCTTAGGCGATACTTATTACGACACGCAAACCTACAACTCGGGCAACCTGATGAACAGGGTATATGAGTATCCTGATGGAACGATTGGGGCCACTTGGATGCACAAAGGTTACAACGGTATGCCTGACCGCGGTACAGCGTATGCTTTTTTTGATGGTACAGACTGGCAAGCTCCTGAAATACATTTAGGAAGCGATCCCAACAATGCGTTTCCATCTTATGCACCTTGGGGGCCCAATGGTGAGATAATAGCACATTACAGGTATGTAGCTGGCGATGGTTATATAAAACTTTTGAGGCGCGAAACACGTGGTCAAGGCCCATGGACGGAGCTAACACTAAACCCTCCGGATGGTTACCATTCATTGGTTTGGCATTCGATGATTACCAGTGGCGATCAACATCAATATGTTCATATCTTGGCGTTGGTTTACGATGATCCGTACATGGGTCAAGAAGATGCGCTGCTGTATTATCGCTCTCCCGATGGTGGCGAAACCTGGGATATTAATGGTGAACTAATTGAAGGATTGGGCGTTGATTATTTTCCTTCCATTTCGAGCCTAAAGTATTCATGGGCACAGCCTGTTGGCAATACCCTTGCCTTTTCTTTTGGCTTTGATGCGTTTGACGGTTATGTTTTTAAATCGATTGACAATGGCACTACCTGGCAAAAAATAACGGTTTACGATGCTCCGTATGATCCGTATGATGTGCCGGATATTACCCCTGTTTTTGGCAGCGGTGATGGAACCTCGGCCGTAGCACTTGATAACGAAGGCAAAGCCCATGTGGTGTTCAGCCGAATGCTGCGTTTTTATGATATAGTTACCACCCCTCCTGGAGGTTGGTATTACTATCCCACCCTTTCGGATGGTTTGATATATTGGAACGAAGATATGCCTGCCCTCGATTCAACGGCTGTAAGCTCCTACACGTTTTCAAATCTGCAGGCAGGAGGCAACCTTATTGCTTGGCTTACATCCGATACGGGCAGCATTACCATCCCCTCCGGACAACCTGACTATGGGGTTGGGCTAACCTCACAAGCTCAAATTAGCATCTCGCCCCAAAATATAATGTATGTAGTGTTTTCATCAATTGCACCCAATTTTACGAATGGACAGTACATTTACAAACATGTTTACAGCACTTATTCGTATAATGGTGGATTAAATTGGAATGAAATGAAAGATGAAACTGGTGAAATTTTCTTCATATTTTCAGAATGTGCTTACCCTGGAATTTCACCTGTTTTTGAGCTTGGCGGCATGGCAACCCAGGCCCCAAAGTTCATCTTCCAAGAAGACGGAACGCCTGGCACTGGTTCGGGTGAGCAAAACTTTATTAATGCCGTAGATTTAGCCACTTTACTATCAGCACCATCCGTTACGCCCGAATTTACTGTTTCAAATGTTTACCCCAATCCTGCTCAAAATTCATGTGCACTAAAAATTACATCCCAAAAGCAATGTATTGCCAGCAGTGAGGTACAAGATATTTCGGGTCAGCGTATCCAACAAATTGGTTCGTTGGCTATTAAACAAGGAACCACTATTTTTAACCCTGATATTAACGGACTAAACGCAGGAATTTATTTTATCGTACTCCATATTGATAACCAAAAAGTTGTTCGAAAAATGTTGGTTTATTGATCTATTTGTACAACTTTTTTCAAGCTGAATTGATACTTTTTTGCTACTTCTTCGTCAAACGATGATTAGTTAATGTAGTATGCACCAAAGGCAGGATTGACCGATTTTTTTTGTTTATTCTGCCTTTACTAACAAACACAATATGACCCGAGGTATCCTTATTACACGTCATCTCCTTATTATTTGGCTGGCAATTGTTGTAACCTTTTTGCCCCAAGTAGCCCAAAGCCAATCTGGAATAAGGGGCTATATGCGCAACCAAGATGGCAAACCCTTGAATTATGCCACTTTGTATGTGCAAGAGAAGAAGACAGGAACAGTTACAAATGATCAGGGCTATTTCGAGCTACCCTTAGGTACGGGAACCTGGCATATTGATTTTCAACACTTAGGATACCAATCCCAGAGCAAGACGATTGTAATTACGAAGGGAATGCAAGATTTGCAAATTAGCCTCAAACCCCAGGTTGTAACGTTGCCAATTGTTACTATTTCAGCTAGGGAAGAAGACCCCGCTTATACTATCATGCGCAAGGCCATAGCCAGTGCAAGGTATTATAGATTGTTAATTAAGTCTTATGAATCAAATATCTATATCAAGGGATTTGGGAAAATAAGGGTGCCAAACCTTGTTCAGAAACTTGCAAAGTCAGAAGGCTTGGATACGGCTGAGTATTTTCTTTCAGAAACAGTTTGCAAGCTTAGTTATGAATATCCGAACACATACAGACAGCAGGTTCTTATGGCTCGAAGCAATGATAAAGACACTGCCCGAACGCCCATCAACAGTTTTATTAATGCCAATATCTATGAGCCCAAATTCAACGAAACCGTATCACCTTTGTCGCCTTCAGCATTTTCGTTTTATCGGTTTAAACTCGAAAGTACATTTTTCGACAAGGGCTTTGAAATAAACAAGATAAAGGTTATTCCCCGCAGCCGCGGAGCCAATGTGTTTGAAGGCGAAATCTATATAATTGAGAACCTATGGGCGGTTTACAGTTTTAATTTAAAGACCTATGTGCAAGGTTTTGAAATGGTTATAAATGAGATGTTTGCCCCTGTTGAAGACAAGCTATGGTTTCCGGTAAACCACAAATACGATTTTGATGGCTCTTTTTTGGGTGTGCGGTTCAATTACCAATATTTGGCTTCGCTAAGCGATTATAAGATTCAGGTGAATGATTCCATTCAAATGGGTGATTTTATGCTGGTTGATGAAAAGACCCAAGCCGATTACGCCAAAGCCATCGAAGAAGAAAAAATCAGAAAGCAAAAAGGGCTTACCAATGATTCGGTTTATTTAAAACCTTCGGATAAAGAGGAATTTACGCTTTCAGGCTTTAAAAAGAAGATGAAAGAACTGGAAAAGGAATCAAAGGAGCGCAACAAAGAGCCCGAGGTAATTTCAGATTATACCATTGTGGTTGATTCAAATGCCCGGAAAATTGATACGAAAGTTTGGGATACCCTTAGGCCAATAGCCCTTACCGAACTTGAAAAGAAGCCTAGTTTTGCGTATAAAAACGACAGCATCAAAGAAGTACGCAAGTCAGATACGGCCGCGGCCAGCATATTTGGAAAATTTTTGGGAGGTTTGTTTTTTGGCAGTAAATTTAAGCTAACCAACAATTGGTGGTTTAATTATCCATCGCCATTGGTAAACGCAAATTTTAATACCGTTGAAGGCTTTAACCTTAGTTTACCGCTTAAGCTTAGCTATGAACCCAAAAAAGGTGACCACTATATTGTAGGCGCCGATGTACGTTATGGGTTTGTTAGTTCTACCTTTTATGGCAGGACAAAACTTACCTGGAAATTCAACCGCAGCGCAACTTACAAAGGCAGGTTGAATATCTCGGGTGGTCATTATATTAACCAGCTAAACGCCGAAGAGCCCATCTTTTCATTTATCAACACCTTAAGCAGCTTGTTTTGGGTAAAAAACCACATGAAACTATATGAAAAGACCTTTGCTGGGGCAAGCTTTCAAACCCAAATTGAAGGAAAATATATTCTTAAAGGAGCCGTAGAATGGGCCGAGCGTACTGAACTTTTAAATTCCACCGATTATGTTTGGGTGGCCCGTAAAGACAGGGTGTACAGCCCCAATGCACCCAGCAATCTTGAAACTGTATCAACTTCATTTGATAAAAATGCCTTGTTGGCAATCAACCTTTCCTTTAAATACAAGCCCTTTCTAAAATACTATAAGCGCAATGGGAAGCGGATTCCTGAATACAACTCCTTCCCCGTATTCGGCATAGAGTATGCAGGCGGCCTCAAAACCACTGGAACCAGTGGGGCAAGTTTTAGTAGGATAGAAGCCGGCGTTCATCATTTATTTAATGGGGTTAGGGGCGATTTTGAACTAAAAGTCAGCGGCGGAACCACCCTACACACGAACGATTTATGCTTTGTTGATTACAAGCATTTTATGGGTAACAGAACCTTGTTGCAAATAGCTGGGCCAGTGGATGGTTTTCGCTTATTGGACTATTACACATATAGCACTCAGGATGCATACGTTAGCGTTTTATCTAATTTGCGCATGAACAGGTTCCTGCTTTCACGTATGTTTTGGCTTAACATAGCCGGTGTTCGGGAAAGCTTATCGGTCAATTATTTACGAACTGCGAACTCACCTAACTATTTAGAATTGGGCTATGGCATCGAAAACATCCTGAAAATGATGAAAGTGGAGGTGTTTACCAATTTTGAAGACATGAAATACCAAGGCTTTGGCATTCGTGTTGGGCTTTCGCTGGGTGGTGCTGTACGCGTGGAGTTTGAGGAATAAAACCTATCAAGCACTCATTGCCCTTAGGTGTTTCTTTTTAAATAGCCATATTCCAATCCATGAATAGGCAATTATTAGCGCCAGTAAGCAAGCCAATTCAAACCAAATATCGCTAAATCCCGCACCCGAAATCAAAATCTTATTCAGCGCATTCACGGCATGGGTGGGAGGTAAAATGGCGTTCCACGAAACACTTTTTCCGGCAATGTTAAATAGCTCTTGCGTGGGCAAGGGCAACATGGCTCCCGAGAAAAACATGAGCAAAAACATCGGGAAATTTCCAAAGGTCAATACCGTGGTAGCGTTGCGGCAGAAGCTTACCAAAATCAGGGTGATTCCCAGTATAGCTAAAATGGTGAGAAATCCTATGATTACCGCCAAACCAAGGTTTCCGGTATAATTGAATCCCAGGGCTTTTGCCAATAAAAAGGTTAAGATTACCGAGATAGTACCCAAGACCACTTGTGAGATTCCCGTGCCGATGAAGTATTCCCAAGCTGTCATTCGGCTAATTTTGAGGCGTTTGATGGTTTGGTCTTCAATATCGCGGATAAACACCATGGCTGCGCTAAATAAAAGCATGATGAGCGAAAAGATGAGCATACCTGGAACATAAACATCAAATTCGGTGCGTTTTACTGAGTTTCCAATGAACTCTTCGTTCATGGTTACCACGCTTTTTAATCCGGTTTGGCGTTTAACGAATTCTTCTACATACGTATAAGCCATAATGGCAGCAATTGAATAACGTGGATTTGAGGCATCACCTGCCATCCATGTTTCGGGTCGTAAACTGTCAGGGTGAGACTTGCATTGTTGGATGCGATTTGTAAAACTAGCAGGGATTTCGAGAACCATTTCTGCATCGCGGTTCTTCAAGATTTCAAAAGACTCTTCCCTTGAAACGACCGTTCGAAATTGAATAATTGGCTTATTGTCAGCATACCGCGCAGTTTCCATCAAATTTATCAAGCTGTCAGCCAAACGAATGGATGATTCTTGTGCAGGTTGATCATGGTCGATAAGCAACACGCGGTAAGTGGTATTACCCGTTGTTGACATCAGCCAATAAATCATCACAAAAAAGGGCGATGCACTCAGGGTGAGCAACAAAACCCAATAATCGCGCAATTGTATCCTAAATGATTTTTGTACAATACTGAAGAGTCTCATTCGCGTAACCTCCTGCCAGTTAAGTTAATAAATATATCTTCCAAGGACGTTTCCCGTATCCGGATATCTTCGGGCTTTAAGGATGTTTGTGCCATTCTATTAAGCAGTTGTGGCAATTTTTCGAGGATAGCTGTCCCTTTCACCACAAATAAGTTTCCTGCTTGTGTAAACTGCAAACCGGTTTCTGTTAAGACTATGGACACTTGTTCGTGTTTTTTAGGCTCCGAAACCGAAAACTCGAGAATATTGGTGCCGTTGTTGCTTTTCTTGAGATTGTCAACCGTGTCTATCACCAAAAGTTTTCCATTGTCAATAATGGCTACCCGGTCGCAAACCCGTTCGGCTTCGTCCATATTATGTGTTGTTAATACAACGGTTTTTTGGCGTGCCAGCGAGCGAATATAGTCCCTTACGAGCACCCTGCTTTGGGGGTCGAGGCCAGCTTCAGGCTCATCAAACACCACAATTTCCGGATCGTGCATTAAGGCCAGAATGATGTTTAACCTTCGCAACATTCCACCCGATAAGGTAGATGCTAAATGGTTTTTTTTATTCAAAAGTCCCATATTAGCAAGTAATTGTGTGGCCCGTTCCTTGGCTATTGAGCGCTTAACCCCATACATTTCGGCCATAAATACCAGTTGTTCATAGCAGCTTAGTTTGCTCCAAACAATAATGTTTTGCGGGCACATGCCCACATTAAAACGCAAGGAATTTGAGGAGGGATCAACCTGGGTGCCTTTGATATAAATTTGACCTGTATCGGGCAGCAATAAGCCACACATCATGTTGATGGAAGTACTTTTGCCAGCTCCGTTGGGCCCCAAAAATCCAAAGATTTCGCCCGCTTCAACCTCAAGCGATAAATCGCTGACCGCCTGCAAGCTGCCAAAACGCTTGCAAAGTCGATTGGTTTGTAGGATAGGTGAGTGCATTTTAGAAAGTTTCGTTCTTTAGGTAAGGAAGTATAAATGCGGTTTTGTAGGTCTCGATAATTTCAGCAAGATCCAGTTTATGGCCTATCACCTGAAAATATCCGGTCATGCCATCCAACGATGCCATGAGTGCAGTGGCCACTTTAACAGTATCCAAAGGCTTAATAAGCGCTTGTTCAATTGCTTTTTGATAAAGAAATGCAATGAATCCTGATATTTCGAGGAAACTCGTTACGTAAAATTCTTGCATAACCTCTGAATTTACTGAGCGGTTCATCAACACCATAAAAAAGGCCGCCTCCTTCGGATGCTCATTATAGTAGGATAGGTAGGATTGAATGTAAAAGAGCAAGCCTTCTATCGGATTTTGATAAGCATCAGCTTGTTGGGTAATTTGGATGATGGCCTCACCCAAACGCGTGCTTACTGCAAACAGTAATTCATCCTTGCTTTTAAAATGATGATAAAACCCACCCTTGCTAAGGCTGCAAGCGCGGCAAATTTCTTCGATGGCCGTTTTTTCGAAACCTTTTTCAAGAAATAGGGGCAAAGCCGTGTCTATTATCAAGTTATACGTTAGATCTTTTTCTGCTTTTCGTTTCATATTAAAAAGTACCGACGGTCGGTCGGCAAAAGTAAAACAATTTGCTTGAGTACACAAGTTCTTCGATTTTTTTTTTGGCTTAGCTAAAACATTTCTTGTTTAAGTTTCGGAATAAAGATTCTAACTACTTAATTATCTGCAACAAGCTCTGAACAAACAGCTTTTTTCCATGTTGTATTATGTACCTAGTCAAAAATATCCCGTACCTACCGAGCGGTGAATATGCATCTGACTTTCAGTGTTATCAGCATTTGACCCCACTGTAGCCTAGAACCAACCCTCCTAAGCATCTGAATGAGTTGTCTCGAGCAAGCGGATTTTCACTTTTCCACATCTACACATTCTCATTCCGAATGCTCGGAACTGCCGCTGTGGGCCAGCATTTGCACATTTTTAACATTTGGCCGCTCCGAGGTCTTTTAAAAACCTTCTAACAATTTGCTCATCAATATATTAGCAAATTAGCACGTTTTCATACCTTCACATTCCAACATTTTCACATCTAATTAGTGTTTTTCGTTGATTCATTCTATTTTTGCAGCATGCAAAAGAATAAGGTAGTTGCGTTTGCCCTCTTGCCGGTCATTGTTTTGATGCCCTTGTGGTTCAGTCCACTAAATGGGGGTGAGAAAACGCATGCACCCAATGATACCGTTTTTATGACCTTGCTTTTTGCCGGTGATGTAATGGGGCATGACGGGCAAATTAAGGCAGCGCTAACGAGTAAGGGAACATATGATTATGACACCTGCTTTTACTATGTAAATGACATAATTAAAAAAGCTGATGTGGCCATTGCCAACCTCGAGGTTACCTTGGCAGGCCCACCGTATGCCGGATACCCGCAGTTTAGTTCGCCCGATGCCCTTGCCAAATCCTTAAAAACAAATGGCTTTGATATATTAGCCACTGCCAATAACCATACTTGCGACAAAGGCAAAAAAGGTATAATCCGAACACTCGCTGTTTTAGATAGCCTTGCAATACCTCATGTGGGTTCTTATTTTGACAGCCTGCAGGCTGACACGGCTCATCCGCTGATAATCAATCATAATGGAATAAAGCTAGCCTTGTATAACTATACTTATGGTACCAATGGAATAGAGGTGCCACAACCAACAAAGGTCAATTTGATGGATACCGCCAGCCTAAAGAGTGATTTGAAAAAACCCCTTAAACAAGCTGTTGATCTTAAAATTGTCTTTTTCCATTGGGGTAATGAATATCAAACTTTTGCTAGCAACTACCAAAAGGATTTTGAGAAATGGGCTTACGCTTGGGGCGCAGACATGGTAATTGGCAGCCATCCGCATGTGGTACAGCCTGCTACTTTAAGTCCTGATTCGCTGGGGCCGCGGTTAACTGTATATTCATTAGGCAATTTTATAAGCGACCAGCGAACACATCCCCGCGATGGTGGGATGATTCTGCAGCTTACCTTAGCTAAGTATGGTGGAAAGACATGGGTGTACAATGCTGGCTATTACCTCACCTGGGTTTTTACCCCTTACGTAAATGGTGTAAAGAAGCATTTAATACTGCCCCTTTCGCGGTTTGAACAGGATACAATGTTTTTTGGCAACCCAGCCGATTTTAAGAAGATGCTACGTTATGCAAACACTGCCCGTGTGGTGTTACGAAAACCCGAAAACGCTATTGGCGAGTATTTGTGGAGTAAAACCCACAACGTTTGGAGCCTGTACCATTCTGCAGCCCCTGCGCCAGATACGAGTAAGATTGAATAAAATATACGATTATTGAAATTTGGTAATTATGAAAAAAATTGCAATAATTTTTGCAACGATTTGTATTTTGCTACCATTAAGTTTGTCTTCACAAAGGGCAATTATTCCGGGATTTATAATTCATAACTCCGGTGATACCACGTATGGATTTCTAAAAAAGCAATCGGGTAGGGCAGCCTCTAGCAGATGCATATATTATAGCGATAAAAAAGGTGAAGCAACAGAATATTTGCCAGGTCAACTGAAAGGCTATAGGTATAATAATGGCAAACTGTATGTGAGTAAAGCTGTTACACATGAAAAAGATACGGCCCTTATTTTTATGGAATACCTTATTAAAGGTGTTAATAGCATTTACTTTTCATCTGATAGCCGTGGCGAGCATTATTATATTGAAAAGGCAGGTACACGATTGATTGAACTTAGTGAAGAGCTGGCCATTTACAAGGATAATACAGCCAAGCCTATAAAATTCCGTGGCAAGTTACGAGCCTTTATGGCTGATTGCGATAGTATTGCACCTGCCATCGAAAAGGCTGAATTAAGCCATATATCCTTAATAAACCTCTCGAAAACCTACCATAATTATGTTTGCCCTAATGATGAATGTATTATTTATGAACGGAAAAACAATAAAGTAGTAATTGATCATAATTTCATAATAGGAGTCTCTTCAAATAAATACAACTTTGCTAATTCGATAATTAGCGATTATAGGCCATGCTTTCAAGTTGGCTATGGCATAGATTTTTTCAATTTTTTAGTTTCAAGCGAGCACTTTGGTATTAATGTAAAGTTTCTACTTGAGAAAGACCATTCATATACCTTAAAGGCTATAAAATCAGATGGATACTTTCATCCGGTAACTTATGATGGGATTACGCATAAAATGTATTATGAGCCTGCTTTTGGCTCAACGCAACAATTGGACGTGAATCTTGATGTGGTTTCGCTTAAAATTCCCGTGACCATCAATTATTTACTACCTACCGAAAAAATGAATTGGTATTTTGGACTCGGCATAACAGATAAGTTTATCCTCAGCCAAAACAGTAATTTTTCACATGTGGAATTTACCAAACAATATGGACAGTCAATAAATACTATTCTGGCAGGTGTCATTTTTAATTTGGGAGTTAGCTATCAACTTTCAGCTCGGCATAAACAATTTTTCAACCTTACGTATGAGTATTTATTGGATCCTAGGGCCTTGAATAGAACCCTGCGGATGTATAATTATCAGTTTGGAATCCAAACAGGTATAAGCTTTTAGGTTTACATAACGAAACTATTTGCAAGGTTTTTTAAGTCGGTATTTGTTACGAAAATTGGAGCCTTTCGGCTCCTCATCCATAGCAAAATGTATATAAGGCTACGCAGTCCCGTTTGTCATTGTAAAGCTAATGACAGTAATCTGGGGATTGCTTCGGGTGCGGCCTTCCTTGTCTTTCCAGCTGCGGTATTGAAGTTTGCCTTCGATTGCGATTTCTTTGCCTTTTTTGAGGTGTTTTTCGCAAACTTCACTCAGTTTGCCCCAAACTACCAGGTTGTGCCATTGGGTTTCTTCGGTTTTTTGCCCATCCTTGTAATAGGTATCATTTGTGGCAAGGGCAAACTTGGCCATTTTGCTGCCTTTTTCAAGGTTACGGATTTCGGGATCGTTGCCTAAACGGCCAATCAGTTGTACGCGGTTTCTTAAAGAGTTCATGACGTTTAATTTTAAAAAGATTTGTGAATGAATTTGATGAAGCAAAGGTACGCTGAGCTGTTTGGCCGACTCGGTTGATAAACATTTGTAATCGGGTATAAGCGTTTGTAAACGTTTATACACGG
>CAZKHA010000107.1:0-12140 GCA_964552325.1 uncultured Bacteroidales bacterium
CACATTAACTCATTTGTATTTATACGATAAGCGGATTAAAACCACCACAGGCGTAAGAACCAAAGCAAGAATAATGGGTGCTAATAAAATTGGTGGGAAAAAACTTGACCCTGGATTGACCACAGTCCATAATATAAGGGCAAAAGTTGTGGTTAGAGAGATTTTTAACACCCTTAATGCCTTTGTAGCCAAGGTGTATTGTTTTAGTGCATTGGCTTGGGTAATGCTTACGGGATAGTTAAACAGCTGCGGAAAAAAGCTAAGCACGGTTAGCAGCACATGCAAAACAAGGCTGATAGCCGGAAGTACGAAAATAATAGCCTTGTTGCCATAGTCATCTACTTCGCCTTTAATGTTATAATGGCTTGGAATGCTTTCGGGCAGGTTTTGGTACGAGATCCATGTATATAGAAAGGTGGCTACCAACAGCCATAGGCTTGTGGCTTCAAGGATATAATCGCAGCGTGTGAGGCTGATTTTAATCTTTGGACGTGGTACTGGTTTTTTGTAACTCATTTTCGGGTATTATTAATAAGTTTTTAAGCCTGAAGGTGTAATAGTACATTACAGTATCCCTATTGCGCACTATGGCAAGGGTATCGGCTTGTTCAATGGCTTGATAGTGCTGGCTCAAGATTTCCCGAGGGTCTTTGTAATCGCGGCTCGAGCTAATGAACCAAGCATCGCTTCCCAACTTAAACCCTCCACGAGTTTCATTAATCCATGCATATTTGTGGATTCGTTCGAGGTTTCCTACTGCAAGTACGTGGGTACGCAATGGCTTGGCCACATAAAAATCGAGGTTGGCTGCCGGAAACCACCTGAAACTTACTAAAGGTGCATTGTTTTGCATTTGGCCAGTTTGCTGGGCCTTGTAATATACGGTGGCAAACTTTTCGCCCAATTGCCCCCATCCATACATATCCAACGAAAAATCAGCCTTGCCCTTCCGTTGTGGATCGGTGGACTTATCATGCAACAAAACCCCAAATTTGATTTGAAGGAGGGCCAATACAAGCACAAGGATTAATAAGGAGGTTGACACCCAGATTGATCGCGGAATCTGATAATGCGAGACCTTTACATTGGCCATGAACACGGCGGCGAGAATAATTAAATGCGTATAGGCAGGAGCTGTCCAATGGGGCAAGGTTTGCCGGAATAGCGAAAAGACTAAAAAACTTACAATAAGGGGCACGGATGTCAATAGTAAAAATGGAAGCATTCCGTTAGAGAACAGGCCAACCGGTTTGCGTAAAATCTGCATAAGTGAAACAACAATAAGTACCCAATTGAAAGGGTTATTGTACAAGATTTGCCCGAAAAACTCTTGTGCAAAGTAATCAAAACGAATGCCTTGCCCCGTAGCAACTACACGTTCCCCTTGAAAGGTAAAACTGATAAAGTCATTGGTAATATTCCAACTAATAACCGGAATAAAAAATAACAGTGGGATTACCGCAAATAACCAAAATTGGAGGGTTTTCAGCCATATCCTATTATATAGCAGCACATAAAGCCCAACTCCGCCATAGAGGAACAAAGTTGTATATTTTGAAAGCAATCCGGCCCCTAGAGCAAACGCCGATAGGAGGAGCATTTTTTTGGTGTAGGCGGTGGGTTGTTTGCCCGGCAAGGCTTCTACTAAACAGTAGAGGGCTATTAACCAGAAAAGTTGTTGGGGTGTGTCGGGTAAGATAAACACTCCACAAATAATAAACGCGTAAATAGATGTTGTATAAAGCATTGAGGCTATCAGCCCTGCCCTGGGTGTGCTAATGCGTGAAGTTATTTTGTAAACCATCCAAGTATTGAGCGTTCCAAAAATCACCGAACCTAGTCGAATAAAAAACTCGGTATCCAACAGTAGGTTAAAGCTGAACAGTTGAATAACAAAACCTACCATGGGTGGATGGTCGAAATGGCTCCAATCGGGATAAAGGGCATAGGTGCGGTAATACACTTCATCGTTCCCAAATTCGAGGATCCACGCCAAGAAACCTCTTACAAGGGTAGAAATTAGCAAAATAAGAAACAAGTATTTTTTGTGTTTCTGTAAGTCGGTTATTTCTTTCATTTTCTCTTTTTATTACGTACGCGTATCACAAACATTAGCAGGCACAGTACGGCAAACCCTCCAAACCATCCCAACTTCCAGTGCAAGGTAGCCTGCTCATCAAGTTGAGCTAGGCTTAGGTTTGAGGGAATTGCACTTTCATACCTAAAAACGGGATTTAGGTATAGCACGGTCTTATCGCGCAATTGAACCTCGGTACGTACATAGGGGTTTTGGGGCAAAATTTTGTAAAATCCATGTTTACAATCGCGCAAGATGGTTTCAAGCTTGCCAAGTTTGGTATAAAACCGAATTTCGGCGGCGGTATCCGAAAGCCAAATCCTTAAGGTATCGTTTTTAACTTCAAGTTTTTTAAGATAACCAATGTGTTTGGCTTTTTGGGCCTTTTGGGCAAAAGTATCGTCAGGGTCCATGTGAATATTGGCGCCATAGGCTTTACCTGCTTTTAATGCATCAAGTATCGATTGTTGATCAAGCTTTGCGCTGTTTATAAACGTACAAGCCCTTCCCACTTCGTTTGGTTTGCTGATATCATGTGCATCATCATTGCCAATAATATAGGCTACATGTCCATTGCTAAGCGCTGTATCCCAATGCTGTACACTAAAACGGATGTTGTTTAGCACTTCAATTAAATGGTAACCGCTCAAATACTTCATATCCGTAAAGTTGATACCATCGCGCAGAGCGGGATGAGCCAAGGCGATAACATCATTGTTGGCTTGTAATCTGTTGATTATATCCTGTTTCTGGCTTAGGCTTGGAAAGAATGGGTAATCGCGCCAAAGCACTTTTTTAGCTCCCAAACACACTTGATGAAACTTATTCAGTCCATAACCATGCTCATAAGTTGGTATATAGGCTGGCGAATCGATGCCAAAAGTGTTTATGCTTTGGTAATCGCTGGTTACAATTATATCATAACCAAGCTGTTTGTATAATTCATAGATAGCCTCATTGCTGTTTTTACGGCCGTTGGTTAGGCCTAGCCACGCATACGACTGCACCTGAAAGTTTCCTTTTTTCCATTGCGAACTATCAATGTCAGCATAGGGATTGAAAAACGAATGACCTGTAAAAGGCTGGGGTTCGGCAAACTTATATACCGGGGCCGTGGCATAGAACCAAGCAAGGATTAGCATTATGCCCAAAAGTATGGCAAGCAGGAGTTTACCGAAGATACACAGCAAAAGTTTGATGCCTTTGCGTTGGGAACAGGGATGTTTCATAGAGGCCTCAAAATTACAAATAAAGGTACAGCACACCCATCGAAATAAGCAAGCTTACAAGTGTTACCAATAGGCCAGTCTTCAGAAATTCGAAAAATGTGATTCGTATGCCTTGTTTTTCAGCCGATTCAATCACAATGAGATTGGCCATGGCGCCAATTAGGGTAGCATTGCCCGCCAAGGTAGATGCCGATGCCAATGCCAACCACAACAATTCATTTCCCGAAGCCTTCATCACGGGTAGCATTAACACCGTAAAGGGTACATTGCTAACTATTTGTGATAGTAACAAACTTGAGAAATGAATAAGTCCCAAACCTTGTACATTGGCTGGAATAATGCCAAAGGCGAGGAAGTTTTGAATTAAGCCAAGCTTTTCGATTCCGTGTACCACAATAAACAAGGCAGCAAAAAAAAGCAGCAAAACCCAGTCAACCTGCATGATAACCTTTGAAGGCTTGATGCGCCCGAATAGCAAGATCAAGGCTGCGCCAGCCAACGCAATCAGCGGGATGCTGATGTTTACGTGTTTGCTTAAAAAGAACATTGCAACCACCCCAACAAAAATGGGCACAGAGTACTTCATTGATTGATAGTTAAATTGGAATGGGACCTGTTCAAACTGCAACTTCTGCTTCTTTTCAAAGTGTAACCGATAAACCCAGCGCACAACTGCAATGATTAATACAAGGCTAATCAACGAAATGGGTAAGAGTTTTACCATGAAATGTGCATACGTAATACCTGAATTGATGCCAATGAGCATGTTTTGCGGATTCCCTGTAATGGTCATAACACTTCCAGCATTCGAGGCCAATATTTCGGCAATAAGATAGGGTAGGGGATTGATGCGCGCTGAACGGCAGATGTTGATGATAACGGGTGTAAACAACAGTACCACTGCATCGTTTACCAAAAATGCACTCGCAAAACCTGTAACAATCGTAATGATTGCCAATAATCGGAAAGGAGTATGAGCCAAGCGGATGGTTTTGCTTGCCACCAATTCAAAAAAGCCATCTAGTTGCAGGGTCGAAATTATGATCATCATACCCAAAAGCAAGGCAATGGTGTTGTAATCAACAGCATAAACAGCTTCCTGAAAGCTCAATACGCCAAATATAACCATAGCTACAGCACCAAAAAAGGCAGCCGATGGGCGGTCGATGTTTACTTTAGGCAAACGTGTGAAAATGATGCCCGTATAAGTTAAAACAAAGATGATGAGGGCTATAAGCTCTGTTGACATCGCAATGAAATGAGGCTGCAAAAATAGGGAATGATAGCGGTAATGTTGAGAAATGTTTTAAACACAAACGCTGTGTAGTAAGCTGAAGCCAAAGCGCAAACATCTGCTATTTATTATATGCTATTTGCAAATGGAGCAGCCATTCCAATGGACTTCTACCACCAATTAATCCTTTTCATTACCACCTTGTTAAATATTCTTACCTTTGCGGCATCAAAGGCTTCATGCCTTGATAATCAGTCTCAATCACCATATATAAATTTCAAAATATATAGCATATGGCAATAAATGATCCTCAAAAACCTGTGGGAAAACTCTTTGAAGAGTTTCCACCGGTTACTACCCAGCAGTGGGAAGAGGTGATACTTGAAGACCTTAAAGGCGGCGATTACGAGAAAAAACTCGTTTGGGCTACTACCGAAGGCTTCAAGGTAAAACCTTATTACCGCGCCGATGATTTAGAAACCATCCGTTTTATGCAGTCGTATCCTGGCGAATTTCCATTTGTGCGCGGAGGCCGCAAGGGAGGCAATGCTTGGCTGGTGCGCCAAGACATCGTTGTTAAGGAAAATGGTATTACCGCAGCCAATACAAAGGCCCTCGAAGTACTTCAAAAAGGTGCCGATTCCATTGGCTTTATCATCAATGCCCTACCCGAGTTTTCGTATGCCGATTTTTCGGCCTTACTCGAAAATATCTGGGTAAAGGACTTGGAAATTAATTTCTTGGCCGGAAAACATTCTACAGCTACCGTTGCTTTTTTCAAGCAATTGCTCGACGAACGCAACCGTGAATACGCACGGATCAACGGCTCGATTGAATTCGACCCTTTCGGCTATTTGTGCAAAACAGGCGGTTTCAGCCCAACATGTAAGAATCTAGAAGGTGCGATGGGCTTTGCCAAACAGATGCTCGATACGAGCCTCGATTTGCCCAAGCTGAAAGTTATAGCCGTGCACGGGCTTAATTTTGGAAACGCCGGTGCTGGCGCAGTGCAAGAATTGGCTTTTAGCCTTTCGGCAGGTGTTGAATACCTTACACAACTTACTGAACGCGGGTTCTCTATCAATCAAATAGCTCCCCGCATGAAGTTTATCTTTAGCAGCGGATCCAACTATTTTATCGAGATAGCCAAGCTGAGGGCAGCACGTTTGCTTTGGGCCAACATCGTAAAGGCCTACGGCGCTGCCAGTGATGAGGTTTGCCGAATGAACCTTCATTGTGTTACAACCGACTGGAATAAATCAGTGTATGATCCGTATGTAAATATGCTGCGCACCACCACCGAAGCCATGTCGGCGGCCATTGGTGGAACCGATTCGCTTACCGTTAAGCCTTTTAATGCCGTGTACGAAGAAACTACCGAGTTTTCGGAGCGTATCGCGCGCAATCAACAGCTTATCCTTAAGGAGGAATCAGCCTTTGATAAGGTTGCTGACCCTAGTGCGGGTTCCTATTACATCGAAAACCTTACACAGAATATAGTTGATGAAGCTTGGAAGCTTTTCCTGAAAACCGAAGAACATGGTGGGTTTTTCCTCGCCTTTAAAGATGGTTTTATCCAGGGTCAACTGGCCGAAACGGCTAAAAAGCGCGATATGGCTTATGCCACACGGCGTGAGATTATTCTGGGAACCAATCAATACCCCAACTTTAACGAGAAGATTACAAACGCATTAAACCCACCCGCACCCATGCAAGCTTTGCCAGGTGCCGAAAAGATAGCTGAGCCTTTAAAACTATACCGCGGGGCGATGGCTTTTGAAGAAATGAGGCTGAAAACCGATACCTATTCGCTCACACACAAGCGTCCGGCTGCCTTTATGCTTACCTATGGTGGCCTTTCGATGCGCCGTGCCCGTTCGCAGTTTAGCAGCAACTTCTTTGCTTGTGCAGGGTTTGAAGTTATTGATAACAATGGTTTTGCAACGGTTGACGAAGGCATAGAAGCAGCTTTGGCCGCCAAGGCCGAACTAGTTGTGGTATGCTCGGCCGATGAAGATTATGCACTGATAGGTGCTGAAATCTTTCAGAAGCTGAATGGGAAAGCATTGGTGGTAATTGCGGGCAACCCACCCTGTGCGGATGAGTTGAAAGCCGCCGGGATTACTAATTTTGTCCATGTACGTACCAATGTTCTAGAAGCCTTACAACAGTACCAGAAGGATTTAGGTATTTAATAACCATGAAGAAGGATAGTATTGAAATAAACGTTCAATCGGAAATTGGCGAACTGGAAGCGGTTTTGTTGCACCGTCCTGGGCCGGAGGTTGAGAATATGACACCCGGCAATGCACAACGTGCCTTGTACAGCGATATCCTGAACTTGGCCATCGTGTCGAAGGAATACGCGCAATTGGAAGGAATTCTGCACAAAACAGCCCGCACCCTGCAGGTTCGCGACTTGCTTTCCGATGTGCTACGCAACGAAGTTGTTAAAAGCAGCTTTGTGCGCAAGGTGTGCCAACATGACCAGGTGATGCACCTCGAAGGCATGCTTTTGGGTATGACGCCCGAAGACCTTACACGCCAGATATTTGAAGGTGTTGTGATGCAAAAGGATAACCTTACTCGTTTTCTTGACCGCGAACGCTATGAGGTTAAACCACTGCACAACTTCTTCTTTACCCGCGATGCCTCGGTAAGCATTGGCAACAAGGTTCTTATTGGCCGAATGGCGAACCAAGTCCGTGTGCGTGAAGCCATCATCATGGAGACCATATTTGAATACCATCCCCGTCTTAAAACACAGATAATTAATTGTTTATCCTCCAGCTCGTCCATCAAAGGCGTTACGTTTGAAGGTGGCGACATTTTGGTGGCACGTGAAGATGTGTTGCTTGTTGGAATGAGCGCCCGTACCACTTCTCAAGGCATCGACCATATTATGGAGTGCCTTCGTAGCAAAGAGCAAGTGCATCATATATTGGTGCAGGAATTACCCGAAAGCCCTGAGTCTTTTATCCACCTCGATATGGTGTTTACCTTCCTCGATCCTGGGCATTGCATGGTGTATGAGCCCGTAATTCTGAACGACAACCATTTTGCCACCATTCACCTTAGTCTTGAGAATGGCAAAGTTACGGGCATATGCGAAGAGCGCGACCTGCTCACCGCCTTGCGTAAGCTGGGCATGGATATGAAACCCATTCTTTGTGGGGGCGCCACCGATGTTTATACCCAAGAACGTGAGCAATGGCATAGCGGAGCAAACTTCTTTGCCACAGGTCCAGGCAAGGTGATTGGCTATGGACGCAATCAATACACCCTACAAGAGCTTTCACAACATGGCTTTGAAGTGTTTACGGCCCGTGAAATCCTGAATGGGAAACGGAGTTTGGCTGGTTACAACAAGTACGTGGTATCCATCGAAGGCTCTGAGCTTTCTCGTGGCGGCGGTGGGGCACGATGTATGACCATGCCCTTAGCCCGCAAACCTTTTGCATGGTAAAGCCCCTCTGTACCGATGAACGAATGTATATACGATTTTAGTTAATGAAAAAATTGAATTTGAATCAAATCAGAATACAATGAAACCGAATTTCAACAACCTGAATTTAAAAGCAATTCCGAAGGCTACGGTTTCTGGACACGAGTGGGAGGCAAAAAACCACCTTACGTCTGGATACACCACACCCGAACAGATTGCCATTAAGCCGGTTTACACCCCTGATGATTTATTGGGCATGGAACATCTGCACTATGCTGCTGGTATTCCTCCCTTTCTGCATGGCCCTTATAGCACCATGTATGTTATGCGTCCTTGGACCATCAGGCAATATGCTGGTTTCTCAACTGCCGAGGAATCGAATGCCTTCTATCGCCGCAACTTGGCAGCAGGCCAAATGGGGCTTTCGATAGCCTTTGACTTGGCTACACACCGTGGCTACGACTCTGACCACCCGCGTGTGGTTGGCGATGTGGGTAAGGCCGGCGTTGCAGTTGACTCTATTTTGGATATGAACATCCTGTTCGACCAAATCCCATTGAACAAGATGTCAGTATCGATGACCATGAACGGTGCCGTGTTGCCCGTATTGGCATTCTACATTGTGGCCGGTTTGGAACAAGGCGCTCGCCTTGAGCAACTTTCGGGCACTATCCAAAACGATATCCTAAAGGAGTTTATGGTGCGTAACACCTACATTTATCCTCCATTGCCTTCGATGCGCATTATCGGCGATATTTTCCGCTATACCTCCAAGAATATGCCCAAGTTCAACTGCATCAGTATTTCGGGCTATCATATGCAAGAAGCTGGTGCCACTGCCGACATCGAGTTGGCTTATACCTTGGCCGATGGTTTGGAGTACCTGCGCACCGGTGTGAATGCCGGCATGAGCGTTGATGAGTTTGCGCCAAGGCTCTCGTTCTTTTGGGCCGTGGGCATGAACCATTTTATGGAGATTGCCAAGATGCGTGCAGCACGTTTGCTTTGGGCCAAGATTGTGAAACAATTCAACCCCAAGAATCCCAAATCCTTGGCTTTGCGTACGCATTCGCAAACCTCGGGATGGAGCCTTACTGAGCAAGATCCTTTTAACAACGTTACACGTACCTGTGTAGAAGCCATGGCAGCAGCCCTAGGCCATACGCAAAGCTTACATACCAATGCGCTTGACGAAGCCATTGCACTGCCCACCGATTTCTCGGCACGTATAGCCCGCAATACCCAGATTTATTTGCAAGAAGAAACGAACATCTGCCGTACCGTTGACCCATGGGCTGGCTCGTATTATGTTGAGGCGCTTACCCAGGAAATTGCCGAAAAAGCTTGGAAACTGATTGAAGAAGTGGAAACCTTGGGTGGCATGGCCAAAGCCATCGAAACCGGTATCCCCAAGATGCGTATTGAAGAAGCCGCCGCTCGCAAGCAGGCTCGTATTGATGCAAAACGCGACACCATAGTGGGTGTGAATAAATACCGTCTCGAGAAAGAAGATCCCATCGAAACTCTTGAGGTGGACAATACCGCTGTGCGCGAAGCCCAGCTAAAACGTTTGGCAGATCTCAAAGCCAACCGCAACAATGAGGCAGTAGCCAAAGCATTGGAAGCCATTACCCACGCTTGTGATACTGGCGAAGGCAACCTGCTCGAATTGGCCATTGAGGCTGCAAAAGTTAGGGCATCGTTGGGCGAAATTAGCGATGCATGTGAAAAAATTTATGGAAGGTATAAAGCCGTGATTAGATCAATTTCAGGAGTTTACTCTGCCGAAGCCGATGATAACGAAGCCTTTAAAAAGGCCTGTTCGATGGCCGATGAGTTTGCTGCCTTAGAAGGCAGGCGCCCACGTATTATGATTGCAAAGATGGGACAAGATGGGCACGACCGTGGAGCTAAAGTAGTTGCCACCGGCTATGCCGATATTGGCTTTGACGTTGACATTGGACCCTTGTTCCAGACACCGGCCGAAGCAGCTCGCCAAGCCGTTGAGAACGACGTACATATACTTGGTGTTTCATCACTGGCAGCTGGCCACAAAACCTTGGTGCCTCAAGTTATCGAAGAATTGAAGAAACAAGGCCGCGAAGATATCATGGTGATAGTGGGAGGCGTTATACCACCGCAAGATTATGATTACCTGTACAAAGCTGGTGCAGTGGCTATTTTTGGCCCGGGAACTGTTATCTCGGACGCCGCCATTAAGATGCTGGATATTTTGATATCCACACGTAAATAATACTGACATCACGGCCAGCCTTTTGTACAAAAGGCTGGGTGAAAGTTTTGTTGAACAAATAAGGGGAGCAGTTAAGACTGTTCCCTTTTTTTTGGTACCCAGCCCTTTCGATAAAGCCTTTCATCCCAAGCTTTAATACACCTTAATTCGCTGATTATAAACCAAGCAGCGGAATATAAAAGGGAAGTATGAAGCTGCATTCAAAACCTTAATATATTTGTATGAGTAATTAAAGGTGTTGAACAACGTGTAAGTTTTCCTTACAGTGGTTACGTTTACGAATCATGATTCTATTGCTAATAGCTGCTTAACCTTCATACACTTTTCATTTACTGATGGTTGTTGATTTTAAAGATGGAGCGGCATGGATTGTGAACCCTGGCTGTATATTATTAACTGACTGGTTTACATACTTCCAATGCATTTTAAACGTTCCAGTGTGCATGTGAAGTTGATCAAACATTATAATAATGAACATTTTATTGAGTTATAAACCTTAAATCCTTACCAATGAAAAAGATTTTTGTAGTAGCCTTAGCGTTTGTAAGTATGCTGATTTTGAGTAATTGCGGACCAAGAGCCGATGAGTTGGCCAAAAAGGCCCAAGCAGATATGGAGGCAAGGCCCGATTCAACAACACAGGTTCAAACACTTGCAGAAATCGTAAACCTGAGTACCCAAACACCTGATGGCAAAAAGTTTGTAAAAAGTTCGGAGTTGAGGTTCGAGGTTAAGAATGTTTTACAAGCTACCGAGAAAATTGAAGACATAACTGTAAAATACGATGGATACCTTGTGTATTCGAATTTGCAAAACCGTGATGACAATTACAAGCGTTCACGCATCAGCCGCGACTCGATAGTGATAACAAAGCAAATAGTTGTACTTAACGAAATGCTGTTACGGGTCCCAAACGAACGCTTGGATAGCTTTGTACGTGAGATGAATACGTTAATAACCTTTCTCGATTACCGTGTTATCCGTTTAAATGATGTTACACTCCAGTTTGCGGCTAACCAGAAAAAGACAGATCGATTAACTAAATATACCCAGCGCCAAACAAACACTATTGATACGAAGTCAAGTAAAATGGCAGAAAAGCTTACTGCTGAAGATAAGCTTTTAAATAGGCAGAATCAGCAAGACGAATTGGCAATAAATACGATGTCCTTAGAAGATCAGGTTAATTATTGTAACCTGAGTATCAGTATTTATCAAAAGCCACTCATTATTAAGCAGGTGGAGGCCGATTTTGAATATATTTCAGAAGTGAAGCCGAGGTTTTTTAGCCGGATGTGGGATTCAATCGTTCAAGGTTGGTCAATCTTAGCCGAAGTGTTTCTGTTTCTGGTAAAAATATGGGGCATTGCCTTGTTGGTTCTTGTTTCGATAATTGGCTTCCGGTATTTGGCTAAAGTTTATAAAAAAGTATCTAAACGCTGGTTATAAGCCCCTGATAAAGTAATTACAGCTCAAGTTTTTCAATCCAAAAAGGCGAGTTTAATTCCTTCAATCAACATGTTAGCGCCCAGTACACCAAGTATGATACCCATTATTTTGCCGATTATTATAAAATTCTTTTTGCCAACAAGTTTTATGAGGTAGCTGCTGTATATAAATGCCAAATAGGTAAGTAATACGATGGTTCCAAAGATTACCACGATAATTAACACGAGCAAAAAGTTTGCCTTTACAACAAAATTCATGGCTGTTACAATGGTTCCGGGGCCTGCCAGAATTGGAATAGCCAGCGGACTGATTGTAATGGCGTCATCATAGGCAGCTTCATTGTGAAGATGGAGGCTTGATTTTTTTGATTGCAACATTTCAAAGCCAATAAAAAAGATTAAAATGCCCCCAAAAATTTTAAAGGCTGGGATTGTCAATCCGAAAATCTGAAA
>CAZKHA010000108.1:0-11918 GCA_964552325.1 uncultured Bacteroidales bacterium
GCCATGGCTTCCATAACGGCTTCTGACATGGTAGGATGCGGGTGTACGGCATCAATCAGCTCGCGACCGGTGCTCTCGAGCTTGCGCGCTACCACTATCTCGGCAATCATCTCGGTTACGTTGTCGCCTATCATATGGGCACCCAAAATCTCGCCATATTGGGCATCAACTATCACTTTTATAAAGCCGTCCTTGTTGCCGGCTGCGCTTGCTTTACCTGAGGCCGTAAAGGGGAATTTCCCTACCTTAATCTCTCGTCCAGTCTCGCGTGCGGCTTTCTCGGTAAGGCCTACCGAAGCAACTTCGGGATGGGTATAGGTGCAACCCGGTATATTGCCATAATTCATGGGCTGCGGATGGTGGCCCGCTATTTTCTCAACGCAGATAATCCCTTCGTGCGATGCCACATGAGCCAGGGCAGGGCCCGGAACAATATCACCAATGGCATAATAGCCCTCTATATTTGTGCGGAAGTATTCGTCAACCAGCACCTTGCCGCGCTCGGTCTTTATGCCGGTTTCCTCTAGTCCAATGCCTTCGATATTGGTGGCTATGCCCACAGCCGAAAGCACTATATCAACTTCCAGGGTTTCTTCGCCTTTTTTGGTTTTAATCAACACCTTGCATTTATCGCCAGTGGCGTCAACCGATTCAACGCTCGAGTCGGTCATCACTTTCATGCCGGCTTTTTTAAAGCTGCGCTCCAACTGTTTCGAAACTTCTTCGTCTTCGAGGGGAACGATACTTGGCAGAAACTCCACCAAGGTTACCTTGGTTCCGAGGCTGTTGTAAAAATGGGCAAATTCAGAACCAATAGCACCCGAGCCAACAACTACCATGCTTTCGGGTAGCTTGGGCAGGGTCATAGCTTCGCGGTAGCCAATAATTTTAACCCCATCCTGAGGCAGGTTTGGCAATTGGCGCGAACGTGCACCAGTGGCTATAATGATATGGTTGGCCGAATAGGTGGTAAGGGTTCCGTCTTCAGCCGTTACTTCAACGGTTTTGCCGGGCTTTACTTTACCAAAACCTTTAATTTGCTCAACTTTGTTTTTCTTGAACAGATACTGAATGCCATTGCTCATGCCTGCGGCCACATCGCGTGAGCGCTTAACAATGGCTTCAAAATCGGGCGAAAAGCCTCCTTCTGATTTTATGCCATAATCGGCAGCGTGTTTCATATATTGATAAACCTGGGCACTCTTTAACAAGGCTTTGGTTGGGATACATCCCCAATTGAGGCAGATACCGCCCAGTTCAGCTTTTTCTACCACTGCCGTTTTAAGGCCTAATTGCGAAGCCCGTATGGCAGCTACATAACCACCTGGGCCGCTTCCTATTACAATAAGATCGTAATGCATAGTATGTTGAATGATTTCAGTTTGCGAAAGTAAGAATAATGAAGCATGGTTGAATGTGTTCTTGAGAAAATAACGCGGTGTTCAACCAATTATCATAACAACTATAGCTATAAATAGTTTAACCAATCCCTGCCTACTTCTCTTTTTGCACATCAAAATTCATCTTATGAAAACCTGTAAGTTGTTTAAATTCGTTGGTAGTGCCTGTGCCTTTTAATTTTACATTCCAGGTTTTTGATAGCTTGATGTATGCTGTTTCAACCATCGGCTCATCGGGAATAATGGTCATGGTGCCATCAACCACAATATCTACTGCGCAGTTGTAATATTTTAGGTTGCCTTCGGCATCTTCGAGCACCACACAGTTTTTTAGCATAGTCTCTTCTAGGCACTTAAAAGCTTCATGCACATCGTTGTCGGAGGTGTTGGCGTTGTACCAATCTGCTACCATGCCCACGTACTGTTCACCTATTACCAAGTTACGTACTGGGTGCTGCAAAGGGTGGTATTGATTATGATTGTACACATCGGCATTGCTGCCTTCTAGGTTCTGAATGGCCTGGCTTGCCTCAACATATGGGTCAGGAACAAAAGCCCAGCGGAGCTCGCCGGTTATGGGCTGGATAAGTTGGCACGAACTACCCAAAGACGAAAGCGTTTGGTGCAGCCATTTTTCATCGCCCGTCAACTGCCAGGCATACCAAGTGGCATACGTTCGCCACGATGACCAACCATGGGGTGAATTGAGCATATTGGGATACAGCATTACGTCGTATTGTGCCTCCCAAAAGCGCAGGGTGGCACCACGCATACGGCTATCGGGTATGATAGTTTGGGTTAAACAACTGTGACGATCGAGTAAATGAAGCATGGTATCAGCGTAGCGTTTACGTTTTTCAGTTTGCTCCTGTAAGAGCGCAAAAGCCCCCAATTGCAGGGCAGTGCACGAAATCATCCCATCTTCAAACGTAAGTTGGCCCTCGGTGTCCAATGCCGCTTCGCCTTTTAGCAATTGCTCCATAGCTGCTTCCACAGCTTTGTAATGTGCTTTATACCGTTTTTTGTAAATACCCTCCGGCTGCTTTTTCTCTTCGGCCATTAATTCCATCAGGCTTTTTGCCGGATAAATTACACTGGTATAATGTGTATGGCCCCGCCTGAATGCCCCATCCGCTGATTGCGAATAGGCTATGAGCCAATCGGCCATGCGCCCTGCTTGCTCAAGGACGCGTTTTTGCCCAGTGGCCCTGTATTTGGCAACCAAGATACCGATAAGTGTAGAGGTATTCTGTATCCTGTCAGGCATATGCAGGGGTTGCAGGGTAAGCGTGTCAACCAACAGCGGCCATAATTTATTAAACCGTTGGTTGGTAGCTTTAAGTAAACTATCGTTCGGATTATAAATTTGATCGAGGTACATCGAATAAAACCCATACAGGCTCTCACAGTTCCAACTGGCTTTTTGGGTTTGTACAAGCGCCTGCTTACGGGCTTGCTGCAAATACCACGACCATGGCTTGTGTACCGAAATAATGGCTTCCGTTTTACGGTTATCAAAGGTAACGGCTTCCAATTTGTAATCGCCTGGGCCATCTACAGCTTGAAATTCGGCATACCAACGGTTTTTGCCGGCCTTGCGCACAGGAACCTGAAAAATCTTATTGCCGGGCGTGGTAATTATAACCCCAAAAGAACCTCGGTATTTCACAAAAATGTCCATCTTACGGTAATGTTCCATCGAAGGTTGAGGGATATGGAAGGAAGGCGCATTGGCCAAAACCGCTACCGAATCAGCAACTTTATCCATATTGGGCACTGAAGTTAAAAACAAGAGCCATTTCTTTTCTTCGCCCCTTTTTATGGAGTATAAACCCTGCGGATGCCTTGGAGGCAAAGGCAATTTATGCATAAGACTAAGGTTGGATGTGAGGACGCGATGGCCTTTAAACATAAAACCATCTGACCCGTAACCATCGTTGTACACATGGTTCCATGAGGCTATGGGATTGGGCGAAGCTATGCCCAAAATACCACCGTTGGGCGTGGAAAAGTATCCCCAAAAATGAGCCAGCTCACAACGTAGCAGTGTGGGAAAATAGATGGAATCCCATTGCGGAAAGGATTTCATCTCGGTATTGATTCCCAGGCGAAGGTTGATGTAGTCAGGTTGAATTTCGGTGACATCCATGTTTTTAACCGAAGCTTTAATCGCCGGTAATCCAAGTGTATCAAGGTATTGCAGTTTAAACAGCAAGCCATTGCTTTTGGCTTCGAACTGCAAGGCCGACGTCTGCATCAACCGAATTGCATGTTTTTGGCCGTCCCACTTGCCCACAAAGGCAGGACCGGCAAGACTATCGTGCCTGAATTGAACTCTTTGGCTTCCGGCAGGCGTATTAAAAACCAATTGCCGTATGGAACCATCTGTGTTTAGGCTTAAGTTCCATGATTTGCCTTGGAGGATTGGAGTTGGAGATTGGGCAAAAGCATACATTGAAGTCAGTATGGATAAAACAAGTAGTATAAGCGCTTTTCTGTAATTGAACATGTGGCTGGTTTGGTATTTTAGTTGGTTTGGATTGGATAAGATTTGAATGCTAGGTATTGGATTTTATTAGCTTTGCCAATGGTCGGTTTTTCTTTGCTAACATAGCAAATTAGGTTCGGCTTCATGTAATTTAAGGCTTAGTTGATTAGGTTACAGAAGAATACACAAGCAGGATATTGCTAAGCTTAAACCCAAGCGCTACCTTTTGTTTACGGTATTGCGAAGGCTTTTCGCTAAATCTGCCAATTATAGGCTTAATCCCTAATGCTTGCAAATTTAAGCAGAAAACCATCTTCGCCCCATCTGGCCGATAGTTTACTCAGCAAAAAGGGATTGTAAAGGATACAACGTAATGGGCGCAAGCTATTGAAAACCATTACAAATTGTAAATTTATGAAGATCAGGCATATTATGAACACCAAGTGAATTGTAAAGTTTTTCAGTACTTTTGATGCCACCTATGAGCCTCTATCCATGAAACTCGCCCTCATTCGCCTTATATTGTTATTGGTAGGCACCTTACTGCTGTTTGCATGCGGCATGGCACAGACGGCCACTAATGTGGGAACCGATTTCTGGATTGCCTTCCCGCCGAATTACGGCTCAAGCACCTTGCAAATCTTTATTTCATCAAATACTGCCACAACGGGTTACATATCTTCTGCCTATCCGGGCATTAATCAAGCCTTTTCGGTTTCACCAGGATTGCTTACCCAAATAACCCTACCTACTGGACTAAACCTTACCGATGGTATTGAAGACAAGGGAATACATATTACATCCGTCGATTCGGTGGCAGTTTATGGCCTTAACCGGCTTAATGCCTCAACCGATGCCTATATGGCTTTGCCAACTCCCTCGTTGGGGTTGGATTACCGCATCTTATCCTACACCGTTTCGTATGGCCCCAATGCATCTTGCCTTTGTGCGGTAGCCACCCAGAATGGTACGAACCTCTCCGTTTATAATCATCAAACCAATAGCACTTCAAACATAAGCCTCAACCAAGGGCAAACTTATTTGCTAAAAGCCTCAATTAATAATGAAGACCTTACTGGCTCAACGGTGCAATCGAATTTCCCGGTTGCGGTTTATGGTTCGATAATGATAGCCACTGTACCAGCCACTTGCACAGCAGCCGATCATTTAATTGAACAGATGCCACCCGTAACGGCCTGGGGAAAGGAATTTGTAACGGTGCCCACCGCGGGAAGAAACAACAGTGGCGACGTGTTTAGAATACTTGCCAACGAGGATGCCACCGAAGTTAGTATTAATGGAAGCCTAGTTGCAAGTATTGATGCGGGCGATTTTTACGAAACCGATATCAATGGAAACAATGCTATAACCAGCACCAAGCCTACCTTGGTTGCACAATATGCCAAGGGAGTAAACTGCTCAGGCGGCACCACGGGCGATCCGTTTATGATGCTGATACCACCCCGCGAACAATTCCTAACAAACTATACCATTGGCACGGTTGCAGGGTTCAACTCGCATTGGGTTAATGTGGTGGCCCATACCAATTCAGTAGGTTCCATCTACGAAGACGGCGTATTAATTCCCACCTCAGCCTTTACGCCCATAGGAACTACGGGCTATTATGGCGCCCAACGTTCGGTAAGCGAAGGCACCCACACCTATGTGGGCAGCAACCCCTTTGGGGTGTTTTCGTATGGGTGGAACTTTGCTGACTCGTACGGTTATTCGGGAGGTTGTTCGCTCTCGCAGGTGGCAACGGTAACAAATGTAAGCCTATCTCCCGAAACCTCTACCGGCATACTTGAACAAACCAGCTTATGCTTTACGGCCCATGTGGCCAATGGCTCGGGTGTGCCTGTGAGCGGAGTGTTGGTAAAATTTATGATTACGGGCCTGAACGCTTTGGTGGGCAATGCATATACCGATGATATGGGAAATGCCCTCTATTGTTATACCCAAACAGGAGTAATACCGGGTACTGACAATATTGTTGCAGAGGTTTCAGGCAATGTGTCGAACACAGTTGCGGCAAATTGGAACCTACCTGGCCCCTGTATCAACCCAACTGATGGCGGCAGCATTGGTACCGATCAACTGGGCTGCCCGGGTTATGATCCTTCTTTACTGACAAATATTACCTTGCCATCGGGCGAGAGCGGCACCCTTGAATATCAATGGCAATTATCAACGGTGAGCAGCAGTGCGGGATTTGTAAATATACCGGGTGGTAAAAACCTTGAATACAATCCTGATCCAATTAGCCAAACAACGTGGTACAGGCGCTTGGCCAAAGTAACTTGTGCTGCAGGATGGATTGATGCGGCCGCATCGAATGTGGTTCAAGTTACCGATGCCACACCCGCACCAACGCTTATAAAGCACAATTAACGGGTCTCACGTTTTTTGGGGGATTAAGCATAAGGCTTATTGCCAAAACTTGAAAGGGAATTTGCCTATTTGGAACTGCAAGGCATTTTTTGCGCCAAGAGCTGATGAGTTGGTATGAGTTTTATTTCAAACTCATTGATGTCCGCTAAAAATAAGGAGATTATACAAAATGCAAGCACCCGCCACCCGAAGACAAACATAAAAGACTTTCATTCCAAGTGTAATTTACTGAAGCGAGGAATCTTAAAGTATTTATAATTTTTTATCGGACAAAATTGTTTTAAATTGATTAGCAATTAGTAATTTTAGTTCATTTCGCGAAATACTTTTGTATCAATGCAAGCAATTCGGTTTTAATAATAGGTTTGGCAATGTAATCGTTGCATCCGGCATCAAGGGCTTTACTCCTGTCTCCTGCAAGCCCGTGAGCTGTTTGTGCTATGATGGTCACATCTTTATTAAATAGACGTATTTGCCGGGTGGCTTCGTACCCTCCCATTTCGGGCATCCGTATATCCATCAATATTAGGTCTATATCTGGATTGTTGCGGCAGGTTTCAACGGCTTCAAGTCCCGTCTTTACTTTTAGAATTTCCTTGCCAAACAGTTTAATATACTTGTCAATCAGCATTTCTGATACCCTGTCATCTTCAGCAAGCAGTATCTTAAGTTTAGGCACATTGCTGCCAATTGTTGCCGGCTGAAACACTCGGTTAAGGGTTTCGGGCAATTGTTGGCCTGTATGGTAGGGCAAGGTAAAATAAAAAGTAGAGCCTTTCCCTTCCTCGCTTTCTACCCAAATCCTACCGCCAAGCATTTCAACATAAGCTTTTGATATCGTCAAACCCAAGCCGGCGCCCTGGCGTGCCATTTTATCAGCAATATCGGCCTGCACAAAGCGCTCAAATATGGCTTCTTGTCTATCTTTTGGAATGCCGATACCGGTGTCGGCCACACAAAACCGGAGTGATTTGCCTACGCTTGTCTCAACGGTTTCATAACCCAATTCAATAGCGCCTTGGTGGGTATATTTTATGGCGTTTTTAACGAGGTTGGTAAGTATGGCATACACCTTTTCGCGGTCGGTATTAATGATGGATTCCTTGGCTGGCAATGAATTTTTAAGGGTGAGCTTTATTTTTTTTGCTTCTGTTTCGGGTTTAAAAAAGGTGTAAATATAATCTAGCTGCTCATTTATGCACGATTCCTTCAAATTGATTTCCATTAAGCCGGCTTCAATTTTTGAAATATCGATAATTTGGTTGATGATATTTAACATCCGCCTACCGCTTTTTTCAATAATAGCAATATAAGCTTGCTGTTCTTGGCCTGTAAGGTTCGGTTCTTTCAGCAATTCGGCAAAGCCCAGAATGCCATTCATTGGCGTTCTGATTTCGTGACTCATATTGGCAAGGAAAGCGGATTTAAGGTGGTCGCTGGCTTCTGCTTTATCTTTGGCTGCAATAAGCTCAAGATTTGCTTGATTAAGCTCTTCGTTTTGCACGGCTATTTCTTCACTTTTCTCTTGAAGCAATAGCTCTGTGTTCTTCCGATGGGTAATGTCGATAGCAATCCCTTCGATGGCAACAAGAGCTCCTTTTTCGTTGTAGATGGGAACATTGCGCTGTTCGGTCCAGAGTATAGATCCGTCTTTTCGAATCCATCGCAGAACAAGGGGTTTGCGGATTGCAGCTTCGTTTTGTTTCATAGTTGCAGCCAGAAGATGGTGGTCAGCCGGATGCACCATTTTGAAGCCCAGATCAGGATCGGCGTAGTGTTCTTGGGGCGTATAGCCTGTAAGGGTTATTGCGGCAGGGCTTACATACGAGAATCTTCGCTTGGGGCTGTATTCGTAACGGTAAATTAAATCCTGGGCATTCTCGGCAAGGCGACGGAACCGCTCTTCGCTTTTGCGTAACGCTTCCTCTGCTTGTTTGCCTTCCGTAATATCCCTAAACTCAACGGTTCTAACCATTTTGCCTTTATATGGAATATTCCTCGCTTCTAAACGAATCGGGTATGGCTGTCCACTTTTGCGTAAGCCATTGGCTTCGTAAGGCTTTTCAAAACCACTAACTATATTATTTAAAACCAAATCCCGATGTTCAGGAGCTATAAGCAACAATCCATCCATTCCAATAAGTTCGTCCAACGAATAACCTGTCATCTCCGAAAGGCCTTGATTACAATCGAGTATCATCCCATTGTCGTGGATGGCGATGCCGCCGAACGATGCATTGTGCAGGGCTTTGAAACGTTGTTCGCTTTCAGCAAGTTCAAGTTCTATTCGCTTGCGCTCCGAAATATCGCGGAAATTACCGACCAAACAATTCTTGCCTTTATATACTACCTTGGTAGCCATAATTTCTACCGGAACTTGCGTACCATCCTTACAAATAACTGTATTTTCAAAAGGTTTCCTTGTTTTATGTTCATCTGGTAATTCTTGATGTTGCAGAAACATATCCTTTGAAAGACTCACCAATTGTGGGGGGTGCAGCATTGTTTGGTGCAACCCAACTATTTCGTGGCGGTCCAGTTTTGTCAATCGTTCGGCTGCTTGATTGGCATCAAGTATAATTCCCGTTTCTGTTTCCGCTATAAATATTGCATCCGCTGAATTTTCAAATAGGTTCCTAAATTGCGCCTCGCTTTGTTCGGTTTTTTCTTTGGCTATAATGAGTTCCAGGTTTGCTTGATTAAGTTCTTCGTTTTGAACAGCAATTTCTTCGCTTTTCTCTTGCAGCAATAGCTCAGTGTTCTTTCGATGGGTAATGTCGATAGCAATCCCTTCAATGGCAACAAGAGCTCCTTTTTCGTTGTAGATGGGAACATTTCGCTGTTCGGTCCAGAGTATAGATCCGTCTTTTCGAATCCATCGCAGAACAAGGGGTTTGCGGATTGCAGCTTCGTTTTGTTTCATAGTTGCAGCCAGAAGATGGTGGTCAGCCGGATGCACCATTTTGAAGCCCAGATCAGGATCGGCGTAGTGTTCTTGGGGCGTATAGCCTGTAAGGGTTATTGCGGCAGGGCTTACATACGAGAATCTTCGCTTGGGGCTGTATTCGTAACGGTAAATTAAATCCTGGGCATTCTCGGCCAGGCGACGGAACCGCTCTTCGCTTTTACGCAACGATTCTTCAGTCCTAATATGCTCGGTGATGTCGGTAGTGACCGTGGCAAAGAGATTCTTCTGGGGACTAACCACAGAAATGGAGAAGTGCTTGCCCATAGGCTGGTAATAGGTTATATAATGGCTCGGTTCGCCAGAGAGTGCCACTTCTGAGTATTTCTCTAGAAAAGGCGGCTCCTCAGTGCCATACATTTCGGTTGACAGCCTACCTATGGCGTCTTCGCGTGCAATGCCTGTGATTCTTATAAAGGCATCATTGCAGTCGGTGATGCGGTAATTAACAGGCTTTCCATCAGGATCAAACACCAACTCGTGTAAAACCACCATTTCGGACATGGATGAGAATAGGGCTTTAAGTTTGGCTTCGCTAGTGCGCAATGCTTCTTCGGCATGCTTGCGCTCGGTAATGATGCGGGTTATTCCAACAGCACCTGTAAATACTTGTTTTTCATCATACAGTGCATTAGCCGAAAACTCCACCCATAACTCGGTTCCGTTTTTATGCCGTGCAACAACAGATAAGGGGTTCAGTTTTGCTTGTTTGCCTGATTTTAATTCACTAAATGCATTAAAAACCGCTTCATGGTAACAAGGAATAATAAACATATTCCAATCAAGTGTTTCCCTTTCTGCTAATTTATACCCAAAAAGCTTTTCGGTTGAAGGTGAAATGTATGTAAAATGCATATCAGCGTCCATTACCCAAATACTATCAGATGTATTATCTGCTATCAAACGGTAAAGGGCCTCACTTTCCTCCACCTTTTCTTTGGCCTTTATAACAGCTTTTTCAAGTGCTTTTTGTTCTGTAATGTCTTTAAATACACAATAAGTCTGCTTAAACTTCCTATCAGGGGTATAACCAATACAACCCTCAAAAGAAACATAAATATAGGTGTTGTCCTTTTTTCTAAGTTTAAACTGAACATCAGAAACATAGCCGCGTTTTATAAATGCCGGGAAATTAATTCTGAAGTGTTCAACATAATCGGGATGCAAAAAATCGCCAAACCATTTGCCAACCACTTCATCTCGTTGGTAGCCAAGTGTTTTTAGCCACATTGGATTAATGTCGATAAAGCATCCATTTTCATCCAACGATTGATAGGATAAGGGGGCGTTATTGTACAACGAACGATATTTTTCTTCGCTTTCATCCGATATCTCCTTGGCTTTTAACAACTCTTGCTTGCTTGCTTTTAATTATATCTGTAATTTCATGGTGGGCTCCAAGCATACGTATGGGCTTACCATCTTTATCGCGAATTGCAAGGCCGCGGCAACGTATCCATACCGTAGAACCATTTTTATGCGTATATCTAACTATTTGGTCGTAAGGATGATTTGGATCTTGACAGTGCAGTATAAAGTTTTCAGTTGCAAGCTTTAAGTCATCCTGGTTTATAATATTTTGCCAGGCACTTGACTTATGGGGCATTTCTTCTGGATTATACCCAAGCACCGTCCAGAATTTTGCATTCATCCATTCGTTCTCCGTATCTTCTAAATCCCAATACCATAAACCATCCAACGAACTTTCCTGGATAAAATCAAAAATTCTTTCATCATTGCGTACTAGTTCATAAAGTTCTTTTTTTAAATACATAGTATAGGTATTTTAAAATAGTTATACAGCATTGCTAAAAACAAAAGTTATGTCTCATTATTCTTACCTTCAATTACCATCGTGTTCTGTATGCAGCCCACTTCAATAGGGTGAAACGGTTTCGCCATGACAGCGTTTAACTGCTTACAAAGGTACTTTGCATAAGTGCTTGAAAATACTTGCATAAGGCTTTTAGTCAGTGTAGAGTAAGGTTTTGTGTATGGGGCCAGCCAAAAAACAAACCTTGGGTAGGCATCAAAAATAGTGTAAGGAAGTAATACCACAAAAATAGCAAAGGTTTTGCTGCATTGGCACACTTCGAGAAATAAATTCTGTATGCTTCCTCCACCTTAGCCTCCATCTAAAGAAAGCCACTAGAAATCAAAGCTAAAAACCCATCAAATGCCCAAAACGATGCCCTCCACAGCCCCTAAAGGGCACTGTTCTGCACAGAATTCTACAACACCTGACGGGCTAAAGGCAAACAAAACGGATGAAACCAGGAACCTTCCCCATAGGGGATTAATAATTAGAAATTTACAAGGATTGCGCGTTCATGATTCATGTCCTCCGGACAAGGGAAATCGCTTGTTTCGTTGTTTCTATCGGCATTGAAGCTCTACGGGCTATAAAATGATAAATATCTCCCTGATAAAAATTACCGCGTCATTCTGCCACAGCGCACCGGAAGCAGAATCCCCTTATCAGATGCGGGATATATCGCGAAGGGTTTTTCATCTGCACATTTGCACCCTTCGACAAGCTCAGGGCAGGCCATTTCCACATCAACACCATCGGGCGCTACGAGGCCTTGAACCAACCTCTTGAGCATCTGCACATCTGCACCCTTCGGCAGGCTCAGGGCAGGCCATTTGCACTCTTCGGCAGGCTCATGGCAGG
>CAZKHA010000109.1:0-11818 GCA_964552325.1 uncultured Bacteroidales bacterium
CATCATCCGAAGGGGTCCACTTAACCAGCGTATTGTTCCACTTCAGCACCTGCCCGTTGCTGGGGGGCACATCGGCCAATTCCCTCCCACGGAGCTTGATTACCGTAAGCGCATCAGAACCTGTTGCATCGCCCGTATGGGTTGCATTGGGCTTGGTATTGGTAAGCGTAAAGTTGGGGTAAGTTCCCACGGTGCTAATACCTGTTCCAGGGGTTAGTGTTACGACTTGATCGGGTGCCGTGTTGGTGATGGTAGTTCCGGCAATACCTATACCTGTGCCAGAGGTATAACCGGCTGTTTTTGCATACAGGGCGTAAGGAACTGATTGCAATAGCGATGTACCCATAAAGATGAAAGCTGAACCTCCAGCCACATCAACTTCTGTTTTAATGAAGTAATTGCCTAACGACCAATCAATAGCACTAAAGCTACCCATGCCTGGGGTGCCAGCGCCTATCGAAAGGCTAGCCTGCCCATAAGTATTGGTAACTACAGAATGTGTTTCTTGATAAACCATGGAGCCCAGCAGGCTCCCTTGAACGATCGATATACGAAGGCTAATAGTTTGGTTGCTTAGCAAATTGCCTGTGGCATCGCGCACAACGGCTTGATAGTTGAAAAACTGAGGGGCTTGCGACTGTGCTAAGAAACTTAAGAGTACTAAGAGGGTAAAAACGAAAACTTTCTTCATGGCATTGAGTTTTACTGGTTCTGAATTTTATGCAACAAAATTATTTCCTGAACCTCCAGATGACAGGTTTGAATACGCCAGAAACAGGTAATGCTGCGACTACCTTTTGGATTCAAACGACAAAGACCTAGGATAAATACGCAAGTTGCTGGTTTTTAATAACTAAAAATACTAATCATACCTAGTTTTCCTCAGTTTAAAAGCCTAGTTGTAATGGATGTTCGAATATACCTTTGACTTGAATTCATATATTTGCAAAAAACGTTTCGATGCACAGACCTTACCTCGGATATAGTATGCTGGTTTTATTGCAGTTTGTTTTGGCAAATCTCTATGCCCAGCCAAACAATGTCCTAGGGATTCCGTATAGCAACCAAGCAATAGTGGTAGATGGCGATTTGGCAGAATGGGAATCAAAGCCTGTGGCCAGGTTTATGGGGCCAATTTCGAGCAACCACGATGCCAACCGCTGTGAGGTATTTTTGGCCTGGGACGAGACGAATCTTTATCTCGCTGCAAGGGTTTTCGACAGCTATTTGGTTGGGCTTGAATCGCCCCAAACACTCAAGCGCCTGCATTACAACGATAGCTTCGAGTTTTATATTGACACCAAGAACGACAGCCGCGATACGATGGACTTTAACGATTATCAGTTTCTGTTCGATTTGCATGGTGCTTGTGCCGTGTTTACCAGCGACCCGCTTGACTCAGCCTTAAAATATAGGGTCCCAAAAGAAATTGGAATTGCCAACGTGGTTGTTAAAACCAAGTCCCAATTCAAGGGGACTTCTAACTACAATGGCGATACGGATGCATTTTATACATTGGAATGCATTATCCCTTGGGAAGGTATTGGAGTTATACCCCAAAAAGGTTTAGGGTTTAAAGCCGATTTCTGCTTAAACGACAACGACACCATTGTTGACTTTAAAATGCTTGAACCTGGCCCCATTCAGGGTTATGGTAGCATAAGCTTCCAAGGCTTCCACGATTTTGGCTATCCCAACAAATGGAGCAAGCTGAGGCTTACAGGTTCAGCTTCTTTTTTTAAGAAAATGACTGTTCATTATGCCGATAATTGGTTGCTTTTCTTGTTTTTTTCGATTGGATGCGGAAGCTTAGCCGTACTCGCTTTTTTCATAAAACTTAAACGGCCTGCCCAACCCATACGCAACGATGAACATGACCAGCAATTGATTCATTATTTGCTTCAAAACGAACCAGAGCCCGAAAAACCCTTGCCGAACCAAGCAGTTTTTGATAAAGCAAAAGAATTCGTTACCCATAACCTTACCGAGTTAATTACGGTTGAGCAATTGGCTGCGGTAGTAGGTTTAGGAATCAGGCAAACCCAACGTTTGTTTAAATCGGGCTTAAACACCACACCAACGGCATTTGTTTTGGCTATTAAGCTTGAGCATGCAGCCCAGTTGCTCACCACCACCCAAAAAAATGTGGCCGAGGTGGCCTATGCAGTGGGTTTTTCAGACCCCTCCTATTTTTCGCGAACCTTTAAACGCTATTTCGGGATTGCCCCAAGCGATTACCAGAAACAGAAACTCAGTTAACAAAAGCCTTCTTTTCTCTCATTACCTAAGGACGCAAAACCATACGTGTAGCTGCCGCATTGTTATCGGTCAAAATCAAGTCGAGTGCGTCTATTACCCTATCGCCATTTATATCTTGGTCAATGTATCCGGTCTGGAATCCTGTAGCGGCCATCGTAAGCATATCAATGTCTGTTTCGTTTATGCTTCCATCGTGGTTTGCATCGCCCGCAAAAAAACCAAACCTGCCTTCACCCATATCCTTCATATTGCTGCCATAAGCATTGGCGACCGCTTGGGTAAAATCATACACAATGGTATTGCCGCTAAAAGCCAAAGGACTTGCTGTCCAAGTTTCGAGGTGGTTGCGGTTGTTTATCACTATAAAATATTCAGCGTTAAAAGTGAGATCAACCGAAAATTCGGCTGTTCCGTCTTGCTTTAAATCAACTTCGTTAACCGTTAACGCATTATCGAAAGGTGGGGCGGGATGCCGTAAGCTTACACTAATCCGGTCGGCCACATTGCCCGGATATTGATCGCCACTAGCGTTTTGAGCTTTGCGCATCGAAGCACCATCATACAGTCCTTCTAGCAATAGCGTTAGCATTACTTTACGCATCAAATCCTGGAAACTTTGCTGGAACCCACATGCCAGGCTGGTACTCCCTGTATAGTAATCAATGGCTAACTCACCAATGGTATAGCTCCATGTGGAGCCAGCATTGCTTTCGTATCCTCCACCATTCGAAATTGCATCCGAAGAGAGGCTTTGCGCCCAAGTGTGGCAAGTAAGCAACAGCACAATAAGCAAAATCCCAATTTTTTTCATGACTATTGCAATTTTGATTCGAGATTTTGGATGCGCTTTACCAAGTCATCAATCAATTTTTGTTGTTGATTGATGGTGACTTGCTGTTCTTTCATGCCATTAATTAGGGGGATTACGAAAGCTTCGTACGAGAGGTTCATGGTTTTATCTTTATCATCATCAATCACCAAACCACTGAATTCCAATCCCAGTTCATTAAGTGATTGTTGAACATCTTGGGCAATCAAGCCATCGCGCCGTACTTTGTTTTCATCGGCTTTGTAATTGTACGAAGCTGTATTTAGCTTCATGATAAAAGGTAAACCCAGGTTGCTTGTATAGCGTATATTTTCCTTAAGCCGGCGATCAGAATAATTGGTCCAGGCACCATAACCGCCCACCGATGTGGCACTGGCATCGCCCAACACTATTTTGTTGCTGGCATTCACCACTGCATTGGCACCTAATGCCATGGCGTTGGTAAGATTTGCCGCGGCTGCATCGGCATCAATACCCACAAAAGTATTGCTGTTACCGGTAGTATTGCTTATGCCCGCATTAGCCCCAATTGCCAGATTTGCAATTCCAGCAGTATTATTTGCCAAGGCTTCACGTCCAATTGCTGTGTTAAATTCACCTGAAGTATTCACCACAAGAGCCATTGTACCAACCGCAATATTACTACTTCCACTGGTATTTACCCGTAAGGCCCCGTATCCAATAGCTGTATTAAATAACCCAGAATTAGTGTTTATAGAAGTGCTTCCCATCAAGGCCTCAAAGCCAACGGCGGTATTATGCCCTTGCGACTGAAATCCTACAATATTTTGCATAGCACTATGGCCGATGGCTGTGTTATAAGAAGACATGGGATTCGATTTTAAGGTATAATTACCAATTGCTACATTGTAATTACCTATACCAGCATACTGTGCTTCTATCCCCAACGAAACATTATCACTGCCATTGGTTAGCGTTCGCAACGAGTTACTACCAAAAGCAAGGTTACGGCTTCCAGAGGTAATTGAATACAAGGCGTTGTTACCCATGCCAGTGTTGTAACTACCTGAGGTAATTGAATATGCGGTTTGGTCGCCAATGGCAGTATTATATTGACCCGAATTGCTGGAGGCTGTACTGCTCCCTTTCAGTGCTTCATATCCCACAGCAGTGTTGTAGGTTAATCGCCCAGTAGTCCGGTTATCAGCATTATACATGGCATAACTACCGATGGCTGTACTGCGGCTATTGCCTTTGTTATTTTGTAACGCCCCATTTCCATAGGCTGAATTATCCTGCCCTGTTGTGTTTTGCTCAAGAGCTTGGTTTCCAACGGCTACATTGTTCTGGCCACTAGTGTTGCTCAGCAAGGCTTGGGAGCCAAATGCCGAATTGTATCCACCACTTGTGGTGTTATAAAGGGAATGGAAACCTGCAGAAGTGTTACCATAACCACTTGTGATCGAATATAATGACTGATCACCAAAGGCCGTATTGTACAATCCTGAATTATTAGCAGCCGTAATACTTCCTTTCATGGCTTCAAATCCAATGGCAGTGTTAAATGTTTCACGCCCTGAGGACCTGTCATCGGCATAATACATTGCCTGATAACCTATGGCAGTGGTTCGGCTATTTGCTTTGTTTGAATAGAGTGCTTTACTTCCGTTGGCCGTATTATACTCACCAGTTGTGTTTCCATATAATGCTTTGTAACCCTGTGCAGCATTGTAATTGCCCGCGGTATTGCTTCCCATTGCCCAATAGCCAGTGGCTGCATTGAAATTGCCGGAAGAATTGCTAAGCATAGCCTGGTCGCCCAAGGCTGTATTGTATTGGCCTGTATTGTTTACTGGAATACCACTTCCTCGTAGAGCTTCATATCCAACGGCTGTATTAAACGTTTCACGTCCAGTGGCCCGGTTATCGGCAAAGTACATAGCCCTATGACCAATTGCAGTTGAACGCTCATTGGCTTTATTCGAATACAAAGCCTCGCTACCTATAGCCACATTGTACCAACCAACAGTGTTTTCAGCTAATGAATTATAGCCTAAGGCAGTGTTGTTGTTTCCCTCAGTGTTATTTACCATGGCCCAATTCCCAGCCGCTGTGTTATTAGAGCCAGAGGTGTTGTAATAAAGGGCAGCGTTTCCTATGGCGGAATTGTTGCTACCGTCTGTATTTGTATAAAGACTGAGATTTCCCACAGCGGTATTGTCATCTCCCTGGTTGCATGAAAAAAGTGATTTTGTGCCAATAGCCACATTTTCATAACCAGCTGTTATCGAAAACAATGCCTGATTGCCTATGGCAATATTGTTTTGCCCCGTATTAGAAGCGGCAGTTGTACTACCCTTTAATGCTTCGTGCCCAATGGCAATATTATTGGTTTCACGGCCTGTAGTCCGATTGTCGGCATTGTACATGGCATTGAAACCGATGGCAATGCTGCGGCTGTTTCCGGTGTTGCTAAACAAAGCACCTGTCCCCAACGAGAGGTTTTTTTTTCCAGTTTTATTTGATATTAACCCCAGACTGCCAATGGCCACATTGTCTGCGCCCTGAGTGTTGTCGTGCAAGGCCCCGCTGCCAATAGCGGAATTGTTAGAACCAGTGGTATTACCGTACAAACTACCGCTACCAAAGGCTGAATTGTCAGCGCCCGAGGTATTGGTGTAAAGACTGGCCACACCAACGGCAGTATTTGCATTGCCGGTGGTTATTCCGGTAAGTGACTGGTCGCCAACGGCGGTATTAAACTGGCCGGTGTTTTGATTGGGGTTGTTGCTGCCTTTTAAAGCTTCAAAGCCCAGGGCGGTATTATATGTTTCTCGTCCGCTGGACCGGTTATCGGCATACAGCATGGCTTTGGCCCCCACGGCTGTTGAACGGCTGTTGGCATTGTTGGCCTGAAGGCTTTGCGAACCAATGGCGACATTGTTCTCGCCCCCTGTATTATCTTTAGCAGCTTGATACCCAACAAACACATTGTTGTTGGTGGATAAGTCATCCAATTGACCTGCATCTTCACCAATAAAAACCGAATTTCCGGTGTTTTTGGCTTCCAGAGTCGATTGATCCATCACCCATTTTTCGGTTCCCCCCAAATCAAACCGTATTTTATCCTCGTCTAAGGTTTCTTCAACCTGAATCTTCGTATCGCCTTCTTGATCCATTACCACATTGGTACTGGATGCCGAATAGGACGCGGGAATCCATTCCTGTTGGCTGGTATTCCATTGCAAAACCTGCCCATTGCTTGGCGTGGCTGACGAAATGCTCCGGCCCCGTAACTTTACTACTGTTAAGGCTGTTGAACCCAACGCATCGCCACTGTGGTATTGATTAGGATCGGTGTTGCTCAGCGTAAAATTGGGGTAGCTGCCATCAATCTGTATCCCTGCGCCGCTTGCAGCAAGATTTACGGTTTGGTCAGGTGCAATGTTGGTAATTGTACCACCAGTCACATCAATTCCAAAGCCTCCTAAATATTGCGCATTATTATCAGCCGGTTCCCACTGCATCGTTCCCAGATTCCACTTTAAAATCTGCCCTGCCATGGGAGGGTTAGGCGATACATCACGCCCTTGGAGTTTCACAACGGTAAGGTTTTGATCACCAACAGCATCTCCAGTGTGATTTGCATTGGGCTGGGTATTGGTGATGGTGTTGCCATCAAGGTTTACCCCACTTCCCGCGGTGTACTGAATGCTATTGGCTGCTGTGAGGGCATGCAGCGCATATGGTACCGAAACCAACTGCGTGGTACCCATCTCCGTAAAGATGCCGGTGGAATTCACATCAATTTCAGTTTTCAGGTAATAGTTTATATGAGCCCAATCTAGCAAAATAAAATCCCCCACATCTACCATTCCTTCGCCTATCTTTATACTAACCTGACCATAAGCATTGGTGCTGGCCAAATGTGTTTCACGGTATGCCAATGTGCCGCCAAACATTCCTTCGAGTAAACTAATACGGACAGCAATTGATTGATTTACAATTACAGCTCCGGTAATATCGCGGGCAACAGCTTGGTAATTGAATTTATTGGGCGCTTGCGCCTGCGTGGCAAGCGTACTACATATCAATACAAGCACTAGCAATATGGCATACGGGCTACCTTTAATCAACCAACCTTGCTTTATTCCAATTAATATACGCTGTAGCTCCAGTAAAAGCGTTTGTAGCCGGCGACTATCATGATGTTTTGGGTAGGATGTGCTTTTCATTTTACAAAATTTTTGAGCGCAAAGATGCTTGCTCCAAGCACATTTATAAACCATTTACGGGCTGAACTGAACAAAAAGAACGGTGAATTGAACAATAAACCTTTGTAGCAATTTAAATAAAAATGTAGCATCAATAGTTACAATAGGGCACATGGGGCACTTCCAGTAATTCTGCATATGCCTCGTTTTGACTGCACAAGTTTACCGCTGTCACTAAGTTTTAACACCTTAATTTCTAAGCCAGTTATGGCAGGCTCAACACAATGCACAAACGCGGTAAACCGTGGTTATAAAGTTATTGCTCGCTTGTTTAAGCATAATTTATACCTTCCATTAAGTAATGAGTAAATTAGTATTAAGGAATAAGTTGTTGTACTATAATAAATGGCTAAATACCAGTTAACCAATATTTAGTCTCTTCCGAAAAGTACTTTTTTGTCACTAAACGCTGTACTGAACACCTGCTCTAAGCAACCGCAATGAGCCTGTAGAAGGGTGCTGAATGGACGCCAAAATGTCTATTGTACATTAAATGATGCTATAAACATTCAAAATTACCCACTAAAAACAGCGAAGAGCCAATTTATTACGTACTGCGAATGTGCCGTCAAGCAACTCCTCAAAACCCAGAAGGTAGGCAGCTGTGTCATTTCTTAGTCCAGGTTTTGGTATCGGAAAACAATCCGCTCGAGACAGTAATGCTTAGTTTAGTGTTCGACAAAACTTTAATGCTGCATTTGGCGTAAATCCCACGTTTGGGGGCGTAAACAGTTCCAGCGATAAATTCGCCCTTCTTAAACGCAAGGCCTGTAATGATGGTGAGACCTAAAACCTTTTGGTTACGTTTGCTTTCATCGGGGTTTTTCCGGTCAACAAAAGGAAGGCCCTTTGCATCGTTAGGTTCTGCCATCCATGCAATACGACCCGAATACGTACTGCCGCTCTTAAAGAACTCAATAGCCGTTTTTTGGTCATCGGTAAGCCAAGTGCCTATCAACTGCTCGGCTTGGCCAAAAACGCTTGCTACCGGAAGCAGTAAACCAACAAGCATGAAAAGTGATTTAATTCCCATATTCTACATGAATAAGTATTGGATGCAAAAGTGCAACATGCAATTGTAATTTGAGGCGGGAATTAGTCCCAAATGAACAATCCCGTCATTGGAATTGCCAAAACTAGGCTTGTTCAATCCATTTCATCAGCTCACTAACCTTTAAGCGGCTTACAATTAATTGTTCGCTTACCTTTATGGGTGTCTTAATTATCACCTTCCGGTTAAAATAGGGTTGCAAAAGCGTGATTGCTTTACGGTTGATTAACGCCTGCCTGTTGATGCGGTAAAAGTCGTTCGGATTGCTGTCGTGTTCAAGGTCATCGAGGCTTTTGGCCACTGGATATTTGGTGTTTTCGAATGTATAGGCATACAAGATTTCGTTCTCAAGCATAAAGAGGGCTATGTTAGCCATTAAAAGCGGGATAAAACTATCGCGGTAATGCACCAAAATAGATGTTTTAAACTTCTTGCTTGCTCCTGTTAGTTGCTGAATCAAGTCCCTGAGGGCTGTCTCGGGCTCATCGCGTTGCCTTAAGCTTTCCAATTTGTCAAATGCTGCCCTTACGTCGGTTTCTGTTACAGGCTTCAGCAAATAATCGATGCCATTGGCTTTAAAGGCTTGCAAGGCATATTGATCGTAAGCCGTACAAAACACCACCGGGCAATGCACTTTAATATGCGAAAACACTTCAAAACTACTTCCATCAGCCAAGTGGATATCCATAAATATCAAATCAGGATAAGTGGTGGTATTGCCCAAAAAATCAAGTGTATTTTGAATACTCTCGGTAATGGCCAGAATCTGGGCTTCGGGCTTAACATGCATCAGGATGTCTTTAAGCAACTGAGCAGTTTGGGGCTCATCTTCAACTAGTAGTATTCTCATGGCGGGAATGTTTTGGTTAATGGAGGTTTGCTTATTTTGCAGAATAAGCTTTTTTGCCCAAAATTAAGACTTTATGGAGAATGCACGCCCTGTGCACTGATGAGTTTTACCTCGACTTTAAACATGCTATCGTTTTGCACTACGTTAATGCCGTTTGTAACGCCCAGCATTTCAAAGCGTTTTTTTAAATTACTTATTCCAAAGCCTGAGGGTACATCCCTTGTAAACTTGGGATGAAGTTGGTTTTGTACGCAAACCCGTTGGTCGTTGGTCGTAAAAATATGAATGGTAAGGGGTTTATCGCTTGAAATGCTGTTGTGTTTAATGCAGTTCTCAACCAGCAGCTGTAAGCAAAACGTTGGCAGTGTATGGTTCAGCAAGGCTTCATCAACAGATCGCTTTATTTGGAGCATGTCTTTGAACCGAGCGAAGAGCATAAACGAATAATTATTCACAAAATCAAGTTCTTCGCTTAAGGTACTGGTTTCGTTTTCGCGTTTGGCCAATAGGTTACGGTACATCTCAGCCAGTTTTATCACAAAAAGCTCCGAATCGGGATTGCCTGAACGTATCATTGCCCGGAGCGTTGACAGGGAGTTGAATAAAAAGTGTGGGTTTACTTGCTGCCTAAGCAATTCAAACTGTGCCCGAATGTTCTCGGTTTTAAGCATTTGATTTTGCAAGGCTACTTCCTGTGCCTTTTTATACGAATGAATTGCCGCCAAAACAATATAGATTAAAATAATACTGGTAATACCTCTAATCGATACAAAAAGCACGGCATTGGGCTTGCGTTCGAACACCATGTAAAAATCATCTAAAACATAAACCCCCAGAAAGATAAATGCGCCCAAAACTACAGTATTGCTGACCACTATGGCCAGGACTTTTTGCACAACTTGCGCCTTGCCGCTGGGTTTCAAGTACTTTTGCGCAATATACATATTTACCGTCCAACTTATGATCAGGAAAACAAACAAAACAGCCCAAGCCATAAAATAGTGGAGGTATCCTTCCCTACCAGCCAACTGGCCATTATTTAAGATCATAAACGTTGGAAGAATGCCAGCGAAGAGCAATCCAACCTTCAATTTCATTTTTAGACTCAAACCTTTGTAATTCAGCATCATTACTAATACATTTAAAACACAGAACCCTGCGCTGAGCAAAAGCTAGGTAAAGGTAAACTACTTTTTGTTAAAAGCGCCCAAAACCTATTCAAGAACGCCGAGATGTGCGCAATACAACAAAAAAAATTACCTAAGCACTTAAGCCATTACGAAAATCATGCTCAAGCGAACCCTGTAATTAGTAACCACAAAGTTGAATTTTCGGGGGTTTTACATCCATTATTAGTTTGCTCAACTGAACATTATGGGGGTTTAATTGAACTAATGCATGTTTGGATAGTTTAGGAGCTGAGGTTTTACAAGCTGGCTGCAGCAACAACAATAATTTTTAGTTAAAAAAATGTTCGGAACAAGGGAACCTCTTTACTGGCGTGCATTTCGGAGCACTGCACTGTCAAATTACGGTGAAGTTTATTAGTTATACTACCCTTCAAATTAGCACTTTCCGCCCGCTTGATTTTAGCCTTTGTTAGCGTTTTGTTGTTTTTATCTTTAATCATTTTCTTCATAATAATAAGAATAATCTATTCCCTTCATAAATGTTTCGCGGTCGTTTATTTTAGTGGTAAGCGCATTTTTCAATAGAGTTTTCAGAGTATTACTTTTTGTTGGACTTAGCATCATTGCGTTCATATAATCTCGCTTGCTTATTTTACTCCAATCAATGCATTTTTTGAGACGTTTTTTTAGTATCAAATCCAACCATATCCGAGTGCTTCTGCCGTTACCTTCTATAAAAGGTTGTGCAATGTTCATTTCAATATATTTGTTTACTATTTCGTCAAATGTATTTTCAGGCATTGCTTCTATTTGCTGTAATGTATCGCCTAAAAAGCGTGATACTGCAAATTGAAAACCTCCTTTTGAAATATTCTTTTGTCTTATTTGTCCTGCAAAATCATACAATCCTCCAAATAAATACGCATGAATTTGTTGCAAGCCTTTTGCTGTCCCAACTTCAATGCTTTCGATAAACGAACTTTCAAATAAGGCATAAGCTTTTGTTTTACTCTTCCCGTCTATACTCTTATCGCTGTATGTAAACCATTCAATAAATCGGTTTGCTTTTTTCCCGGGAAATTCTTTACCCAATGCAATTATGCCATTGTAATCTAACATATCAGCAAAACGTCTTTTCCCGTCTGGAGCAAGAAACTTCAACTGGGTAGTAGCACTAACCACTTGGCTATTCTCTTTCTTTAACTTTGTTTTAAGGTATTTCCAATAGTTGCGTGTTTTTGTATAGTCGTCTTGGTCAGTAAGCACTGCTACAATATCCAACACCGAAAACCACCACTTGGCATTTTCTTCATCCCAAATAGCTCGTACTTCACGGTCGTCAAAGAAACGTATGGAAATTTTTGTGTTACTCATCAATAGTTTTCTTCAATCTGATATTCTTTAAAGCTAGGAATTTTTCTTTCTTGATGTGATCTTGAGGTCTGTTTTACAATAAACGCCAAC